>NZ_JBQSYU010000011.1:0-106349 GCF_052379645.1 Arthrobacter sp. 179 | reverse complement strand
CGGCTGGACGTGGGTCCTGGTGGTGGCCGGTCGTTTCCGTGGTCCAATGGGCGGCGTTGGCCGTTGCCCTCTCCGGAGCTGGATGGTTGGCCGTGTTGGCGGTCATGGGATATCTGCAGTTCGACGCTCCGCCAGCCCCCCGGGTTGAAGGCCTTCCCGTCCCGACCTTGATGCTGGCCGGGGGAGTGCTGCTGGGTATTGTCCTCGGGCTCGCAACCGGCCTCCTGGCTCGGGCCGCTGCCTCCGGGAGAGCGCGGGCAGCGGGCAAGAAACTGAAGGCCTCTATCGCCCACGTGGCGCAGAACTCGATCGTGGAACCGGTGAGCGAGGAAGTCAGGCGTTTCAACTCCTTCAGTTCCGCAGTTCGGAGGGCCCGTGGCTAAAACATCGGATCAGGAAGTCACGGTGGCCGGACTCGGTGAATCGGGTGTCCTGAAACGGATCCTGCCGCGTCTGCGCGGAGCGAGCATGCTGCTGGGGCCAGGGGACGATGCGGCCATCATCGGCGCCCCGGGAGGGCGCTTCGTCTTCACCATCGATACCCTCGTCCAGGATCAGGACTTCCGCCTGAACTGGCGCAACGGCTACCAAAGCAGCGGATACGAGGTCGGATGGAAATCCGCGGCGCAGAACCTCTCAGACATCAACGCCATGGGGGGTGTAGCGACGGCCGCAGTCATCTCCCTGACGCTTCCCCCGGAGACACCCGTGGCGTGGGTCGAGGGAATCGCCGACGGTTTCTCGGCAGCGGTCAGGGAACTCGGCGCCGACCAATGCGCACTAGCTGGTGGGGACTTGAGCTCGGGCAGTGAACTGTCGATCACGGCCGCCTTGACCGGGTCGATTCCCGGCCCTGCGCTGCTGCGGAGCGGGGCCCGTCCGGGAGACATCGTGGCAGTCTCCGGAGTTCTGGGCGCCGCTGCCGCCGGGCTGGCCCTTTTGGAGTCCGAGCATGACTTCACCGCTCTCGATCCGTCGTGCGCAACTCTGGTTGAACGACAGCTCCGGCCACGCCCTCCCTTATCCGCGGGACCCCGGGCGGCAGCGGCTGGAGCAACCGCGGCGATGGACATCTCCGACGGGTTGGCCCGTGACGCCGGACGACTGGCCGAAGCCAGCGGGGCGTCCATTGACTTTGAATCCACCTCACTACGGGCCATCATCGGATCCATGGAACGCGAAGGCATAGATCTCGGGGCCGCCGCGGAACTCATGGAACAGGAACCCTTGAAATGGGTTCTCTCCGGGGGAGAGGACCACGGGTTGCTGGCAACGTTTCCCCCAGATGCAGCACTGCCTTCGGGATTCATGCGCGTGGGCAGGGTGGGCCGCGAAAGTGGTGACCAGGACGTACGGCAACGCATCTCGCTGGATGACGCGCCGTACCCTTCCGGGTCCGCGGGGGATTCCTCCCCCGGATTCGACCATTTCAGCGGACAGGAGGAGGCGAGCTGATTTAGGCGGTCGGCTTCTTCAGCGCCTCGCTGAGCTGGGCGGCCATCCGGCACACGATTTCCGAATGAGCCTTGCCCGGTTGACGGCCGAGACGTTCGATAGGACCGGAGATCGACACGGCGGCGATGACCCGGCCCGAGGGGCCGCGCACCGGTGCCGAGACGGAAGCCACGCCTTGTTCGCGTTCGCCCAGGGACTGGGCCCATCCTCGCCGCCGCACACCCGCGAGAATGGTGGGGGAGAACCGCGCTTGGTTGAGCCCATGCAGCAGTCTCTCGTGGTCTTCCCACGCCAGCAGGACTTGGGCCGCCGAACCGGCCTTCATGGACAGTTGGGTGCCCACGGGAATGGTGTCGCGCAACCCGACGGGGCGTTCGGCTGAGGCAACACAGACTCGGTTTTCACCCTGACGGCGGAATACCTGCGAACTTTCACCGGTGGCATCGCGGAGCTGGACCAGGAGTGGGCCGGCAGCGGCGATGAGGCGATCCTCGCCAGCGGCGGATGCCAGTTCCACCAAGCGGCTGCCGAGCATGAACCGGCCGTGGATGTCCTTGCCCGCCAGCCGATGGTGGACCAACGCCTGGGCCAACCTGTGGACGGTGGGGCGTGAGAGTCCGGTGGCCGCAACCAATTGAGCCAAACTGATGGGTCCAGCCTCGAGTGAATCGAGAACCAGAGCTGCCTTGTCGATGACGCCGACCCCGCTAGAAGTGTCCATCTATTGATACTAGCGTCTCACCATTTGAGATGCACGCTATTCTGCTAGCGCGTGGAGTGCCGCTGGTGGTGTCCTAGATCTAAGGGAAGAATCCAGGAGGAACCCAATGTCTGAACAGGAACGGTCCACGGCCACCATCACGCCGAAGACGCTGGCCGAAAAGGTCTGGAACGCACATGTGGTCCAAGAAGGTGGCGGAGAAGGCTCGGCACGCCGTCCGGACCTCATCTACATTGATCTGCACCTGATTCACGAAGTGACGTCGCCGCAGGCTTTCGAAGGGCTGCGGCTGGCCGGTCGGCCGTTGCGCCGGCCTGATCTGACCATTGCCACCGAGGACCACAACACTCCGACGCTGGAGATCCATAAGCCGATTGCGGATCCGACCTCCAGGACCCAGATCGAGACGTTGCGCTCGAACTGCGCCGAGTACGGCGTGCGGCTGCATTCGCTTGGGGATCAGGAACAAGGGATCGTCCATGTCGTTGGACCGCAGCTGGGCCTGACCCAGCCCGGCGTCACCGTGGTGTGCGGGGACTCCCACACCTCCACCCACGGAGCCTTCGGCGCGTTGGCCTTCGGCATCGGGACTTCCGAAGTCGAACACGTGATGGCCACCCAGACCCTGTCGCTGAAACCCTTCAAGACGATGGCCATCAACGTCGAGGGAACCCTGCGCACCGGGGTGACCTCCAAGGACATCATTTTGGCCGTCATCGCCAAGATCGGGACCGGCGGGGGCCAAGGGTACGTGTTGGAATACCGTGGCTCGGCCATCCGTGCACTGTCCATGGAAGCCCGCATGACGATCTGCAATATGTCGATTGAAGCGGGAGCCCGCGCTGGCATGGTCGCCCCCGACCAGATCACCTTCGACTACCTCGAAGGCCGCCCGCACGCCCCACAGGGCGACGACTGGGACGCCGCGGTCGACTACTGGCGGACGCTGCGCACCGACGATGACGCCCGGTTCGACGCCGAGGTCACCGTCAACGCAGATGACCTGGAACCCTTCGTCACCTGGGGGACCAACCCCGGCCAAGGCGTTTCCCTCTCCGAATCGGTCCCGGCTCCCGAAGACTTCGAGGACGAGAACGCCCGCGCCGCCTGCGAACGGGCTCTGACCTACATGGACCTGGCGGCCGGCACACCGATGAAAGACATCCGGGTCGACACCGTGTTCCTGGGATCCTGCACCAACTCCCGCATGGAAGACCTGCGCTCGGCAGCCAATATCATCAGCGGCCGGGAAAAGGATCCCGACATCCGCATGATCGTGGTCCCCGGCTCCGCACGCGTCCGCCTCGAAGCCGAAGCCGAAGGACTGGACCAGGTCTTCAAGGACTTTGGTGCCGAATGGCGCTTCGCCGGCTGTTCCATGTGCCTGGGCATGAACCCCGACCAGCTGGCCGAAGGCGAACGCTGTGCCTCGACGTCCAACCGGAACTTCGAAGGCCGTCAGGGCAAGGGCGGGCGCACCCACCTGGTCTCCCCGCTCGTCGCGGCAGCCACCGCCATCCGCGGAACCCTGAGCTCGCCCTCGGACCTGGAACCAGCCGACGGCGCAGCCGCCAGCGCAGCCTAAGGAAGCAGATATGGAAAAGATCACCACACATACCGGCATCGGCGTCCCGCTGCGCCAGTCGGATATCGACACCGACCAGATCATTCCCGCCGTGTACCTGAAGCGGATCACCCGCACCGGCTTCGATGACGCCCTGTTCGCCCGCTGGCGCAAGGATCCCGAGTTCGTGCTGAACCAGGACCCCTTCTCCCACGGCTCCGTCCTGGTGGCCGGCCCGGACTTCGGTACCGGGTCCTCCCGCGAACATGCCGTCTGGGCCCTGAAGGACTACGGATTCCGCGCCGTCCTCTCCTCTCGGTTCGGCGACATCTTCCGCGGCAACTCAGGGAAACAAGGCCTCGTTGCCGCCCAGGTCGACCAGGGCGATATCGAGCTCATCTGGAAGGAACTCGACAACCACCCGGGGACCCAGGTCACCGTTGACCTCGCATCGCGCACCGTCAGCTGCGGATCGATCGTTGCACCCTTCGAGATCGACGACTACACCCGCTGGCGTCTCATGGAGGGTCTGGACGACATTGGGCTGACCTTGCAGCAGGAACCGGAGATCACCGCCTATGAGCAGACCCGGCCCAGCTGGAAGCCGAGGACGCTGCCCGCGAAGCACTCCTGAGCGGAGTCGGTCCCCACTTCTGCCGACAGCGAATCGCGCACGCCGAACCGCCACGCATTCACGGGCCTGCAGGGGTGGTGGCTGTATGCTTACCGGGAACCTTCGGAGAACTCGAAGAACCATACAAGTGTGAGGTTTTGATACATGGGCAAGGTCCTGACGATCCACGGCGGCGTCCCGCTTCAGGGGAGAGTAAAGGTCAGGGGGGCCAAGAATCTCGTTCCGAAGGCGATGGTGGCTTCCCTCTTGGGGAACACCCCCTCGGTGCTGCGCAATGTTCCCGAGATCAAGGACGTCGACGTCGTCACGAGTCTGTTGCAGATCCACGGTGTCACGGTCGAAAAGGACCCTGAATCCGGGGACCTCACCCTTGACCCGCTGCGGGCCAAAACCGCCCCCTCCAATGAAATCGATGCCCATGCCGGGGACTCGCGGATTCCGATCCTCTTCTGCGGACCGCTGATCCACAGCATTGGTGAGGCCTTCATCCCCGATCTCGGGGGCTGCCGGATCGGGGACCGCCCCATCGATTTCCATCTCGACGTCCTGCGTCATTTCGGCGCCGTCGTCGATAAGCGTGCCAACGGTATTTCGATCAGCGCCCCCCACGGCCTCAAGGGAGCCAAGGTCGAACTGCCCTACCCCAGCGTCGGTGCCACCGAGCAGGTCCTGCTCACCGCGGTCCGGGCCGAAGGCATCACCGAACTCTCGGGGGCCGCCGTCGAGCCCGAAATCATGGACCTGATTGCCCTCTTGCAGAAGATGGGAGCCATCATCACGGTGCAGACGGACCGCGTCATTCACATCGAAGGTGTCGCCGAGCTCCATGGCTACAACCATCGCGCTCTCTCCGACCGCAACGAGGGTGCCTCCTGGGCCTCCGCGGCGCTGGCAACGGGAGGGGACATCTACGTCGAGGGAGCGGTCCAACAGGATCTGACCTCCTTCCTGAACACTTATCGCAAGATCGGTGGCGACTTCGAGGTGCACGACGACGGCATTCGCTTCTTCCACCCCGGTGGGGAACTGAAGCCGCTGGTCTTGGAAACCGATGTCCACCCCGGGTTCATGACTGATTGGCAGCAGCCCCTCGTGGTGGCCCTGACCCAGGCCCATGGCGTGTCGATCGTCCACGAGACGGTCTATGAAAACCGCTTTGGCTTCACCGACGCCCTGGTGCGCATGGGAGCGACCATTCAGTTGCACCGAGAATGCCTCGGCGCGGTTCCCTGCCGCTTCGGACAGCGGAACTTCAAGCACTCGGCGGTGATCACCGGTCCGGCCCAGCTGGTGGGCCGCGATATCGACATCCCCGACCTGCGGGGAGGGTTCTCCCACCTGATTGCAGCCCTGGCCGCCGACGGCACCAGTCACGTGACCGGGATCGAGCTGATCAACCGCGGGTACGAGCATTTCCTGGACAAGCTCTTGGGACTGGGCGCGCAGGTCGAGATCAGTGAAACCAGCAGATCCGTAGAAACCGTTTAGGTCCCGGTGAAGGAGGAACGCGGACAGCGACTGGTCTTCGGGATCTTGGCTGGAATTGCCAGGCCCCTGATGAACGTGCTGATGGCCAAAACGTGGATCGGTTTCGATAACCTGCCGGCAGCGGGCTTCATCGCTTGCCCGAACCACGTCACGGAGATCGACCCGGTAGTGGTGGGCCATGCCTTCTACAACCAAGGTCGCCTGCCGCGTTATCTGACGAAAGATTCGCTCTTCAAGGTTCCGCTTCTGGGTGCTGCCCTGCGGGCCTCCCATCAGGTGCCGGTGTCCCGTGCGACTACGGGTGCCAGCGGATCATTAGCCATTGCGAAGGAAGTACTCGACGCTGGGGACGTGATCATCATCTATCCCGAAGGATCCCTGACTCGGGATCCCGAGGAATGGCCCATGCGTGGACGCACGGGTGCGGCCCGGCTCGCGTTGCAGACCGGGGCGCCGGTGGTACCGATCGCACATTGGGGCGCGCAAAAGGTCCTGCCCCGTTACGGCAAGTCGTTGAGCATCTTCCCAAGAAAGCGCGTGTACGTCAGAGCCACCCAGCCCGTGGACCTCGACGATCTACGAGACCAACCGATGACTCGCACGGTTTTGGACCAGGCGACACAGCGCATTATTGCCGCCTTATCGGCGGGGGTGGGCGAGCTCCGCGGCGAGCAGCCACCAGAGAAACCATGGGACCCGGCTGCGCATGGGCAGACGGCGACCGGACGAATGAACACCGAAAACAAAAACCGCAACGAAGACGACCGACCAGGAGGGGCAGCATGAGGCCAGCACCGCAGAAGATTGCCGTCCTCGGAGCCGGAAGTTGGGGAACAACCTTTGCCAAGGTCCTGGCAGACTCCTGCGCCGACGACGGAACCACGGTCCAGTTATGGGCCCGCCGTGCTGAGGTTGCCGAGGAAATCACCTCGCGGCATACGAACTCGACGTACCTGAAGGAAACCGTCCTTCCGTCCAATATCACTGCCTCTGCGGATGCCGGTGCCGTCCTAGCCGGTGCCGACATGGTGGTGCTGGCGGTGCCAGCCCAACAGCTGCGCGAACAGCTACGAAAAGTCGTAGGCCTCATCCCTGCCGGTGCGGTCATCGTGTCCTTGATGAAGGGCCTCGAACGGGGGACCGACTCACGGATGACGGAAGTCATCGCGGAAGAACTCGGCCGAAACCAGGACGAAATTGCCGTCGTTTCCGGCCCGAACCTGGCCATGGAAATTGCCCGTGAAGAACCAACCGCCTCGGTGGTGGCCTGCCCGGATGGTGACACGGCAGCATGGATCGCCAATGCCTGCTCTCCGGACTACTTCCGTCCGTACACCAATACCGACCTCATCGGCGTAGAAATTGGCGGCATCGTGAAGAACGTCATTGCCTTAGCCGTAGGTATCTGCGACGGCCGTGGCATGGGGGACAACACCAAAGCCTCAGTCATCACCCGTGGGCTGGCCGAAACCACGCGGTTGGCTCTGGCCATTGGCGGAAAATTGGAGACCATGTCGGGCTTGGCAGGTCTGGGTGACCTCGTGGCAACCTGCTCCTCCCCGCTCTCACGCAACCGCACGGCAGGTCGACATCTCGGCAACGGACTCACGCTCGAGGAAGTCAACGACACGATGACGCAGACTGCCGAGGGCATCAAATCAGCCCGTGCCGTGCTGGACCTGGGCCGAAACGTCCACGTGGAAATGCCGATCACCGAGGCCGTGGTCATGGTCCTCGAAGGAAAACTCACCGTTTCAGCGATGGCCGAACGCCTGCTGGGGCGGGAACTGAAATCCGAGGGAGAAGGCTCATGAGCGCGACCAACAGCAAAAAAACAAGGATCGCGCTGCTCTTCGGCGGCAGGTCGCCGGAGCACTCCGTGAGCTGCGTGACTGCTGCCGGGATCCTCCGGGTTCTGGACCCTGAGAAATACCAGGTCGTTCCTATCGGTATCACCCGTCAGGGACAGTGGACTATTGAAGAAGCTGACCCGGAGTCTTGGTCACTCTCCTCCGGCATCGCTCCGGAAATCAAACCCAGTGGAGAGTCCCTGCAGTTCTCCCATACCAATGAGGCGACCGAACTCATTGGACATAGCGATTCCGGGGCCATGCGCAGCCTCGGTGGAGTCGACGTCGTCTTCCCCGTGCTGCACGGATCCTTCGGTGAAGACGGCACGGTCCAGGGGCTACTGGAAATGGCCGACGTTTCGTATGTGGGTTCTGGCGTTGCCGCCAGCGCCATCGGGATGGATAAGCACTTCGCCAAACTCGTCTTCGAGGCAGCCGGACTGGAAGTCGGCCCCTACGAGGTCATCACCGATAAGGAATGGCAGAGGGACCGGCAAGCGTGCCTAAGTCGGCTTTCGCGCCTCGACTTCCCCCTGTTCGTGAAACCTGCGCGCGCAGGCTCGTCGGTCGGCGTGAGCCGCGTCTCCGACGAAGCCGGACTCGTCGATGCCATCGACGCGGCGCGCGAGCACGATCCGAAGGTCATCATTGAACAGGGCATTGCCGGCCGTGAAATCGAATGCGGTGTTCTGGAAGGACGCGGCTCCGACGCGCCGCGGACCTCATTGCCCGGAGAGATCGAGGTCACGGCCGGGGCCGATACCTTCTACGATTTCAACGCCAAATACGTGGACGGGGGAGCCGCGGAGCTCACCTGCCCGGCCGCTCTACCTGAAGACCAGATCTCGATCATCAGGGAACAGGCCTCCATCGCGTTCGACGCGATCGCTGGTGAAGGCCTGGCCCGGGTCGACTTCTTCTACACCGATGATGGCCGCTGGATCATCAACGAGATCAACACCATGCCCGGCTTCACCCCGGTGAGCATGTACCCGCGTATTTGGGGGGAAACCGGAATCGGCTACGTGGAACTCGTCGACGAACTGATCTGGTTGGCAGTGAACCGAAAAACCGGTCTCCGCTAGCACCCGGTGGCTCCCTTCGGGAACCTACGGCAGGTCCTCGGAGGTGTCTTGGGTGCTGCACCCTCCTTGAGCGGGAATACGCTCGGCGGCGGATCCAAGCTGGGACAGCACGGAACTGGAAGGCACTTCATCCGGGTTGAAAAGGACCTCGGTAGCGGGGGTCCGGCCATAGGTAGTCAACGTCCACGCGACCTCACCCTCCTTGGTCACCCAGTCCACACCGTTCACGCCGGCACACTGATCCGTCGTCGGGCCCGGAACATTGACGCCGCACCGCAGGATGATTTTCGCAGGGTCCCCCCAGACTGCCGTTGCTTGACTGGTCGTGGGTCGGAGCTCGTAGCCGGCCAGCTCATCCGGCATGGCGACCATCATGTCAGCGCAGAGTGGATTCGCTGCGTCATCGGCCGGCTGCACGGTAGCGGGACTGGCACATCCTGCCAATGATAGGCCCGCGAGAAGGACAACGACCGCCGGGAGGGCCCGGCGCTGAACAAATAAATCAACAGGCAAACGCACACCTCCACTCTAACCCGTGGTGCCACGGCTAAGATGAAACGGCAACCACGGCGATGAAAGGCTGACATGTCCCAAGAGAACATGGATTTGGCGTTCGGTGAACCCGAACATAAGAAGAAGCACCCGGTACGAGCGACCATCATCACTCTCTTGTCACTGGTCGTGATTGCCGCCCTGGTCGCCGGTGGATACGTCTTCATGCTCGCCAAGAACTTCGATTCGCACAGCGCAAAAATCGAGTCGGCTTTCCCTTCGGACTCAGTCCGCCCTGAGAAGTCGGCCAATGGGGCCTCCAACATTCTGCTCTTGGGCAGCGACTCTGGAGGCGGATCTGGTGACTCGGAGAACCTCAAGGGTGTCCCCAATGCCGGCAGATCTGACACCATCATGCTGATCCACGTACCGGCAGACCGGAAGAACGTTTTCGTCACCTCGATTATGCGCGATACCTGGGTGCCGATTCCGGGGAAGGGCAGCCACAAAATTAACGCAGCCTTCTCCTACGGTGGGGTCCCGCTGGCGGTCCAGACGCTGGAAACTCTTTTGGATACGCGTATTGACCATGTGGCTTCCATTGATATGGAAGGCTTCAAGGGGCTCACCGAGGCGATAGGTGGTGTCGATGTCAACGTCCCATCGAATTTCACGTCAGGGTACGGGCACTATGACTTCACTCAAGGACAGACACATCTCGAAGGAGATAAGGCCTTGGCCTTTGTCCGCGAGCGAAAGTCGTTCAAGGATGGCGACTACCAGCGAGTGAAGAACCAACAGACCTTTATCAAGGCTGTCGTGGGGAAGGTGTTGACTCCGAAAACGTTGGCCAACCCGGCCAAGATGACCGATGTGGTCGATGAAATCTCGCCATATATCGCCGTCGACGATGAATTCGGCGCTGTCGAGGTTGGTAAATTGGGCGCCTCTCTGGCTCGTGTGCGAAGTGGTGACATGCACTTCTTCACACTGCCGAATAAGGGCACTGGTTGGTCCAACGACGGCCAGTCAATCGTCGTCCCTGACGACGCGGCGATCGATGAACTCGCCGCCGCACTCAAGGATGACAAAGTCGGCGAATTCGTCCAGTCACACGGACTCTAAGCAACCCGTAAGGGGAACGAACATGACCGCCAAGATCGCTTCAGGGGTGCCCGCAGCAGCCACCTGGCTCGAATCGATGGTCGGGGCCTTGGCCAACCATAGCGACCGGCTGGACGCTATCAATATCTTTCCGGTTGCTGATGGGGATACCGGCTCCAATCTTTACCTGACCGCGCGGACTGCCCACGACGCGGTGTCGGTATTGGAATCAGAGGACCTCGGCGAGTATCTGGCGACGGCAGGTCGAGCCGGAATGGAATCGGCGCGCGGTAATTCAGGCACACTGCTTTCGGTGTTCCTGATCGGTTTTTCAGAACCGCTGCTGGGACAGCCACGATTGACCGGCCCCTTGCTCGCCGCCGCCCTGGAACGTGGAAGGGTCCGGGCATGGTCCGCGCTCAGCGACCCGGTTCCGGGGACCATGCTCTCCGTGGCGGAGTCCGCGGCTCGGGCGGCAAGTAGCGCGGTGGCACAGTCGACTGCCGATCCGTCCAGTCGAGCAAACCTGCGCGAGGTTCTGACTGCCGTGCAGGAAGTAACGATCCAATCCGTGGTCTGTACTGAAGACCAGCTCGGGGCGCTGACCAAAGCCAAGGTGGTAGATGCCGGAGCCGTGGGCATGCTGCTGGTCCTCGATACGCTGTGTGCAGCGCTGACGGGTGAAGAACCTGAGGAATCGCGCTATACCCCGTTACACGGGTACGGGATCCAGGATCCCCACATTCATGCCACGTCCTCAACTGAGGAAGGCGTCGAAGTGATGTGCACGATCACGTTGGGAGCCTTGGAAGCTGCCACCCTGCGTGCCCGGCTCGACTCGCTCGGCAACTCGGTCATCATGAGCGCGGTCAATGGTCCCAACGAAGCTTATCGCTGGCGTGTCCACGTCCATGTTCCTGCTGCAGAAGACGCGCTGGAAGCCATCCGTGAGGCCGGTGAACCGGTCAACGTTTCTATTACGGACTTGTGTACCCACAGTGGCTGACTCAACGTCCTTCGGCCCGGAAACACCGTTGCGCTCGGCAATTGGAAGTCGAGCAGCCGACGCAGTGGCCAAGGCCTTTCACCTTGAAACCTGTGGGGAACTGCTCCACCACTTCCCCCGACGTTATCTCGACGTGGGTGAACTGACGCGTATCGACGAACTGCCGTTCGGTGAAACCGTGACCGTGGTGGCCCGGGTCGTCTCCTCGGAGCAACGCAGAATGCAGCGACGCAAAGGCATGCTGCTCCAAGTGGCCGTCGAGGACGAACTCGGCGATACGCAGGGCCGACTCAACATGACCTTCTTCAACGGGTACAAGGCGGCCAAGGAACTCACCCACGGAACCGTGGCCATGTTCAGTGGAAAAGTCGGTGCCTACCGGCAGACACTTCAACTGGCCCAACCCGAATACGCACTCCTGGAAACCGCAGAGGACGCCGAAGCCCGGCCGATCCCCATCTACCCGGCGACCGCTGCTGTTAGTAGCCAGGCACTGCGGGGCATGATGGACCTGGTGTTGGCTGGCGTCTCATCGACCACTTACCCGGATCCGCTGCCCGAATCACTCCGCGAGCAACACCGCCTTCCCGAGCTCGCACGAGCCCTGCATGCGGTCCACGCGCCGGATACGGTCGCCCATGGTGAAGCGGCGAAGAAACGCTTCCGATACGACGAGGCATTGGTGCTCCAGCTGGCCTTGGCTGAGCGCCGGGCGCACCGCTTCCGACAGCCAGCGACCGCTCGGGTCGGGGGAGTCGACGGGATACTCAATGCCTTCGAAGCAGCTCTGCCGTTCACGCTCACCGAAGGCCAGATCCGGGCTGGGTTGGAAATTTCAGCGGATCTGGCGCGTCAACGACCGATGAACCGTCTGCTCCAGGGAGAGGTCGGGTCAGGTAAGACCGTCGTGGCGTTGCGGGCCATGCTCCAGGTGATCGATGCCGGTGCCCAAACGGCGTTGATGGCACCGACAGAGGTCCTGGCGCAGCAGCACTATGCGTCCATCTCCCGGATGCTGGGTCCACTAGGACGTGCAGGGCAGCTAGACGGGCATCCGAACGGGACACGCGTGGATCTGCTCACTGGGTCCATGCCCGCCGCACAGCGCAAGGAAGTCCTGCTGAGCGTTGCCTCCGGGGAGACCGGAATCCTCATTGGCACCCACGCATTGCTTTCGGAAAACGTGATCTTTGCCGAACTGGGATTCGTTGTTGTCGACGAACAACATCGGTTTGGCGTCGAACAACGAGATACCCTGCGAGCCAAGGGCAGCATTCAACCCCATATGTTGGTCATGACGGCAACACCTATCCCGCGAACCGTCGCGATCACGGTCTTTGGGGACCTGGAGATCAGTACGTTGTCGGAATTGCCGGCCGGCCGGGCCCCGACCAGTACCTATGTCGTTGACCTCCATGACGAACGCTACCGCGACCGAATGTTTGTCCTCATGCGAGAAGAGGTTGATCAGGGACACCAAGTCTATTTGGTGTGCCCGCGCATCTCCGAACAGGCGACCGAAGACGGCATGGCTCCGGGGCCGAACGGCTCCGAAGCTATGGGTTCGGACACAGGATCTGAAGGCGCTAATCTGCCCGGTCTGCCGGCACCGCCGAAGGCTACCGTTGAGGAGATGTACCAACGTGTGGCAAACATGCCGCTTTTCATCGGGGTAGGCATCGATACGCTGCACGGTCGGATGACGACCGAAGAGAAGGCAGCCGCCATGTCGGGATTCGAATCGGGGGAGACCGGAATCCTGATCTCCACGACGGTCATCGAAGTAGGCGTCGATGTCCCCAATGCCACCGCCATGGTGATCCTTGATGCCGACTCCTTCGGTGTGTCGCAGTTGCACCAGCTGCGCGGACGCGTTGGCCGTGGCGGCCTGCCAGGGACCTGTCTCTTGGCGTCATGGCTGCCCCAGGAGCACCCTTCCTTGCAACGACTCGCAGCCGTGGCCAAAACCACCGACGGTTTTGAGCTGGCCGAAGTTGATTTGGCCGAGCGCCGCGAGGGAGACGTGCTGGGGGCCAGACAGTCGGGAACACAGAACACCCTGAAGATCCTCCGGGTCGTCCGTGACCGGAAGATCATCACGGCAGCCCGAACTGATGCCGAAAAAATCGTTGAAAGCATCGGAGGGCTCGCCGCGCACCCGGGACTGCGCCAACTGGTGCACAGCTGGGTGGATGATGACATGCAAGCTTTTCTGGAACGGGGTTAACCGCATATGGGACGTGTTATTGCCGGTGCAGCCGGGGGACTTGGCCTCACCTCCGTACCGGGTGACGCTACTCGACCGACGACCGATCGTGTGAAGGAAGCACTCTTCTCGAGGTTGGAAAGCCAGGACGAACTCGACGGCGCTCGTGTTCTGGACCTCTATGCTGGCTCCGGCGCACTCGGCGTTGAGGCAGCCAGTCGGGGAGCTCGAGCAGTAGTGCTCGTTGAACAAGCTCCCAAGGCTTTGGCGGTGTGCCAAGCCAATGCCGCGTTGGTCAACAAACACCTGCGCCGCGAAGTTGTCGCCGCCCGGCGCGGGTCTGTCAAAACGTTCCTGGCTGCGGAAACCGAGTCGGGGCGTGGCTGGGACCTGGTCTTCATGGACCCGCCCTACCCTCTGACTGACGCCGAGCTCTCGGCCACGCTCCTGGCGTTGGTGCCTGTCTTGAACGAGGGGGCGTTGGTGGTCCTGGAACGTTCCTCACGTTCCCCTGAACCTTCGTGGCCGGCGGAGCTGGCCGGACTGTCGACGAAAAAATACGGGGAGACGACCCTATGGTTTGCGGAGGTCGTCAAGATCGACGCCTGAAAGGACACTGCCGGGGTGGGGGCCCATGCCACGCAAGTCGTCTAGCCGAGAGCCGTCCCATGCGGTATCCGTTCCCATGAGGATGAAATTTCCCGGGGCCCGGAGCTCGAATAGATCCTGGGGAGCAGCGACGGTGACCTGCCGGTAGGTCTCTTCCATGGCGCGGATCTGTTGGCGGATGAAGGCAAAGGGCGGATCGTCCCCGACATTGACCAATGAAATCCCCGCAGGGGTCAATAATCGTCGGATTTCTCGATGGAATTCATCCGCACGCAAGTGTTCCGGAGCGTCGTCTCCGGCAAAAATATCCAGAATGACGGCGTCGAAGGTTTCCCCGGCAAGCTTCCCAGCGACAACATCACGTGCATCAGCGATGATCAGTTGAAGGTTCGTCTCGGCGGGTAGCGGCAGGACCTCGGTGACGAAGTCCAAGAGCTCCCGCTCTGAATCAACGGCAAGCTGCGTGCTGCCGGGCCGTGTCGCGGCGAGGTAGCGAGCCAAGGTGAGGGCCCCTGCACCCAAGTGCAGAACCTTCAACGGTGTACCAGGGGAGCCGAGTAGATCCAGATGGTTGGCAGTTCTGCGGAGGTACTCGTAGAAGATTTCCTGGGGAGCCGCAGGATTGACGTGGGATTGCTCGGCGTCGCCGATCGAGAGGACCCACGCGCCGGGAATCCACGTGTCGGGAATGAGCTCCGCGTGTTGACCGACGCCGGACAGCCAGCGGCGATGGGTCTTGTGGTGTGGTGCGTTCATCGCTTGATGACTTCGCGCAGCCGACTCAGCCGTTTCGTCGCCTCGGCGAGGACATCGGGCCGCTTGCAGAAGGCGAAACGGATCAACGTACGTGTGGCAGCGGCACCCTCCTGGTGACAGAAGACCGACAGGGGAATCCCGGCAACCCCAACGATTTCAGGCATCCGCCGCGCCAAGTCCGCGGCGTCGTCGATTCCCAGGGGTGCCACATCGGCGACGACGAAGTACGTGCCTGAAGGGCGATACACTCCCATGCCAGCGTTCTCCAAGCCGTCGGCCAGGAACGTGCCGCGTTCTGCCAAATTTGTCGCAAAATTCGCGAAGTATTCGTCGGGAAGCCGGAGCGCCTCGGCCACGGCGGGCTGGTAGGCCGGACCCGAACTGTAGGAAAGGAACTGCTTGACCGTGCGGACTGCAGCAATCAAGTCGGCTGGTCCACTCGCCCATCCGACTTTCCACCCGGTAAAGGAAAAAGTCTTGCCAGCCGATGAAATGCTGATCGTCCGTTTCCAAGCGCCATCGATGGAGGCCACGGGAATGTGCTGACAGCCGAAGGTCAGGTGCTCGTAAACTTCGTCGGACACGATCAGCACGTCGTGGCGTTCAGCGAGCTGGACGATCTGTTCGAGGACTTCGCGCGTGAAGACAGTCCCCGTCGGATTATGCGGATTATTGAGCAGAATCATCCGCGTTTTAGCGGTGATGGCGCGTTCAAGATCTGCCGGGTCTGGCTGGAAATCAGGAACACGCAGCGGAACCGTTCGGTGGATACCTCCGGCTAAGGCGATGGTCGCCCCGTAGGAGTCGTAGAAGGGCTCGAAGGTGAGAACTTCGTCTCCCGGGTTGACCAGAGCGAGGACCGACGCAGCAATCGCTTCAGTAGCTCCGGTAGTAACTACGACGCCGTCCGCCGGATCGGGCGAAATCCCGTAGAAGTGTAGTTGGTGTTCTGCAATGGCTTCTCGGAGCTCCGGAATACCCGGACCCGGTGCATATTGGTTCTGACCTGACCGAATATTATGTGCAGCGGCTTCGGCCATGAAGTCGGGCCCGTCCGTGTCGGGGAAGCCTTGACCGAGATTGACGGCTTCGTGTTTTCGCGCCAGGACAGTGATCTCTTCGAAAATGGTCGCTGCCAGGTGGCCGTCTGGGCCGAGGAGATTTGCGCCATGGGCGGCACGTTGCCAGGGAAAGCTGTGGGACATGGACCCAGTATGGCAAGGACGCGGCCAACATGACGACTATTGCAGGCCATGGACGCCTCCAATTGATAGATTGCACGTATGCGTCGCGCCGTCTGCCCCGGATCGTTTGATCCCATTCATAAGGGCCATGTGGAAATCATTGCCCGCGCCAGTAGTCTCTTCGACGAGGTCGTGGTGGCCGTGTCGACGAACTACTCCAAAAAGTACCGCTTTGACGAGGAGGAGCGGATCGCCATGGCGCGTGAAACAGTCTCTGGGCTTGCCGGCATCAGCGTCGTGCCGATGGGGGACGGGCTGCTGGCAGGATTTTGTCGCGAGGTGGGTGCCGACGCCATCGTCAAGGGCCTGCGTTCCGTCGTGGACTATCAGTACGAGGTTCCGATGGCTGCCATGAATCGGCACCTGACAGGTGTTGAGACGGTTTTCCTCTCCGCAGACAACAGATACGCGCATTTGTCCTCAAGCCTGATCAAAGAAGTCCAAGCCCTAGGCGGTGACGTGGACGAATACCTTCCACGCTCGGTCGTTAACCGTTTTCGCCATGGTCGTTAGAGCTTGCAACCCGAAACCCTCGAGGTCTTGTAAAGTCGGAGTATGACTGAAGCGAAGCGCATCACCAAGGCAGTGATTCCGGCGGCGGGCTTGGGGACCCGTTTCTTGCCGGCTACCAAAGCGATGCCCAAGGAAATGCTCCCCGTTGTCGATAAACCAGCCATCCAATATGTCGTCGCCGAGGCAGCGAAGGCAGGCTTGGACGACGTTTTGATGATCACTGGACGCAGTAAACGAGCCCTTGAAGATCATTTTGACCGGGTCCCTAATCTTGAGCAGGTCTTGACGGAGAAGGGCGACACCGAGAAGCTCGCGTTGATCCAAGAGGCGACTGACCTCGGAGAGATCCACTACATTCGCCAGGGAGATCCCCAGGGCCTAGGGCACGCCGTTCTGTGCGCCAAACTACATGTGGGCGATGACCCTTTCGCCGTTCTCTTGGGTGACGACCTCATCGACGAACGTGATGATCTACTGAGCGAAATGATCAAGGTCCAACAACAAACCGGTGGCTCGGTCATCGCCGTGATGGAAGTTGAACCAGACCAGATCGGTGCATATGGTTGCGCCGACGTGACCGCAGTCGAGGGTGAAGGCTTTGTTAAAGTCAATCGGCTGGTGGAAAAGCCAAAGCCTGAGGAAGCCCCATCGAATTTGGCAGTCATCGGCCGCTACGTCCTTCACCCTGCAGTCTTTGAAGTACTCGAACGTACCGAGCCAGGGCGGGGCAACGAAATCCAGTTGACTGATGCTCTGCAGGAACTGGCTGCTTCAGGAGCACCCGGCGGGGGAGTGCACGCTGTCGTCTTCCGAGGCCGCCGGTATGACACCGGCGATAAGCTCAGCTATATCCAAGCTGTGATCTCCCTCGCAGCTGAGCGCGAAGATATCGGCAAGAAGCTGGTGCCGTGGCTGCAGGAGTTCGTGGCCGGGTTGAACAGTTCCGATGACCACAAAGGCTAGACTTCCCTGAGCATGGTTTTCCAGCGGACGTACAGACGACCGCGTTAAACTGGTTCCCGCCCTAACTGATCGAGTAGTTGGGTAGGGCTTTGCCATGGCACCGCTGGATGCCTCAGCATGAATCTGTCCACATGGGAGAATACTTGAACGACACGACGCCGAGTCCGGGATACCGACCCCGACACGTGGCACCGCGAAAGAAGCACCCCGTTCGCGCGGTGATCCTCACGGCAGTATCTCTGGTTGTCGTTGCTGCTCTGGTCGCCGGTGGCTACCTGTTTACGCTGGCGAATACTTTTGATGGCAAGACCCCGGAGCTGGGGTCGGCGTTTCCCGATGAATCATTGCGTCCCGTCAAGGATCCCGGGGACGGGTCGATGAACATTCTCCTGATGGGAGCGGATCACGGCGGTGCCAACCAAGCTCCGGACGATGTTCTGGATGATGGAGGGACCGGACAGCGAGCCGACACGATGATGGTGGTGCACGTTCCCGCGGATCGTCAGGGCATCTACGTCATGTCGGTGTTGCGAGACACCTGGGTCGAAATCCCAGGGCATGGAAACCACAAGATCAATGCGGCCATGGCCTTTGGTGGGGTGCCCCTGGTGGTGCAGACTTTCGAGGGACTCTTCAACACCAAGATCGACCATGTGGCGGTCGTTGATTTCCAGGGATTCCGTGATTTGACCACGGCGCTGGGCGGAGTGACCGTTAACAATGACATCGAGTTCACGGCCAACGACACCGACTACTTTTACCCCGTCGGGAAGATCAACCTCCAAGGCGATCGGGCCTTGCGCTTCGTTCGAGAGCGTAAGTCCTTTGTCGACGGGGACTACCAGCGGGTGCGCAACCAACAGAAGTTCCTCAAAGCCGTGTTGGATAAAATGCTGCGGGCTGAGACGTTGAGGAACCCGTCGACGCTCTATAAAGTGATCGACAAGGTCTCTCCCTATGTGTCCTTGGACGATGGTTTTGATGCTTCAACTGCGGCAGGTCTGGGACTTCAGCTGAAGAGTATGAGATCCGAGGATGTGCATCTTTTCACACTACCGACGTCGGGAACCTCGACATCGGCAGATGGACAGTCAATCGTCCTCAAGGATCAGGATGCGATAGACAGCGTGGGCAAGGCACTCCAGAGCGACGAGATGGATAGCTATTTCGCCGAAACTGAATCCGAGAGTGGTGCAGCGAGCTCCTCTGCAGCGCCTTCGGAAAGCCAGTAGGTCCCGGGGAACCGTCCCTGGTCACGTAGAATCGGAGAGTTCACGGCGCCTTCCGCGGGCCGTGGCTCAGTCAAACTTTGAGGAAAGCATCAATGACAGTGGTCCCAGAGGACGCGCCGACGACCCTGCACCGGGTCGGTGCCCGTGCTCCCTTCTTTTCGTATTTGCGTCAGGCGTGGGAACGCAGGGACTTTGCGTTCGAGATGGCACGCAGTCGTATCCAGGCCAGTAATCAGCGGAATCGGCTGGGCATGCTATGGATTATCTTCCAGCCCACCATGAACGCCCTGATGTATGGAGCGATTTTCGGTCTACTGCAAGGTGACAGGCGTCCTCCGAACTTCGCTTCTTTTGTGGTCATCGGGGTCTTCCTGTTCCAGTTCTTCACGGCGTCGATGAACCAAGGCGCGAAGTCGATTACGGGTAACCAGTCGCTGGTCCAGTCACTTTCTTTCCCCCGCATAACGCTTCCCCTGTCAACGGTGATGGAGCAGCTACTGACTCTGATGCCGATGCTCGGGGTGATGTTCATTTATGTGATGATCCTGGGGGAGACGCCGGCGCTGTCCTGGTTGCTTATTTTTCCGTTGGTGGCGATCCTGACGGTCTTCAATGTCGGCGTCGCGTTGGTTGCTGCCCGACTGACCGTTCATATTCGTGACTTGACGCACTTGCTGCCGATCTTCACCCGACTTCTCTTCTACACCTCGGGAGTGCTGTTCAGCGTTGATCGCATCTTGGACAAAATGCCGTGGATGATAAAAATATTCGACTACCACCCGTTGTATCAAGCCCTTCAGATTGCTCGGGGTGCCATTCTGGATTCAGTGACGATGCCCTCCGTTCACGCATGGATCGTAATGTCCGTTTGGGCCGTGGCCATATCCGCTTTCGGAGTCGTATTCTTTTGGACCGCAGAGGAGCGTTATGGCCGGGACATCTAGTTTCGATGAACTGGGCAAGCCGAGCGGCGGAACGTCGGGCATGCCAGGATCTGTCTCTCCGGTGGACCCCGGCACGAAACGCCGTTCGAGGCCTAACGTGCTGTCCGAAGTGTCCCCTGCCGGGCCAGTTGGACGCGGACCTCACCGGCATGATCAGCGACGTCTGGCCGCTGATCGAATCGACATCGGCGAACCCGAGCGCTCCGACAAGGTCGATGGTGGGTCGCAGCCCGACGCTGACCTGATCAAACCGGACGCACAGGGGCGTCAACCGGTAGTCGTGGTCGATGACCTACATGTCACCTACAAAGTATTCTCCAGCGGAAAGAAAGCTGGAAAGGCCGGGCTAAGACGGTTGATGTCGACGCCGGTCCGTGGGTTGCGTTCAGTGGAGGCACTGAGGGGGGTTTCGTTTGCTGCCTACCAAAACGAGTCCATCGGCATCATCGGCCCCAACGGATCAGGAAAGTCCACGTTGATGCGTGCCCTTGTCGGGCTTACCCCGCCGTCACAGGGCGCCGTTTACGCCTCGTCACGTCCAAATTTGTTGGGCATCGGAGCTGCGCTGATGCCCGACTTGTCAGGAGACAAGAACATCACTTTGGGCGGCCTCGCCCTCGGATTCTCCCGCCAGGAAATCGAGGAACTGCGCGAAGAGATCATTACATTCGCAGAG
The DNA here is from genome assembly GCF_052379645.1 of Arthrobacter sp. 179. NCBI lineage: Bacteria > Bacillati > Actinomycetota > Actinomycetes > Micrococcales > Micrococcaceae > Arthrobacter > Arthrobacter sp. 179. The sequence continues at coordinate 85,807 of NZ_JBQSYU010000011.1, read as the reverse complement.
TTGGAGGACTTCATCGATCTGCCGATGCGGACCTACTCGTCCGGGATGTCTGCGAGACTGAAATTTGCCATTGCGGCAGCCAAACAGCACGACATTCTCATTGTTGACGAGGCACTTGCGGTAGGGGACGCACGTTTCCACCGGCGCAGTGAAGCGAAGATCCGCGCGATTCGCGAAAATGCGGGCACTGTTTTCCACGTCTCCCACTCAATGAAATCGATTAAGGACACCTGCAACAGGGCGCTATGGATCAACCAAGGAAAGCTTGAGATGGATGGGGAACCGGCGGAGGTTATCGCTGCTTACCGGGAATGGCGGAAATGATCGACGCTGCTCCAACTCCGGAAGTGTCCTATGTGATGCCTGTGCTCAACGAGGCGAACTATATCCGCGAGGCCGTTGCCAGCATTCTCGGCCAGCAATACTCCGGAGGGAAGGAGATTATTCTCGCTTTGGGGCCGAGCACCGATGACACGACGGCGATCGTGGAGGCCATGGCAGCCCGAGATGCTCGGGTGCGGTTCGTTCACAATCCGCAGTCACATACTCCGATTGGTTTGAATCTGGCGATACGGGCGTCCCGGAATCCGGTGGTCATCCGGGTCGATGCCCACAGCATACTCGACCCCGAATACACGAAACATGGGGTTGCCACCTTGATGCGGACGGATGCCGCTGATGTCGGTGGGCTGATGAATGCCCGGGGACGAAACCCCCTGCAACGAGCAGTGGCGGCTGCCTACAACTCCCGCTACGGCATGGGTGGGGCCCCCTACCATTCGGGAGCATCTGAAGGTCAGGCCGAATCGGCTTATCTGGGAATCTTCCGTCGCTCCATATTCGATGAGATTGGCTACTACGACGAGTCGTTGTGGAGGGGGCAGGACTGGGAGTTCTGCCTGCGCATCCGCAAGGCGGGCCATGTGGTTTGGTTTGATCCGGAACTAAGCACCGTCTATTACCCGAGGGAGGACTTCCGCTCTCTCGCAGCTCAGAGCTATGCCTCCGGGGTTTGGCGCGGTGAGTTGGCGCGCCGATATTCCGAAGGAAAATCGTTCCGGCACCTGGTCCCTCCGGTAGCCCTACTTGCTTCGGCTCTTGGATGTGCTTCGTGGCTCGCGCCACTGGGGCAGATACCGCTTCCGGCGAAGGCACTTTTGGGTTTATTTCGGCTAGCCCCGGTCGCCTACGCGATGTTGGTCGGATACACCGCACTAACCATGCCTGACCTCAGTCCCAAGGAACGTGGATTGCTTGCCAAGGTCCTCCCGACAATTCACTTCCCGTGGGCTGCTGGTTTCATCCGAGGGCGCCTGCGCGGCTCCGGAGAGACAACGGATGCGGGCCGCGCGACAGGACATCGCCTGGTAGCTGGTGGTCAGTGATCGAGCGAGCAACACGTCCGAGCCGCCCGAGGCTTGATGAGCTGCGTGCCGTCTGTCAGCCACCGGAGGTTAGGGCGCGTCGGAACGCCGAACACTGGACCGCAGAACTGTATCTGCGACATATCTCCATCTATTTGACCGCATTGTTGGTCCGAACGCCCATTAGTGCAAATGGAGTCACGGGACTAATGATCCTGGCTGGCTGGGGCATGTCCGCGACCTTGTTGATCCCCGGGATATGGGGCCCGCTCCTTGCCGTTTTGCTGTCGCAACTCCAGCTGTATTTTGACTGCTGTGACGGCGAAGTCGCGCGGTGGCGACGGACCCAGGGCCCTAAGGGTATCTTCATCGACATGGTCGGTCACCACACTACGGAGGCACTCTTGCCGATCGCCTTGGCATTTCGGATTATTCTCGGAAACGAAGACGATACCTCCTCTGGCCTCGACTACCAAATGTTGTTCATCGGCGCACTCGTGGCTCTGATGTTGGTGCTCAACAGGTCGCTGAGCCTGATGGTCCATGCCGCTCGCGGTATGGCGGGTCTGGGCAAGTTGCCCGACACCGGTGAGGCACGCGCGATTCCCGCGACCACGTTGATCGGTCGTCTCCGGAGGGCAGCCCGTTTCCTGCCGTTCCACCGGCTTCTGCATGCCGTTGAACTGAGCCTGTTGATCCTTGCAGCTTCCATCGTTGCGGCTTTTCTAAGCCAGCCCGGCACAGTCGAGGGCTGGCTGCTCTGGGCTCTGCTACCGATTACCCTGTTCGTCAACCTCGGACATTTTGTGGCCAGCATGGCCTCATCCCGTCTCAGCGCCTAGGAATCAGTTTTGGACCCCAACAGCACAACGGACACACCTCCGAGCATCGGTGTCGTCATCCTTACGATGGGGGACCGACCGCAGGAGCTCCGGCGGGCCTTTGCCTCGCTAGAGTTCCAAAAAGGCGTTCATATGGACGTGGCGGTTGTCGGAAACGGCTGGGATCCAGAGTCGTTTCCTGGGGGACTGCCGGACGGCTTTATTCCAGTGTATTTGGAGGCCAATCTTGGTATCCCCGCCGGACGCAACGCCGGAGTACCCCGAGTTTCGGGAGAGTTCATTCTGTTCCTCGACGATGATTCGTGGCTACCAGACGTGGATTTCCTGGAAAACGCAGTGGGTCGTTTCCGAAAGTATCCGGATATGGGGATGCTCATGCCACGCATTGCCGATCCCGAGGACGATGAATCGCCACGTCGTTGGATCCCGCGGCTGAATAAACGCACTGCGGGAGAGTCCAGCAATATCTTCCATGTAGGTGAGACCTGCCTGCTCTTGCCAAGAACGATTTTCGAAGCCACCCGCGGCTGGGCCGGGGGCTTCTGGTATGCCCATGAAGGTATCGAACTAGCGTGGCGGGTATGGGACACCGGTCATCGTGTCTGGTATGCAGGGGACCTTCGCGTCTTCCACCCGGTGGTTGATCCGCGACGGCATGGCGAATTTCATCGATTGAACGCCCGCAACCGCGTCTGGTTGGCACGCCGCAACCTGCGCTGGCCCTTCAGCTGGGCTTATGTCGGGTCTTGGACACTGATCAATGTGATCCGTCTTCGGAACGACCGCAAAGGCCTGCGCCAGCATCTTGCAGGATTGGCGTCGGGCTACCGTACTTCACCTTGGTACCAAGTATCGCGTCCAAAGTTGAAGTGGAGCACGCACTTTCGCATGACCTTCGCAGGTCGACCTCCGGTTATCTGAAGACGGGTTGGAACCGTATCTCGGTCCATGTACGACAGCTTCTATGCACTACAGCGGCAAATCATGGCAAGAACACGTGTTGTTCGAAACGTGAACGTAGGGCGAGTGTCGTCTAAAGTGAATATGGACCTTAGCCCTTCGACGTCAGGCAATAGAACATGACCAGGACCGTATTGACCTACGGAACCTTTGACCTCTTCCACATCGGGCACCTCAACATCTTGAAGCGTCTCAAGGAACAAGGCGATCACCTGATCGTGGGGGTATCGACTGATGAGTTCAACGCCATCAAAGGGAAAAAACCCATCGTCCCCTTTGACCAACGTGTTGAAATCGTCCAATCGATTCGTTATGTGGATGAAGCCATTCCCGAAGACAACTGGGCTCAGAAACGTGAGGATATCGCCAAATATGGTGTAAATGTTTTTGGGATCGGCGACGACTGGCGAGGCAAATTCGATGACCTCGAAGACAAGGTCGACGTGATCTACCTGCCTAGAACTTCTGGGATCTCGACGACTGAGATGAAGCGCGTGCTCAGCGCCTTCGATGAGCGACACGTAACCGAGCTCAAACGCACCCTCGATAGTCTGAGCCAGATCGTCAAAGAGCTGAGCTGAACCCAATCCCGGCACGGACAGTTGCTGAGCGCGAACAGGGAGCTTGGCGAGACGACCTTCTAAGAAGGGATGTCCCAGGGCTTCTTCTTTCCGGTTTGAAGAGCAACGACACGAAATTATGAAGGAGACAACACGCTGTTCAAGAGAGTAGTAGCCGCTGTCACCAATAGTCTCCGACGAGCCAAGATGCGTCGAGACCCCGTTTTTGCCGCGCCGAAGAACGGACACGTCGATATCTTGCTCAACTTTGCCGACGATCCTGTGAACCTTTACCAAGTACGTCAGTGGTATGCGCCCTTGGAGCAACTCGGCGGAGACTTCTCCGTGGCTATTTTCTGCCACCGTCCCGAGACTGCAAAGATTATCGCCTCGGAAACGACTCTCAAGGTTGTGTTGGCACAGGGGTTGGGAAATCTCAAGGAACTGCGAGAACGCATCGCTCCGAAGGTGGTTCTATACCCGAATCAGAACTACAATAACTATGCGGTTTTGGGACTGACGAATGCCCAGCATGTTTTTATTAGCCATGGCGAATCAGACAAGATTTACATGGCATCCAACTGGATGAAGGTTTTCAACTACTTCTTCGTTGCAGGTGAGGCGTCTCGCCAGCGCCTCTCGACGCATCTGTTGAACTACGACGTCGATAAAAAAACCATGGAGATCGGCCGTCCACAAATCGACATGCCGCGCCCGTCTCCTCTCAAACGGCGAACGACCCGAACCACCATTCTCTATGCCCCGACGTGGGAAGGCGGACGACCGTCCATGCGCTATGGATCGGTCGCGACACATGGGGTTTCCATTTTATCCGGCCTGTTGGCTGATGGACGTTTCCGAGTGATTTACAGACCGCACCCGCGGACCGGTGTACAAGATGCAGAGGTCGCCAGAGCAGATGCAGAGGCGAGGGGGATGCTCGCGAACGCCATAGCCCGTGACCCAGCCGCACAGCATATGATCGACGCCGGAGTGTTCGGGTGGCAGCTCGATGTCGCAGACGTAATGATCACTGATATTTCAGCAGTCGCCTACGATTGGCTGACGACTGGCAAACCGATTCTCATCACCATTCCCAGCGCCCCTGAGACCACGGTTACGCAGACTGGTTTTATATCCGATATGCCCATGCTGGCGGAATGTGATGCGGCGGATGTCGTACGGATCGTCGATCAAGTGAGAAAAGATGACGAGCTGGGTGCGCGTATCCGACGGTGGGCAGACTTCTACTATGGAGACCGCACGCCGGGTGCCTCAATGACAAGGTTCAAGAGGGCTCTCGAACGAACGATCTCGGAGCGTGATGAATGGGGCCGCGACGAGTTAGCCCCGGAGCTGCATCAAGTGAAGCCCAGTTTTCCAGTGCGGGATGTCGTGAAAAATTCGTGGGAAGCGCTACTTAGACGGATAAGTAGGGAGAAAGCCGAACAGCAGGCGGCGCAATCGTTGCAGGACGTCCATAGTGACGGATCGGTCGATTTAGTATTGTGCTCCATGGCATCGCCGGCAGGAGCAAAAGGCATTATCAAACGCATTCCCGAAGTTGAGGCACTCGCTTCGTCGAGGTCGATAGCTTTGGTTGTCGGGAACTACATGACCTACCTCAAGCTCCGGAGGCGAACGTACCTGCCCGTCTACCTGGGCGCCGGGAGTGGGCAGACGGAGATGATCACCAAGGCTTTGTCCCCGTTTGCGGTCCTCTATCTTGAACAGGCCAAACACAACCTCCGCGAGACTGCTTATCATGGGATGTTCCATGTGTATTGGGGCAACGAACAAACAGGTTGGATCAATAACCGATTAAACGGTTTCGACTACGTCTTGGTCGATGACGAGTGGACCCGAGACCTGGTGCTTGACTCTCTCGGAAACCGCAACGCTGATTTGAAGGTTGTCAACTTGTCAGCGCAGGAACTCGGGGGAATCTCTGGCGCGATTTCAAGCATTAGAACAGATTTCACGCGGGCGCGTCGAGAGCATCCAGACGCATTTATGACTAACCTTCCCCACGCGTAGCTTTCCACTTAGAAATCGAAGGAGTGGAAGATCCATTTTTTGATGCGCTAAGGTCGATCGCCAATTAGGCGCTGTCGCGACTTCAGAGTCAGCTACCGGACCACAGCTTTCGAGGCTTCTTCGACCCCAGTGCTTTCCTCCGAGCAGACGATTCCTAAAGGCAGTTGAGCGAGTTGCCGATAAGTACGATATGCGGTCGCTGAGTGAAGAGAATGATGTCGTTTTTATAGGAACCCGGAGTCGCGCTGGCAGCGAAACAGGTTCACTAAATTTTATCTAGGCCTGCATATTTCCGTGGATGTCCCGCATCAGGTCTGTCAACGCCAACCGAATATAGGGCCACTTCTGCCAAGTGAAAACAGGGCCACTCGTCGTGGTTCTAGTGTGCCAGAGTCTGTAATGTCTCGGGACATCGGTAGAACGATGTCCCGAGACATTAGTCTTTAACGAGTCACCTGTTCAGGCGGGAAATTGCTTTTTGGTAATTCTTCGATGGGTCGATTTTGAAGTACCTGAGGATTTCGCCGGTTTTTCTGCTGATGACCGTGACGTCGGTTTCATCGATGATCATTCGGACCGGAACGCCTGAATAGGTGGCCCCCATTCCGAGGTGGCGTAGGGCGCCGCCGTACCTAATGTGAGTTTTCCGAATTTGTCCACGATGTCGGTGCGGACCCGGTGCTCCTCGCGTGGCTGGGGAATCGGCGTGGCCTTTCCCAGCGCCAAGTAGGCGGTCTGGGGCGTGCGTCGTCCTGCTCCCTTGTGCGGGCGTTCGGTGTTGTAGACCCGTTGGAATTCGGCCAGTTGGACGTTGAGTTGCCGTAGCGTTTCCGCTCGGGGTTGTGCGGTGAGCCAGAGCTTGAGAGTGCGGTGGAACCGCTCGATCTTGCCTTGGGTTTGCGGGTGGTTTGGCGAGCCGTTGATTTGCCGGATGTCCCATTGCTGCAGGAGTTTTTCGAACAGGTTCATGGCGGGTTGTTCTCCCCGGTCCTTTGTGGTGAATCGGGCGGTGAAGACCAGTCCGTTGTCGGTCAGTGTTGATTGGGGCCGGCCGTGCTCGGTGCAGGCCTGAGTGAATTGGTCCGCGACGTTCCTGCCTGTCACCCGCCGGTATGCGTGGATGCTGACTAGGAGCCGGGAGTGGTCATCGATGAAGTCCAGCACTTCGGTATCGCTGCCGTCGGCCAGCCTCCAGTGCGTGAAGTCCGCCTGCCACATCTCGTTGGGAAAGGCGGCCTCGAAGCGGATGAACGAGGATTTGGGGCGCTTCTGGGGCTGGTTGGTGACCTGTGCTGCTTGTCGGAGGATGCGGTGGACCGTGGCCTTTGCCGGGGCTTTGTGGCCTTCTTGTTCCAGGTGGATCCGGATGGTTTCCGCTCCTGCGTCCAGGCCCTGGGCAACCAGGTGACCGCGGAGGAAGACGATGCGTTCGCGGATGTGCTCGGGTGTTCGGTTGGGGGCGGTCCTGGGTCGTTTGGAACGTGGGTGGTATGCGGTTTCGCCTTCGCGGGCGTAGCGGCTGAGGAGCTCCTTGATCCACCTTTCGGTGACGTCGAAGTGCTGCGCGGCGGACTTGGTGGACATGGATGCCTGGGTGATGGCCATGATGATGGCCTTGTTCGTTGATCTCACATTTCCAGATCGTGAACGATGTCCCGAGACTTCGGGTTCAGCCACGACGGGGAACGATGTCCCGAGTCTTTAGGTGAAGGATCAGTGCGCTGGCTGGGCCCGGGTTTTCGGATTGCCTACGGGCGAAACGATGTCCCAGGACATGGGTGAACGATGTGTTGAGTCCACACATAGTGTGCCAGAGTCTGCGGTTTGATCCGGCCCTGGAGCTTGTAGCTGTTCCCGGTGAGGTTGATGACTTCCGCGTGGTGAACAATCCGGTTGATCATGGCCGAAGCCACGGTAGCGTCCCCGAAGACGTCGGCCCACCGACTGAAGGGCAGGTTGCTCGTGAGAATCAGCTAAGCGTGTTCGTATCTGGAGGCGACCAATTGGAAGAACAGATTCGCTGAGGCTTGATCGAAGGGGATGTATCCGACTTCATCGACGATGATCAGCTTGTAGCGGCGTAGCTTGGCCAGTTCCTGGGCCAACGGGCCACGGTCATCTGCTGCCGCCAGTCTGGCCACCGAGCCAACGGCCGAATCGAAGAGCACCTTATGCCCGGCTTGAGTGGCCTTGATCCCGATCCCTGGCGGACCAAGCAGGACCACGTTCCTGGTTTCGTGCAAAAACGACCCGGTCCCGAGGTGGGCGCAGAGGTTGCGGTCCGCCGCCGACTGATGATCTTAGTTTAACTCCTCCAGGGTCTTATGGCCCCCAAACTTGTCCGTGTGGTTCCGCAGGGCCGAGCCTGATGCCTCCCGTTCGGCAACTTCCCGGCTCAATACCGCGGCCAGGTATTCCTCGTGAGTCCAGCCGGCCTGCCGGGCTTGTTCGCCCAACGCCTGATACGCATCGCTGATCCGGGGTGCGCGCAGGGCACGGGCGTAGTACTCGATGCTTGAGTCGGCGCCGTTCACGGAACGATTCCCGTCAGATTGCGGCCGTCGTGGGGAACGCCGACCCCGAAGCCCTCGTCATAGATCGATAAATCGCGGACCTGAACGCCCGGGCACTGCGGCTTCTTCAGGCAACGGTAGGCACGACGCAACTCGGCGGCCTTGGCCAAGTGCTGTTTATCGGTCAGAACCTGGTGCCTGGCCATTGACGCTCGTGAACGGCCAACAACTTGCCATCGCACGTGACCTTCACGGTCTCCAGATCGCAGCTGACATCCACGATGCGCTCTATCGCGGAGGGATCGACGGAGTAGTCATTGGAGAAGACCCGCACGTAGTAGTCCCGTGGCAACCGGATGCTTTTGCGGAACATCGTTTCCGGAGCCACCGGCGACAAGGCTCGCATCGCGGCCCGGTCATCGACCACCAGCTCGGTCGGGCGGCCATGGTGGGATCGTGAATATCGTGCATTGGCCCGCGGTAGCCAACCGTTGAGCTGGTCGTTGAAGTCATCGGGGTGGGTGACGGTGCGTCGGGGCATGAAGCCGCGCCGGAAGAAGCCGTTCATGCGCTCGACCATTCCCTTGGACCCGGGGTCCCTTGGTGGAGGCAGCTTGATCTCGGTGCCCAGGACCCCGGCGAAGGAGCTGGCCGTCTCGGTCAGCTTTCCTCGCCCGATTCCGATCTCGTTGTCCCAGACCCACCGGTGGGGCACCGCAGCCGCGTCCCGCAGCACTGACCACATCCCTGAGAGGAGGCCCTCGGTGGTGCGAGTCGGGAGCATCCGAGCCTGGATGAAACCAGAGAAACTCGAGGTCATCACGAGTACCGGGGGCCCGTCCTGCTGGCTGTGGCCGATTGGAATGCCCTCGTGCGGGAACCACAAATCCACTGGATGGTTGCTCCGGGCTTGCGTTCGAGCCGGTCGGCAGGATCGGACGGCGCATATTCGGGACGCAGCTCGGCGACTTTGGATCTGAATAGGGATGACGAGCCTGGCCATTGCAGCCGTTCGGCTAGCACCGTGGCTGCCATCGTAGGCGTCTTGGCCAATAGTGACCTCACTCTGGCTTCGTAGGTATCGAACTCGAACCGGTCGGCGCACGTTCGTTACGCGGTGTGCGTTCCGCGGCCAGAGCGCGGTCCACGGTCCCGCGGGGAACCCCGGCCTGTCGTGCAAGCTCGCGTTTGGATATTTTCTCGTTGGCGTACCGGTGGCGGATAGTTGCCCAATCGTCCAAATGTGATCACCTTTCCATAATGGTCAGGTGGCCTCATTTTCAGTTGTCGTGTGTGGTCCTATTTTCGGTTGGCGTCGACAAGGTCTAAGACATGGGCAGGATGTGCCATCTCTGTCCCGTTTGTAGCAAATGGAAATTGAAGAGGTGGCTGTCCGACGACTATGCTGGCGAAAGAATTAACACTCTTCCAGATTGACCTAACGGGTATGCAAGAGAGGGCTCTTGGCATCTGTGGTTGCAGATCTACATCCACGGCCTGCATCGGCATGTCGCTTCTGCGTTCAGCAGACAGGAAAATGTCCTGCTAGAACCACGTTCCCCACGATAGTGTTGTGTGAAACCCGAAATTAGCTAAGGACTACCACGTGTCGAGAAGTGCCCAATTGAAGCGAAATCTGGAACGCGGCGTAGAGCGAGCAGTCACACTGCAGAAAATGCGCCGTAAGGCAAAGCGCCAGGCAAGCAGTGCAGGTGCGCTGATCCAGTACCTGAACGTCCGACCGGTACCTGGAACAACGGGAAAATTTGCTGTTAGCCTAACTGTCGCTCCTTATTTGAATCTTTCTGGTCTCTGGTGTCGAATCGACGGCGAATGGTTCGAGCTCGCGCAATTTGTCGATAGGTCTGCCAAATCGTTTGACGATGCCCCCGAGACTAAATCGTATGAAACTGTCATTGATTTGGCGAGCGTACACAATAATGTTCTCCCCTTGACGCGAGTTGTTCAGCAGGAGACTAATAGCCAAACAGATGAGCCAGGAATCCGCTTCCGTCTTTACGCTGACGTATCGGCTCCTCCGGGAAAAGTCCCGAAAAACGCAGCTAGCGTTCAGCGGACGGAAAATGGACTTTACTACAGGTATCCGTTGGGGCGTGCAGGAGAGACAGACTTTATCCTTGCCCCCCAGGTTCTCTTTGGGGAGGACCGCTTCACCCTCTACGTAAATAGATATGGCTTTCTCTCCGTCCTGGTTAATGAGGATCTTCCCGATTACGCTCTAATACGTAATGATCGGCTGGAAGTCAAGAGTGGCGTCCTGCGGATTAAGGGAAAAATTTTCACGCGGAACGCAGAGCTAACAGGTGCAGCGCTTCTCCTCTTAGGCCGTACCTCGGGCTTCCGCGGTAGAGCTCCGCTCGACTTCACTTTTGACGAGGTAAATACTCGTCTTCGATTCGGTCTCCGGCGGTATTTCTTCACCGCGACCTATGATTTTTCTGATGACCTTCTTGAGGGCCTGATTGTTGACGATACTGTCGACATTTATTTGGAACTCAGCAGTAGTACTTCTAAGGAAGGTTTTCGTAGGCGGGTGGGTAAGAGCCGGTACCTAGTACGGCGACACTCCTCGGGGGACTCAGTCTCCGGAGCAGGGAAGACTCTTTCAGTTACTCCGTACTACACTTTCAAAGCTAAGAATCCGTCGCTGTATCTGGAGTTGTTCGACGAACAGGTCTTTCGCTACTTGCAACAAAGCCTCCGACGTCAAATCGTGCGGAAGAAGGCTGGGCCGTCGAAGCCCGTTTGGGTCATCGGAGAATTGCCCTACAAAGCACAAGACAACGGATTGCACTTCTTTCGGTTCATGCGTGAGTTCCATCCCGAAATAGACGCCTACTATGTAATTCGTAGGGACTCGCCTGAACGAAGGAATCTCGAAGGATACGACCACATCCTTGATTATCGTTCTAAAGAACACATCGACAAGGTCCTTGAGGCAGATCGAATCGTTGGAACACACGATCCTGGATTCTTATATCCAATTCGCACACCGGAGTTTGAACGTCGCGTCAAGGCTGACAAGATCTTTCTCCAACACGGCGTCACCGGCGCTAAATGGATGGTGCCCAACTACGGCAAACAAGTGAGCGACTTTCAAACGGATCTGATCCTTGTTTGCTCCGAGCGCGAAAAGGAATTCTTCGTCCGTGATTTCGGATATGCTCCTCGTGAAGTAGCTGTGACCGGGTTTACTCGGTTTGATGCACTCTTTGCGGGTGACGTCGTTCGGAATGAGAACCAAATCCTTATCATGCCGACTTGGAGGCCTTGGCTTCAGGATCCAGACTATTTCACGGATTCTGAGTACTACCAGCGCTGGCTAGAGCTCCTCAACAGTCAAGAACTCGATGACTTGAAACGAAGAGATGGAGCGAGCATCGTTTTCTGCCTTCATCCGAACATGCAGCAGTTCAGCAGATACTTTGCGGGAGACGACGTTCGAGTCGTCATCCAAGGAGAAGTTGATGTACAGCGGCTGATGAAGGAAAGCTCTGCGATGGTTACCGATTACTCCAGTGTGGCGTTCGACTTTGCCTTCTTGGATAGACCAGTTGTCTACTACCAGTTCGATGCAGATAGATTCCCTGCTCCACACGCCGACCCCACGACCGAACTTCCTGGGCCAGTGGTCGCGGATCAGGCGGGAGTGCTGCAAGCTTTGTCTTCTATGATTGACCGTAGTTGCCGCATGCAAGATCTGTATCATGAAAGGGCGTCTAGATTCCTCACCCACAGGAAGGGAAGCAACAACGAACGTACATTTGTCGCCATTTCCCAGTTTAAGACGCACAACAGTTCATTGCGGAATGCCTTGAGCAGCGAATTCGTGAAGGCTGTGACTCTCGCCGGGCGGAGGCAGAAACAATATCTGCCCATCATGAAACAGCTCTATAAACTCTTCAGACTTTTGCCCTTGGATCCAAATGTGATTGTTTTTGAGAGTGGGCAAGGCCGCCAATTCGGCGACAGCCCGAGGGCCATCTATGAGGAACTCGTCCGACGTGGTGACACTCGGAAAAAGGTGTGGATATACAACAAAATGCTTCCGATGCGCGACGACTATACTGTCGTCCACAAGCGTCACTCTCCAGGATTCTTCTGGAATCTTGCGCGCGCGAAATTTTGGGTCAATAACCACAACTTCCCTCATTACATCCACCGGCGAAAGCACGGAATGTACATCCAGACGTGGCATGGCACACCCCTTAAGCGAATGTTCATGGATCAGGATAACTTCTATGGTCGCGATGAAGGCTACAAAACACGAGTAGCAACAGCCTCGGCGCAATGGAACGCGCTGCTGTCGCCAAGTGCCTATGCAACGAAAGCAATGCAATCGGCTTACCAGTATAAGGGGCCGGTTTATGAGCTGGGATATCCTCGGAATGATGTATTGGTCGGAGAACGCGGGGAAACTGTCCGACAATCCGTACGACAACGTCTGGGCATTCCAACAGAGACCAAAGTAATTCTCTATGCTCCGACTTTTAGGGACGATCAACCAACGAAGAGTGGGCGCTTTGCCTTCGACTGGCCTTTCAATCCGTTACATTTCCATGAGAGGTTCGGACCAGACACGATTCTTCTGGTTCGCACCCACGTTCTAGTGAACAGCAAACTTGTCATTCCGGACGAAGCAAAAGCTAGTGTCATGGACGTTTCGGGATACCCAGACATTCAAGAACTTTTCCTCGCTAGTGACATGTTGGTGACGGACTACTCATCGTCGTTCTTCGACTACTCGATTCTTGGTAGGCCCATGGTGTTCTATGCCTACGACTTGGAAAACTACCGCGACAATTTGCGGGGGTTCTATCTCGACTACCAGACGGAACTACCGGGGCCTATTGTCCAGGATGAAGTCGAACTCTTTGATGCAATCGAAGCGGCCTCAATCATGACCTTGGAGCAGCAGGCCAAGATTCGAAGCTTCGCAGCGCGGTTTGCACCGAGAGACGATGGGCGGGCGGCAGCGAGGACAGTCGACGAACTTCTCTGATGGACCTTTTTCGGTCAGGCTTCTGCACGTGCTTGCGCGCTCATGTCGCGGTGGCCATAGGACCAACCAATGGGTCTTTACTTTTTTTGAGTAGTTTTTCTTGCCGTATAGGAGTAGTTGACTATTGTTGCAGAAAGCAAGCACTAGGCTGCGACAGTGGAGCAGATATGCCCATGGAAAGCGAACGATGGTCAAACGTACGTCACCTGCACTCGAGATCGGTTCGGGCAGGTGACTTACCGACTCTTTCTACCTGGAATATCGCACCGATTCGGCTGAGTCAGCTAAATGCTTCGGGTCGCCTATCGCGAGCGGAAACTACGAGTTGATATCTAACCGGCTGAGGCGCTCTATGGTGCGTCCGACTAGCGAGTACTCCGTGCAGCAGTATCAAGCCGATCGATCGTGAAATCTCCATTACAAAGTCTTTCTCGGTCAGTGACGTTGATGGCGCTCACTGAAATTCCCCACCTCGTGTTGATCCAATAACGAGGCATGGGCCTCCCCCGAGACTGGTGGTTTCTGACCACACACCAGTATTCGAGAAAGGCCCGTTCTCTCATCTTGACACGGAGGAAAGGCGTGGACATTCACGCGCTGAGAAGAAACGGGATAACCATCAGCGAGATCTCCCGCAGGACGAGACGGGACCGCAAAACCATCCGCTCGCATCTGAACGGGCAACGAGTCGCAGCGGAACGCCAACGCACCGGGCTCGATCCGTTCGATGCCTTTGAGGACTACATCCGGGCCCGACTGGCCGAGGACCCGCACCTCTGGGCCCAGACGCTGATGGACGAGCTGCACAAACTCGATTTCTCGTTGTCCTACCAAAGCCTGAAGCGCCAAATCTGCGAACGGAATCTGCGTCCGCCATTCCGATCATGCAAGAACGTACTGCAGCGTCCGAATGCGATCATCGTGCACCCTCCAGGAGCGGAAACCATGTTCGATTGGTTTAAATTTCCGAACCCGGCGGCCGGACGGGGAATGCGCAAGGCGTTGCTGCTGGTGTGTTAGCGGCCATGAAGAACTGCCCGTAGGCGGCCACGGAATTACCTGCTGACGGCCAAGGGAACTGCCCGGATATGGCCAGTGGAATTGCCCATTGGCGGCCATCAAGTTTGTCCGCATTGTTCACTTCCCCGCCATGAACGCGGCGGTAACCTCCCCCTGCTGTTGGATAACGGTGTCGAATCAAATCCGCCGAACAGGAAGAGGCCCACTATGAAGGATGCCTTAGAAACCATGGAAATACTTGCTGCCTACGACCTGACAGAGTCCCTACGCGGCGCCGCCGACCTGGCCGGCTGCTCTTCCACCACACCGTCGCGGCGAAGATCCGCGACCGCTACGACGGACGTTCACCCGGCTCCGGGACCGACCACGGACGGGTCACCGACCCGTGGCTGGAAAAGATCGAGGAATGGGTTGACAAAAGCAACGGGCGCATCCGCCTCGATACGGCCCACCTCAAACTCACCACGATGGGATACCAGGGCTCGGAACGCTCCACCCGCCACGTCGTGGGCGACCTGAAGCCCGCCTACCGGGCCGGCTGCCGACGGGTGCACCGGCCCTGGACCACCGAACCAGGGGCCTGGCTCCACTACGACTTCGGGGATGGCCCGGTCATCGACGAAGCCAAGACGGTTCTGTTCATCGCCTGGCTGGCATGGTCTAGGTTCGGGATCTTCATCGCGTTGCGTGACCGCACCGCACCGAGGGTGTTCGCCGCCTTGTACCGCAGCTTCCGGCTCATCGGCGGTGTGCCGACCTACGTGTTGACCGACAATGAGAAGACCGTGACCACGATGCACATGACCGGGCTACCGGTCCGCAACCAACCCACGTTGGACTTCGCCGCCCACTACTTCGTCGAGGTCCTCACCTGTCAGCCCGCAGGCCCCGCCTCGAAGGGCGGGGTGAAAAACGCCGTGAAGGTCGCCAAGGCCGACCTGGTGCCCAAGGAGACGAACCTGCTGACCGAATACGCGTCGTTCGCCGAGCTCGAGGCCGCGTGCGCCGCTTTCATGGACATGGTCAACAAACGGGAGCACCGCACCATCTGCCGCAGACCATTCGATGCCCTGGCCGGTGAGCGCCCGGACCTGCACCCGGTCCCGGCCACCGCCTACACCATCGCGCACGCGATCGGGCGCAAGGTCCCGGTCAACACGCCCATGGCGACGTTCGAAAACGCGCAGTACTCGGTGCCCTCCGAACTGCTCGGCGCAGAGGTCTTTGTCCTCCTGTACGGAACCGGGGACCAAGGCGGTGGTGGTGATCGTCCACGTAGGCGACGAAGGACCCGTCGAGGTCGCCCGCCACCGGCAGGCCCTGCCTGTTCTCCGTCGATCATCGACGCGCACTTCCCCGACCACGACCCGGCCAAGGTCCCCGGCGACTACGCGATCGTGCTGGGCTCGGCGGCGGAGGCCGAGTTCCGGGGTATCGGCGCCAGTGCCCGGTCCTGGCTCCCGGAGGCCGCCGCGGCCGGGACCGTGCAGATCCGAAAGAAGATGGACGAGGAAGTTATGCTGCCCAAGATCGCCGGGAGTGGGGAGGTCGACAAGACCCTTGGCGTCGCCGCCGTGCACCACAGCTTCGCCCACGGCCACCTGGCGTCGCTGCTCAACGCCGCAGGGCATCAGAGCGGCCAGCACGCGGCAACCGAGGACAAATCGTTTACGCAGGGAACCAGCGGGTGGGCCGGCCTCGGCACCAATCCAGCAGGCGCCACGGGGGCGCAGGAAAGACGATGAGCATCACCATGCCCAACACCACCGCCCTTGCCCTGCCATCGGATCTGGAGGCGCTGATGCGCAAACTGAAGATGCCCCACGCCCGCGCGATCGCCCCGAGATCCTGGCCACTGCTCACGCCCAACGATGGGCACCGGTCGAGACCATCAAGACCCTGCTCACCGAGGAGACCGCCAGTCGGGCCCGCTCCATGCTCGCCACCCGTCGCAAGGCCGCTGGATTCCCCACCGGGAAGACCTTCCAGACCTGGTACGAGGCAGCATCGTCCATACCGGCACCGACCCAGCGGGCCCTGCAGACCCTGGAATGGATCCACCGCAAGGAGAATCTCGTGCTCTGCGGTCCTTCCGGGACCGGGAAGACGTTCTTCCTCGAGGCACTGGGAAAGCGAGCCATCGAGGAAGGGATGCGCGTGGCGTGGTTCACCCTAGAGGACCTGGGCACCCTGGTCCGATCCCATCGCGCCGATGACACTATCACTCGGGCCGTGGCCAGAATCCTGCGCTCGGATTTGGTGCTCATCGATGACATCTGGCTGCTCGCTCTGGCCAGCGATGCCGCCGAGGGCCTCTGCAGGGTGGTGGATGCCGCCTACGAAAAACGCTCCATCGCGGTCTCCTCGAACCTCCGCCCGGCAGGCTTCGATGAGCTGAGGCCCAAGACGCTGACCGCCGCGACTGTGGACCGGCTACTGCACCACGCACATGTCTGCCAGACCACCGGCGACTCGGTGTGTGTGATCGACTGTTTGTAGGCCAGTTCGGCAAGGAAAACCTGCCAACTTAGTGGCAGGAAAGGGAGTCATGCCACTGGACTAAACCGAGTCGGCGGCCAGCCACGAAAATCCTGCCACGCGGGCAAACCATCTGGCCGCCACCGCGCATTTTTACTGGCCATCAGCGGGAAGGAATGGTGGCCGCCAGCGGGCAGTTCCTAATGGCGACTGACACTGGTGGGGTCGCTGCCGCATTCGGGCGAATGGAGGGCCGTGCTGGCCCCGTCCGTGGAACAGCCGCATCTGTTCGAAGCGATGATCACCGCCGTAGGCCTGCTGGGAGGGACAACAAAGATCTGGCGGTTTGATCGGATGTCCACGGTCTATAACGTCTCGAGCGGGGATGTGAACACCGTGTTCGCTGGTTTCGCCAAGCACTACGGAGTCCAGCTCGCGCTCTGCTCACCGCGTTCGGGTCACCGAAAGGAAGTGGTGGAAAAGAACACCCACACCGCGGCCCAACGCTGGTGGCGGACCCTGCCAGACGAAACAACCTTCGAACTGGACAGACATCCGTGGCAGCATTTGCCACCTCTCAGGACGTACGCCAACGACGGGCTCTCCAGGCCAAGAGCACCACTACCGCGATGGCCGCCGGTGAAGTTCTGGCTGCTTTGCCGGCACCATATCCGGCGACCATCTCCGAGAGTCGTACCGCCTCAGGGCAAGCACTGGTCTCCTGGCGGGGAAACCGATATTTCGTTCCACCGGAACTCGCCGCCGCGAAAGTAGTGGTCAGGTCAGCCACCGGCTGGGGACCACCGTCGTGGAAATTGCGCCCCCCAGCGTGAGGGTTCTGGCCAGGCACCGGCGCACGGCCGACGGGACCGGTGCCATCATCCGCGACGTCGGCCAGATCATCGTCCTGGACCAAGCAGCCATGGCAGGGGCGAACACCGCACGTCCACATCGGCGCAAGGAACGTATCCCTCCGGGACCTGAAGCCGTGGCTAACGCGCACCTCCTGCTTGGCGAGGACGGATCCTCGCCCCGATGCCACCATCATCCCCTTGGCGGCCTACGAGCGTGCCGCGGCTGAAAGGACCCACACCGGCCATGACTGCCCACGCATCCACCTACCAACAGCTCCGCTCCCACCTCGGGGTGCTCAAACTCGGCACCGCAGCCGAGGCACTGCCTTCGATTCTCGATGAGGGCACAACCGCGGGTTGGTCCAATACCGAGAGCCTGGCCCGGGTCCTGGCCGTTGAGGTCGCCGAAACCGAAGCTAGACGCCTGGCCGGACGACTGCGCTTCGCGAACCTGTCTACCGAGGCAAACATAGACCACTTCGACCTCGACCACGCCAAGGGGATCGATCGGGCACTCCTTGCCGAGTTGGCCACCTGCCGTTGGACCGAGACAGCGACGAACCTACTGCTCATCGGGCCTCCCGGAGTGGGGGAGACGCATCTGGCCGTCGGGTTGGGGCGTGCCGCGGTCGAGGCCGGCTACCGCGTCTATTTCACCTCGGCAGCCGAGTTGGCCGCCAAATGCCACAAAGCCGCCATCGAGGGTCGCTGGTCCACCACGATGTGCTACTTCGCAGGACCGACCCTGCTCGTGATCGACGAACTGGGCTACCTCGCGCTGCCGCAGGAGGCGGCTTCGGCACTGTTTCAGGTCGTGAATCAGCGCTACCTGAAAACGAGCATCGTGATCACGACAAACCGTCCGGTGGGTGCTTGGGGCGAGATCCTAGGCGACTTCACGGTCGCCGCCGCCCTGCTGGACCGGTTGCTACACCGCTCCGTGGTGCTAAACATGGACGGGGAATCCTACCGCCTCAGAGGACACCAACAAGCCGCCGAACAACTGCGCCAAGCCACCCCGGATAATCATGATGCTCCTATGGTTGTCAAGCATTGATCAAGGCCTTTTGCTCGATCCAGTCCCGGAAACGGTTGATCGCTTCATGGTCACGCATTTGCCGTCGTTCGATGGGCTGGATCGTTGTGGGCCAAACACCGAGATCCCTTGCGGCATTGGTCATTGTCAGTCCAAGCTCAATGCGCTGGAGCTGCAGGTCCTTGGTGGGCGGCGCTGATCTTGGGGTTTGTCGTACCCGGTAAATTTCGCGGGCAACATATAAGGCAGCGGATAATCTCCTTTTTACTCTTGCCATCCGCAGTGCGCTTGACCACGTAGTCGCTGGTTCTTCGGTCCTTGGACATGCGCACCAGAAAGATCCGTTAGAGCGAGGCGTTTGCATGGCGGTCGCGGCCTCTGGAGAGCTTGTGACGGCTTGTTTTCCCCGAGAACGCCGGGATCGGTGCGGTGCCGTTCAACGCGGCAAATGCGACCTCGCTGGTCAGCCTCTTTGGGTTGTCTCCCACGGTCATCAGAAGCTGCGACGCGATCACGGCGCCAACCCCATTGACTTCCAGTAGAGCTGGCGCGTGCACGAAGACTACCTGGGAGAGCTCGAGATCGACTTCAGCTATCTCCTGGCTGGGGAACGGGTGTCGGGATCCCATGCGTTTCAGCGTCAGTGTGGTGGCGATACCTGGATCTGCTGGGTTGCCTGTTGGGCGCGTGGGCGTCATGGCCTTTACGTGGGCTTCGCTGATCATGCCACGGAGTTGGCTCTGAGAGTCTCGGGAGCAGCCGTCAGTACGGCGCTAATCTGCGACAGCACTGCAGTGCGGGCCTTCATGGCACTTGTCCGTGCCGTACGTAGGACTCGTAGCGCTTCGACGAACCCGTCGCGCGATTTCGGGGTCGATGTACCCCTTTCTGAGAGTACTGGTTCGGCGGCTTGGTAGGCATCCAACGGATCCGATTTGCCGCGCAGGCGCCGCTCTGCCCGGTTGGGGTGGTTCACCTCCCGGATCGCGAAGCCATGGCCAGCCAGCACATGTGCAAGTACGGCTCCGTAGGACCAGGTTCCCTCGACCCCTACGGCGGTGACGGGACCGAAGCTGGTCAGGTAGGCGGCGATCTCCCGATACCAGGAACCCGCAGCCAGGAACTTACGGCCCCTGAGGTGTTTTCCGTAGTCGGTCATCAGTGCCACGTGGTGCGTGTCGGCGTGCGTGTCGATGCCGGCGTCGTCTCCTATTTTCTCGTTTGTCATGATGGAACCAGTTCCTCCGCAGAGCGGCGGGATGGTTCCGTGTTTGCGGGTCGGGCAGACAAGACGGTAACGGGATTCCTGATCGAGCTCCTATTAGGTCATGTCCGGCTCACCAGCACGGTTCGTGCAGGCCACCAGTCCGGCGGACGGATCATGAGTAGGACAACCACATCGACGTCAGTCAAAATATGAGTCACGCTGGGCTGATGGCCTAATAACATCATGAGCGTCAAGATGCCCGTCTGGATAGATTCGCAGGATCATCTGATTTTGCCCGGATGGCTGGACTGGGTTTGGCGCACTGCTTAGCGGTGGTCAAGGCGAGTAAATCGTCGCAGAGCGCTTGGATCTGTCGTCGGATCGTGGCTGGATTGAAGGGCTTGTTTCCCTCGACGGCTTGGTTTTGACCATTTTGCGGACCGTGTCCGTGGCGGCGAGGGCCCGCTGATACGGCGTGGCCGGGGCGTCGTACTTCTTGCTGATCTTCGCCCCGTTGCGTACCTTCTTGACCAGTTTCTGCTGCGGAGCGAAGTGGTTCGTCAGTAGCCGCTGCAGCTCCCAGATCCTGTTCAGCAGTTCCAGTTCCAGTTCCGCCGACGTGCCGTAGTGATGGTAGCCAACGGTCTGGCGAACGATATGCCAGTTCTTCTGCTCCATGTGGGCCCCGTCGTTCTTGTTCCCTGATCGGGACCTGGTGCAGGTTCATTCCTCCTGCTCGCACCAGCGAAACAGCTCCCAGTTGAAGAATTCACTCCCGTTGTCGTTATCGATTCCAAGGATCGGGAAAGGGAACTTGGCCGTGGCGGACTTGATGGCCGCGAATACCCATTTCTGGGCCTTGTTCCTCACCGAGACGGTCTCGGTCCACCTGTTGGCGATGTTGGCGATGTCAAGGGTGAAGCAGAACTCGCCCTTGGAATTGCCGCCCTCGTGGCCGACCAGGTCGATCTCCACGAAACCGGGCTTGGCTTCGTCCCACTCGGCCTAGGTCCGCATCGGAATGGTGTTCTTCAACAAGGTCCCGGGCTTGGTATGAAAGCGCCATCTCGGATCGAGTTTCGCCCGGCCGGCCTTGAGACGGCGGTCGATGGTTGCCGGTGCGATTTTCAGCAGCAGTGCCGCCGTCGCATCGTCGATCTGAAGCTCCTTGAACCGCAGCAGCCTCGGGACCAGCTCCGGCAGTGCGGCGGCCAGAAGTCGCCCGCAGGGGTTGCCCTGAACGGCCCAGCACGATCGCAGCGCCTCGATCACCGGTTGAGGGTAAAGCGGTGGTCTCGGGGTCCGGGGCTTGACCGGTTTGAGAATCAGCGCCTGGCTCAGTGCTTTGCGTGCGTGGTCCCGGTGCCAACCGGTCAAGGCGCATAGTTCGTCCAGGATGGTCTTTTTGGCTGTCCGGTCTGATCGGGCGTATCGGAGGGCGGTGGTTTTCGTGACTGCTCTGCGTTCGAGTTTGGACTGCTCCATGGCTTAGCGTGCCGAGCCGGTGGACACCGGCTCGGCAGACGTGCCGCTACGCGGGCATCTTTGATGAGTCAACGCGGGCGGTTGACCCCCGTGGAGTACGAAGCAATCATGGACATAGCTGCTCTTGCAGCCTGACACTCAAATTGTCTCCTTTCCTTGCAGCAGTCCCTTTCTACAGAGCCAAATGATCTCGTAGACTCGGAAAACCTTAGGGTAGATTCCAAGCTGTAGTACCGTTGGAGCAAAGCTCTGCGATGTCAACGCATCATTAGCGAATAGTTGTAGTTAGGATCACAATGACCGTGACTATGCCGGCGACGAAATACTTTCTGATTATGTGGAGTATCGCTGAAACATTCGGGGGAATGACCTCGATGTGCATGCGCCGCGCTCGAGCGTTAAGTCAATTGGCAAACGTTCATGCCCCGATTCTTTGTTTCGATATGAACCCAAATCACAAAGAACTTTTTCAATCACTCGTTGATCGCGGCTATCTCAGGGAAGAAATGGAAGTTCTGAATGTCTTTCAGTACTACCGCTCAAAAGATATTCTAAAGCCGAGCAGTGGGCCCGTGTCTCAGCCGAACTTGTCTCAATTGAGAGCTGCGTTCGTTGATCGAGCCGAGATCTCGCACGAGTCGATCCATGATTCTGCAGGACTCCTCTATATGCGGGTAGCACGTAATTCTTCTAACTCGATCGTATATCGCGAGTGTTTTAGACCCGACGGCAGTACCTTCCTTTTAGACGTCAGTACTCTCGACAACGATAATCGGCCCACAAAGAGGAGCGTCTGGCTGCTCGACAAGGAAGAAATGGCCTGTGCACTTTTCCGGAGTGCCAGCGCCTTTTACAGGAATTGGCTCACCGAGCTAGCGGACAACTCGAAGACTACTTTTATTTTCGACGACAAGGAGGCAGCAACCAATCTTCGAACTTTGGAATTGTCGCATGCTGTAAAGCTTGTTGTGATTCATAGCAGTCATGTCGTCGGTTCACGAGACCCAGTCCGAAGCGCTATTGCTCCCAGCCGTGCAAAAATTTTTGACGAATCTTGGCGGTGGGATGGTTTGGTATTCCTGACTGATAGGCAACGTGACGATTACGCTAGTCGATTCGGCTTGACCGATAACTTGTTTGTCGTTCCCAATCCGGCAAGTCCTGCTCCACGTCTTCCGCCGTTTGGCCATAGGAGGGCGAACGTTGGAATCATGATTGGAAGCCTTCTGCCAAACAAGAACTTCAGCATCGCCATCGACATCATTGATCGAGTCCGCGAAACCATCCCTAGTATCCAATTGGAAATATACGGTAAAGGGCCCGCTCAGGCTTCCTTGCAAAATAAGATCGACCGCCTCTCCTTATCGCAAAATGTCAAGCTTTGCGGATATGAACACAACGCGGCTGCAAAGTATGCTACTGCTAGTTTTTCTTTACTCACGAGCAGATACGAGGGATTTCCTCTCACGCTTATTGAGAGTATGGGTTTAGCATGCCCTCCTGTATCCTTCGACATCAAGTATGGGCCCGAGGCAATGATCACTGATTCTAAGAGTGGTTACTTGGTATCCATTGGCGACGTGGACGCTGCAGCACATCGGATTATTGGGCTATGCAGAAGCGAAAAATTGGCTGGGGAGATGGGTCAAACTGCCTGGCAGGAGAGCTACAAATTCAGTGACCAAACCGTTCTGCAAAAATGGTCAAATGTTGTGTCTCAAGCATGGTCTCAAAAGCGGTCTCGCCATACTGAGGGTGATGTTTCGAATACCGTCGCAACCTTGAAGAAGTTTGAGAAGACTCGAATGGGCGATGTGAAACTTGCCGGACAGCTAGCATGGGCGACGGATAAAAACTTCCTGAAGAAGGGGCCTGGAGTATTTAGGCTGCAGTTGGAGAATCGAGCGGAGGGCCCAGCTATCTCAGTCCCCGTGAAAGTTAGTTCCACCGGATCATCAGGACTCGAATTCGACGGGCTGATTACTCAGCGAATGTTGAGTGAAGCAAGTTCTTCGCAAGGAAGCAGTCCACTGACAGAGTTGTATTTGATTGCTGTCTTCGAGAATGTATCCATACGGCGGACTTTGGAGTCTCCATCTATTCAGGCACCCCGCTGGGTGCCGATCACAACGGAGGCCGGTCGTGCGGCGTTTTCAACGTCAGCACAGAGACTTTAGGATTTACATTTTTGCTTTGTGAAGTTTCCTAAAATATATTTTGGTCTTCCGTTTACAAGGTTTGGCATTCATTTAGTGAATAGACTCGACGATAGGAAACCTGTTGAAAGTTCACTGGTTTCACCGTGACGTTTCCAACTGAGTTGGGGCTACGCGACACGGTGCGAGACGACGACAAAAGCTACGCCAATCGCTGCAGGCATTACGTTTCAACCCGCAACTGAATATTCGCTTCAGTGGTGTACACCGCTCATGCCTTCGGGAGCCGCCAGAAAGATTCTGGCTGGGTCCCCGATGGTAGTCCAGTGCCTATCCAATAGCTAGATGGCGACGAGCCTCATGGAAAGTGCCCGCGTAGCCGAAGCCGTGCCTCACATACTTTTGCCCGCGAAACCTTGGCACCATGAAGCATGGAAAGCAGGCTCTCGATGAACGCTCGCGTGGAAATCACCAAGAAATACGCCACCGCGTACCGGCAAGCCACCAAACCAGACAAGGGACGGATCCTAGATACCGTCACCGAGATCACTGGTTGGAACCGCGACCACGCACGCCGACAGCTCGTCAAACGCCTGCACCAGCCGCCGGGGCGGGCTGCAGCGACGGTCGCGGTGATCGATCGGAGGAAGACCAAGGCCCGTAAATATTCCTACGATGCCACCCGCGTACTTCAACATGTCTGGGCTCTCAGCGGTGGGCAATGCGGAAAGTATCTGGCCGCTTCGATGACCGATGTCCTGGACAGCCTCGAGAAGCACGACACCTTGGCCCCGGGGCAGAGTCGATACAGCCACACGGTCAGGGAGGAGCTCGAACATATGAGCGCGGCGACCATTGACAGGTATTTGGCGCCGGCGAAGGCCGGGGTTCCGATCCGTGGCCGGTCAACGACCCGGCCGGGCCAGATCTTGCGTAACTCGATCACGATCCGTAAGACCAGCGATGAAGTCGAGGAAGAGCCCGGGTTTTTCGAAGGCGATACCGTCGCCCATTGCGGGCCGACGCTGCAGGGGCAGTTGAGTATTAGAGGCTTTGAGCCCCACCCGATCGTGCGACTCAGCACCACCGATCGTGCGAGAGAGCACCAGTAACGGTCTGGCATAGCGCCACCGATGCTCTCCGCTACGGATTAGACGCCGCCTAGCGCCGTATGCTCCCGCATGTTGTAGTTGCCAGTTTCGACCCAGACCGTGTTGTGGATGATGCGGTCCATGATTGCGTCCGCATGGACGCCGGAGCCGAGCCGCTGGTGCCAGTCCTTCTGCTGATACTGAGTGCAGAAGACCGTCGACGTCTCGCCCTAACGGCGCTCCATCAACTCCAGCAGCATTCCCCGCATTGATTCCGTCGGCCGGTCCAGCAACCATTCATCAACGACCAAGAGCGTGAAGGCCGCATACTTGCGCAAGAATTTCCCGGCACCGCCGGGAGTGTCCTGAGCGGAGACCCAAGCTTCCTCGAGGTCAGGCATCCGCACGTAATGGGCGCGGATGCGATGCTCGCAGGCACGTTTGGCGATCGCGCATCCCAGAAACGACTTCCCCGATCCGGTGAACCTCCGGAAGACAACGTTCTGCTGCCGGGTCACGAACGAGCAAGTGCCGAGCTGGCTCAGTAGCTGCCGGTTCAGACCGCGCTCGTCAAGGAGATCAATACGGCGCAGGTCCGCGTTTGGATAACGCAACCCAGCCCGTCGAATCAGACCCGCGACCTTGGAATGCGTGAACGTCGAATAGGCATCATCGACAACCAACCTCACCCGCTCTTCGAACGACAGACTGATCGACAGTGTCTCGTCCTGGGTATCGATCGCTTCCAGCAACTCGTCTGCGTTCATCTCGCGGAGCTTGCGTTTGGTCTCCCCATCCAGGCGGCTCAACGGTTCCCTCCGGAGTAGTAGGCGCCGCCGCGGACGTATCCGCCATCATCGCCCTCAGGCTCCAGGGGGACGTGGCCGGTCTTGTCCTGCCCGGTATCGAGGATCGGACGCAGGTGCGCATAGCGCGGAGAGCGGATTGGCCCCTTCAGCGCCAGCGCGCTGGCGGCTTCGACCCGGGCTGGAGAGAAACGCCGCGATAGGCGCAGCACTGCCAGCGCGGGGTCATAACCTGCCTCCTCGATGCTGGCGGATTCGAAGTTCTTCTCGATCACCGTGACGGTCGCCGGTCCCATCCGGGTTGCCCAGTCCTGGATCCGCGCCCGGTCCCAGGCCTGGAAACTGCGCCCTTCGGGAAGGTCGGCCTCATTCGTCGGATACTGATTCACGGTCGTCGCCGGCAGCAGCAGGTGGCTGGTCAGGCGTTCATCACCTCGGTAGATCTCCCCCGTCGTTTCCGTGACACGAAGATCAACATGGCCGCCTATTTGGCTGAAGGGCACGGAGTAGAAGTTCCTTGCCCAGACTACGTGGGCGTTCTTTCCCACCTTGCGCTTATACGTCCAGGTGCTGATCTCGAATGGAACTGCCGGCAGCGGTTGCAGTAGCGGCAGCTCCTCGATGGTGAAAACGCTCCACCGAGACCCTTCCCGTTTCTGGAACGGTTGGCGGTTATAGGCGTCGATTTGCTCCCGGATCCGTCCGCGCAACTGCGCCAAAGAAGTGAACTGTTCGTGCCTGAACCCGGCGATGACCCAGGTCGCGATGTGGAAGACCGTGTTCTCGACGCTTGCCTTGTCCTTTGGCCTGCGCACTCTGCCTGGCAGCACGGCGGCAGAATAGTGCGCGGCCATCTCACGGTAGGCGTCGTTGAGAATGACCTCTCCCTCGCGGGGGTGGGAGATCACCCCGGTCTTCAGGTTGTCGTCGGGCACCAGACGCGGGACGCTGCCGCCGAAGAAGGTGAACATCGCCACATGGGCCCGCAGCCACGACTGCTGCCGCATATCCAGGCTCCCTTCCACGAACGCATACCTACTGAAGGGCAAACAGGCGCCGAATAAATACACCTTCGAAAGCTCACCCGTCGTCGGATCCAGCAGGGCCATCGTGGGCCCGACCAGTCGATCTCGATGCTGCGTCCGGCCTTGTGACCAACCCGGGACGAGGCCCCGCTCAAGGCGGCGTGCTCGCCATAGAGCTGGCAGAACCGGTCATAACTCATCACCGCCTGCCCTGCGCGAGAAGATGCTTCGACATACTCCTGATGCAGCAGCTTCAACGTCACCCCGACCCGTGCCAGCTCGGTGTGCACCCGGGCCCAGTCCGGGTGCTCGAATACGCTCTCGCGGACCCCGCGGCCGGGAAACAACGCCGAATACACCTCGGCCTCCGACAGCTCGGCGACGTCATCCCAACCCAGACCTGCCAGCTCCGCCGCATCGAGGACTGCCTGAATGCTGTGCCTGGATATCCCGTGGGCGGATTCAATTGCCCGTCTCGACAGGCTTTGATTACGCAGCTGCAAAACCAGCTTCGCTTTGATCTTCCGTACCATTACCGGTACTCCTTCCACCACGTGGCCATCACATGGTGGAAGGAGCTTTTCAGGTGGTGTGGCGAGTACGGGTTTCGGGTACTCCCAGTCCGGGTAGGTGGTACTGCTCATTTCGGCTAGGCGGTACCGCTGGGACTTGATCCGTGGTCTCCTGAGGGATCGGGCGGCGCATCCCGCGCTGCCTCTTCGTCGGAGGAGGCCTTTGATGGCCGATTACAGTTCGATCCTGGCTTTGGTGCTCGAGCGCCGAAGCTATAGCGAGATTGTCGAAATCGTGGGTTGCTCACGCCGCGAGGTTTCCGCGGTGAGCCGGGCTGTCAAGGAACGGGGGATCACCGCGGGGCAGGCGGCGGCATTGACCCGGGACGAGTTGGCGGAATCGTTCCCCGATGGCAGGAAGAACGTCTCCGCGGGTTTCGTGCAACCGGACTTCGCCTCCATTGTGAAGTCGATGAAGGCCAAACGGCACTACACCCTCCAGCAGAGCTGGCACCGGTACATCCAGGCACCGGCAGTGCAGGGGAAGAAGTACGGGTATACCCAGTTCTGCCAGCTGTTCAACGACTACGCCGCGGTCAATGACGTGGTGGCGACGCTTCATCATTAACCGGGGCGGGCGATGCTGGTGAACTGGGCCGGGGACACGCTGGCGATCAGCGACGAGATC
Source organism: Arthrobacter sp. 179 (assembly GCF_052379645.1). Taxonomy (NCBI): domain Bacteria; kingdom Bacillati; phylum Actinomycetota; class Actinomycetes; order Micrococcales; family Micrococcaceae; genus Arthrobacter; species Arthrobacter sp. 179. The sequence goes on along the minus strand of NZ_JBQSYU010000011.1, from coordinate 58,150 downwards.
ACCGGGGAGGTCGCCACGGCGTACCTCTTCGTCGCTGTGCTGCCGTATTCGGGGATGGTGTTCTGCCGGGCCTTCACCGACATGAAGCAAGATGCTTGGAACAGCGCCCACGTCCAGGCCTTCGAGGCCTTCGGCGGGACCACCCAGATCGTGGTCCCGGACAACGCGGCGACCGCCACCAACTGGCCCAGCAAGGACGACAGCGCCCGTGTCGTCAATGCCAGGTACCGGCAATTGGCCAAGCACTACGGGTCGGCGGTCGTTCCGGCTCGCCCGAAGCGTCCCCGTCACAAGGCCGCTGCCGAGTCGGCGGTGAACGTGGCCAATAAGAGGATCCTGGGCTACCTGAATGAGGAGCTCTGGAGGACCCTGGTGGAGTTGAATGCCGCCGTCGACGAGCGGGTGGTCGACATCAACGAGCGCATCGAGCGCGCGGACGGCTCGACCAGGGCCGAGCGGTTCACCGTGGAGGAAGCGCACCTGCTGCAACCCCTGCCGGATGATCGATTCGAGTCCGTTGAATGGAAGCAGCTCAAGGCCGCGAAAAACTACCACGTCACCGCGAGTTACCAGCACTATTCGGTTCCCTACGGCTTGGCGGGCCGGATCCTGAAGGTGAGGCTGACGGCGGCGAAGGTCACGGTCTTCGACGGTGAATCCGTGGCCTGCGAACACCCGCGCAAGCACGGGCGCAAGGGTCAGTATTCGACCTTGGCCGAGCACGTGCCCAAGCACCACCAGGACATGGACGGTCTCTGGTCGGCCAAGTGGTTCCTGGACCGGGCCCGGCCGTTCGGTCCCGGCCGTTCGGTCCCGCGACGGTCACGGTGATCGAGGCGATCCTGGTACGCCCGAAGATCGAGGTCCAGGCCTACCTGGACTGCCAGAACATCCTGATGGGGTTGGGGAAGTAAAACAGGCAGCGGCTGGAAGCGGCCTGCCAGCAGGTGCTCAACCAGCACGGGTACCCCAGATACACCACTCTGAAGCGGTTGATGGCCTCGTTGAACAGCGAGGCCCAACGGGTCCAGTCACCGCGGCCCGCGGCCTCGACCACCAAGAAGGCCACCGCCGGTCCCGGCGGACGCGACGATGTGTTCGTCCGTGGCGCCGAATACTACCGCGACGGGCGGTAAGGGGGGGGGTGCCCCTATCTGCTTCGTCAAGGGTCGAGCCGGAAAGACCTGAATAATCGTTGCGAGAATTTTCGGACATGGCGATGCCGGCCGGGTGATTGGGACGGATGCTCCTGGTGCGCGGCGGTGGATTGCGGGTTTCAGGCTGCCAAGGCCACGTGTTTCTGGTAGATGGTTCCGTCGCGGAGCATTGCGAACAGGACGTTGCAGCGTCGTCTGGCCAGGGCGATGAGGGCCTGGTTGTGTTTCTTTCCCTCGGCGCGTTTGCGGTCGTAGTAGGTCCTCGATATCGGGTCGTGCAGCGAGGCGAACGCGGATAGAAACAGGGCCCGTTTGAGGACCTTGTTGCCCTTGCGCGAGGGGTGGTCCCCGCGGATCGAGGTGCCCGAGCGCCACGTGACCGGGGCCAGCCCGGCGTAGGAGGCGAGGTCTCCGGCGGTCTGGAAGTCTTTGCCAACGACCTCGGTGAGGATCCTGGCCTCGGTCCTGACGCCGACCGCCGGTAGGGACGTCAGGAGGATGTGAAGAGGGTGGGCCTCCACGAGTAGCTCGACCTGGGCCAGGACCTCGGTGCGGGCAGTCCGGGTCTGGACCAGCGAACGGGCCAGCTGGGGCAGCACGATGCCGGCCGCGTTGGTACCCGAGACCACGACGGTCTGCTCGTCCAAGGCGGCGAACACCTCGGCGGCCCAGCGCTTCCCGGCCCGTGGGGCGTGCTTGCGCAACAGGGCCTCGACCCTGGCCTTACCGGCCTTGCGCAAGGCTGCAGGATTCGGGTATTTCGCCAACAGCTCGGGCATCGCCTGGTGGTCCAGATGTACGCCGATAACCCGTTCCAAGGCGGGGTGGATCTGGGTCAACAGGCCGCGGATCCGGTTGCTGGTCGCGGTGGCCTGCTTGGCCAGGTCGTCATCGAAACCGCAGAGCATCGCCAGCTCGGCGACCTCTTCGTCTGCGACCTGGATCGAGCGCAGCGTGTGCGGCATGGTGCGGGCGGCTTCGGCGATGATGTACGCGTCGCGCGCATCGGTTTTGGCTTCCCCGGGATGTAAGTCCGCGATGCGGCGCATCGCCAGTCCGGGCAGGTAACCCACCATGATCCCGGCGGCCTGGGCCACCGCGACGGGCAGGGCACCGATGGTCGCGGGCTGGTCCACGACTAACAGTGCCCGGCCATGGCGGGACAGTGAGGTGATGATGGCCTTGAGCTTGGCCTCGTCCTGGGGGAGGGCCTTGTCCAGGAGTTTCTTGCCTGCCCGGTCCAGAGCGAAGGCGTGGTGGTTGGATTTTCCGACGTCGACGCCGATGAAAACATCGACGGTTTCGTGTTCGGGGATCATCGTCTTGCCTTCCTTGGAGCATGGTTTCCAACGGGTGGGACGGTGCTGGTTTGTCCTGCGGCTCCAAGGCTCGGCATCCATGTTACGGTCGATATTGGCGGTGGTTCCCCGTCTGCATCCGGCCCCTATTAGCGATTTCCTAGGTGCCTATCGGACCCCGGTGACAACACCCCCCGGACCATTGAAGACTGGGGGCAGGAATCAATGCCGGGGCCGACAGGCCAGCAACCCCAATACTTGCTCATTTAGGGGCTACAAAAAAGGTAACGGGGGGATGTTCACCAGCGTTGACTACGAAAAGTTCCGCGCTCTGCGCATAACCCAGATGGCCCTGCACTTCGAGGAGCTCCTCAAAGACGACGGCAACGACCACCGCACCCCGGAGGACCTGTTCCTCACCGCAGCGGCCTCGGCGTTGGAGACCCGGCGGGCCACCCGCATCGACAAACTCATCGCCAAGGCACGGTTCCCGATCCCGCACGCATCGATCGAAGAGATCCGCTACCTGCCAGAACGAGGGCTCACCGAGGTGCGGATGCAACGCTATGCCGTCCATGACTGGGGCGCGGACCCGACGAACCTGTTGCTGGTCTCGCCCAGCGGCGGTGGCAAGAACTACATAGCGTGCGCGATAGGGATCGCGGCCTGCCTGAACGAACACAGTGTCCACTACACGCGGATGGACGAGTTGGCCCGCGAGCTGGTCATTGCCAGTGGCGACCGGATCGCCCACCAGGCCCTGCTGAACAAGCTCAGCGACGTTGACCTTCTCCTGATTGACGACTTTTTGACCATAGGCATCGACGCGGCCGCAGCGAACGACCTGTTCACGATCCTGGACAACAGGGACCAGCGGCTCCCGACCATCATCGCCAGCCAATCCGGTCCCACCTACTGGGTCGAGACGCTGCCGGACAAGGTCGCCGCCGACCCGATCGTGAACCGGTTGGCCAGCCGAGCGAGGACCATCAACCTCGGCGCCGTCGACATGCGTAGGCTCCAGGCCAAAGAGGAACGCGCGCGGAGGGACCACTGGGAATAACCGCTGCGCGTCGGCACCGAGGTGGCCGCTACGGTGCGGCGGTGCCGAGCCCGACGCCGGTCAGGAACAGCTCGTGTTGTTTCTGACCGGTACCGCCTCGCCGAAACAACAGGTACCAAGTGCACGGACCATCCGTACCATCAACCCGTACTCGCCAGTGGTGCTCAACCGCACTACAAGTGGAGCCGACGGAAGCCAATATTCAGTGCTACTTGGGGGCCACAAAGTATAGATTCTTTTAGCGGTTCATAATCGAAACCCGGCCAAGTTCACCCCCCCTCCCCCGGGTAGAACAAGTTCTTGAACTAGCATGCGACCATTAACCGCATCTTGCACTCAACGCCATCTGGGTCGCGAAAGGCAGCCGGAACATGCCTGGGGATGCCAGCATGGCCAAAGGAGAAACTGTCGGCGAGAGCTGCTGGCCCCACCGGCAGTATCACTGGTTCCGAAAGGCAATACCGAGTGCACCCAACACTTGAAACACTCACTCGACCACTCCAGAAAAGCTATAGCGGCAATGGGGGAGTAGGGCTGAAGGACCTGACGCTGTCATACCAACTGACGGGCGCGCGTTGCTCCTCACGGGCGGCTTTAACGGTCGCATCACTCATTAGCTCGCGCGTACCGACGTGATCACGAAGAGATCCAAGCAGCGGCACCCCCAACGGGTCAAGGTCTGAAACCTGTATGACTGAGCATAGAACGGGCGTTCCGAGGCAGCGCCGGAATTCACGTTCATAAGCCTGCCTATAGATGGACTCTTGCTCGTCGTCGAGAAAGCGACGGCTGCGACGGTACTGGTTGATGTTCCACCGTTCCTCAAGAGAAGTGACGTGCGCGCCGGCCCGGGCCACGCGAAGAACATCCTCCGGTAGTCTGGCCACCTCCATTTTCCGGTATTTATTGTCACGTATCTCTGACTTATCAAAGAGGACTACGACAGGGCGCCCGGCGGCGTTGAGCTTGGTGATTCTTGTGATAAGAGCATCGGTAGTCTGGCCAGGTTGGAAGTCGTGCCTGAAAAGCAACGGTGGATTTGGGCTCCGGGGCGCGTCGACCGTGTATTCTTCTGCTTCTGCGAAGAAGAAGTCGATCGCGCGTTGCGTTGCCATGCCATCTTCCATAGGTGCGAACATACGCTGAGCGTCCCGATGCTCCCGCTCGTCTGCGATCCCACTGTCCATGGCCCGCTTGACACACGCCGTCAGTTCAGTGATGTTGCGGGCCAATTCGCCAGGCATATCATCCATGGAGAAGTACAAGCCACGTTCGGCGACATACTCTTCAAGATCGTAAGCATAGAAGACGATCGGTTTGCTGGCGCTCAGGAAGTCAAAAAAGATACTGGAGTAATCGGTGACCAAGACATCGGTAATCCCCAAAATGTCATAGGAATCAATTTCCGGCGGTATAACGGAAACGTCTTCGATGTTCATCCCCCTCAACAATCGTTCCGTAGCGTGGTGGGCGCGAAACAATATATGGACATCGACGTCCGTCAATGCCCTGAGATCGCTTTCTAGTTTTTCTCGATCGAAGCGCTTTTTCGGGCCCGTGCCCCTCCAAGTTGGAGCGTAGAAGACCACCTTACGTCCGTCTTCGGCTATACCTAGAGCGGCAAACAAAGCGCGTCTACGAGAAGTATCGATATTCATCATCCGGTCAACGCGAGGCGTGCCCACTCGTCCGATTTTTCCCGAGAAAAGAATACCCACTTCATTGCGTACGATGAGGCTATTTTGAGTGTGCTCATTCGGAGCGAGGAGATGCGTGGTCTGAAGCACGTTGCGGCCGATATTGCTGTGGTCCATAAAGCCTGAGCTGAGGTCTTTTCCAAGAGTCTTCAATGGCGTGCCGTGCCAAGTATTGAGGTATTTCTGTCCAGGTCGTCGAACGTAGTACTGAGGGAATGACACATTAGTTACTAGGTATTTGGCGGTTGCGAGGACTCGACGGTAGAGGAGCGATCCACGATTGACCAGGCTGACGCGGGGGTCATTAGAGACATCGACAGGTACTTGGCAATATTTATTTACAATCCACGTAAAACGTAGATGAATATATTCGGGATCATTGCGAAGCAGACGGTATATCGCCGCCGGATTGCAATCTATTTTCGTGCCGTGGTAACTCTCGAAGACGACGTGTGACTCGTCCATTTGGTACGCTTCCAAAAATTCGACGTACTCCATGTTTTGTAATTGCCATGGTTTGTCAAAATAGGAATGATTTCCGACATCAACTGGGCGTCGGAACACTTGAACGTTCAGGAAAGTCTCCAGCGCGCCCTTTTCGTCGCCGGAAGCGAGCTGTGCCGCTGCTAGCTTAAAGTAGTGCTCGCTGTCCTGCTTGTCATCTTGGCGCACTACGGCTTCGAACGCGGTGATGGCGTCGGGGAGCATGCCCTGTTCCATCAGGGCTGTTCCACGTTTGGACAATTCGCCGACTCGGTGGGTTCTCAACGCATGATCCAAGCTTGCTTGTTGCAGCTCAGTTTCGTACTTCGAAGGTGTGTGTAATGGGGCCGACTCGGAGGTTGGGGCGTGCTGACACGACTTTTGGACTGGACTCATTTGCCGGAAGACTTGGAGGGCCTCGTAAGTTTGTCCCACCGCATAGAGGCAATAAGCGAGGCGGTACCTCCAGTTTTCTTTGACCTGGGGGGCCAACCTGACCGCGGAACGATAGGCGTCTATTGCTCCATAGAGGTCAGAGCTTCTTTCTTTTGCCATACCCAGATGAAAGTGACGGCCTGGCGATTCGGGGTCGCGTACTAAAGCTGCGTAGTGGTGCTCTACGGCAGCCTCCCAGCAATAAGAGCGCTCGCGTGCGAGACCGGCACGGTAACGAAGGTCACCGGCGTCGGGGAGCAAGAGGACTTGGTCTTCGTAGAGTTCTGCGGCCTGCTCCCAGAGCCCCTGTCGATGAAAATACACTCCTGGACCGAGCTTCTTCGCAACTGGATCATTGGAAATCCGTATTCCGTCTTCGAAGGACTTAGCTGCGTCAGCTGAGCGGCCATCTTGCCGCAAAGCCCAGCCTAGATGGAAGGCCAACCCTTCATCGGTTGGATCCAATGTTCGGGATCGTTCCATATGGGCGATCGCACGTTTCAAACAGCCTGTATCAATCAGTGCCATTGCCAGATGAAAGTGAATAATCGGGTTCTCTGGGTCCGCATCTGATGCAGTCGACAGGAGCGCCAAACGTGTGTCTGCCACGTCTGATTTCAGCACGGATTGAATCGCTGGTGTTAATTGTGAGATTGCTGCTTCAGACGTCGTGCACGCGAGCCCTGGTGGAGTGTGGTTGCTAGTCCGCGGGGCCGCGGCCAGAACGCGCGCTCTGTCGAGCCTCTTCTTCCAGCCCTCATTCTGTGGATCGAATTCAAGAACATTGGCATAAGCAACCACGGCTTCGGAGTACTTCTCCAGGCGTTCATACAACGCTCCGAGTCGCACATGCCACAGGGGATTTGATGAGTCCAACTCGAGTGCGCGCTGTGTGGACACCGTTGCCTGCGCGAACTTCTCCAGGTTAAACTGTGCGTTGCCCAGATAATAGTAATTCTCTGCGGTGGCGGAAGCCTCGATCGCCGTGCTGAAAAGTCGCTCTGCTTGAGCCCAGAGACCCCGACGTGCCAGTAAGCGCCCGCGCTGTGTGTGGAATTTCGACATGGAGATTCTTCGCATGGTCTCGGCCACCTCTGTAAATTTCCGTTTCAGATTGAAGTTCGCGGCATCCACTTATCGGTTCGAGCGGGATGCGGTGGAGCAGAGAGGGACTGTGCTGGTGCACATATCGATCTCGCTGACGCATCGGTTGCAGGAAGTGAATGCTATATAAGGAACATTCTAGCTGTACGGATATAGTTTGTGTCGGATTGCGGCGCATCCGGAAGGCGGGTAACTAGTGGCCGGAGCGATGCTAATGGAAAGCTCCGGAACGGCGTTATTGTCATTAGTCAGGTGGCATCTCAGCCAGCGGCGACGTGGCGGAATCCGAGCACTGGCCGTCGGTTTCGTGCCCGCGCGACGGATATGTTCCGCGTGAGCGCGTGTGGTTCGCGTAGTCAGGCGCATGCTTGTCCTTGAGTTTGGGGTGTCGCTCGGTGTTAGGCTATGATGTAATGTCGGTCATTGTTCTACAGGAGTTCTCATTAGCGATAAGCGTTCAGATCGTCCGTCGTCACGCGGAATCGATCGCAGCTCGCCGTTGGTCTTTTCGGCCAAGGAATTCGGGGGATACCCGGGTACCATGAAGACTCTTGAACGGACCGTGCCCGCCCCACCTGAAATGGGGGCGGCACTGATCGGAATCGAAGAGGGATCGGATATCGATTTGGATCTTCGATTCGAGGCCGTACACGAGGGAATCTTGGTTTCCGGTACAGCATTCTCGGGAGTATCCGGCGAATGTGGCCGTTGCCTGGAGCCCATCGCGTATGACCTCGAGTCTGACATTCAGGAGTTGTTCTTCCACGAAGGCACCGAGTTGCCCGACGAGGAGGACATGGACCAGCAACAGATCGTTGATGATTTCATCGACCTGGAGCCGGTACTCAGGGATGCAGCGGTGACCGCGCTGCCGTTCCAACCGGTGTGCCGAGAGGGCTGCGAAGGCCTCTGTGCAGAATGCGGGATTCGTCTCGCGGACGAGCCCGGACACCACCATGAGATCCTAGATCCCCGCTGGGCAGCTCTCACCGAGCTGGCTGGCACCACCGCAGAAGATGCGGTACCGAGTACAGATTCAGTCGAGAGAGAAGAGAGTTAGCCGTGGCTGTTCCCAAGCGGAAGATGTCCCGCTCGAATACCCGGGCCCGTCGGTCCCAGTGGAAGGCAACTGCGCCGAACCTGGTCAAGACCATGGAGAACGGCCGCGTCACCTACAGCCTGCCGCACCAGGCCAAGGTCGTGACCGACTCCGCCGGTACCGAGCTGTTCCTTGAATACAAGGGGCGCAAGGTAGCAGACGCCTAATAACGTCACATGCCTTCAACAGAAGAGCTTCTGAAGCGTCTCGGGGTCACTATCGACCCCGGGACGCTTCGTCTTGCCCTCACGCACCGCTCCTATGCCTACGAGCATGGAGGACTGCCGACCAACGAACGCCTCGAGTTCCTCGGCGATTCGGTTCTCGGCTATGCCGTGACAGACCACCTCTACCGGACCTACCCGGACCTGCCGGAGGGCGATCTCGCGAAGCGACGTGCCTCCGTAGTCAGCACCCGAGCACTCGCCGGGATTGCGCGCAGCATTGAAGTTGGACAGCATATTCTCCTCGGTCAGGGTGAGGTACTGACCCATGGTGCGGACAAGTCCTCGATCCTTGCTGACACCATGGAGGCGTTGATCGGTGCCACGTACCTCAGCGATGGCCCAGACGCGGCACAAGCCCTCGTGATGCGTCTGGTAGGCCCGCTGCTATCGGACGTTGAACACCTCGGCGCAGGCACCGATTGGAAGACAGCGATCCAGGAAATTGCGGCAGCGCGCAAACTTGGTCCCATTGACTACTCCATCACCGGCACCGGCCCTGATCACGCGCGGGTGTTCGAAGCAACGCTACGCATTGGCTCTACTGATTACGGAACGGGCACGGGCCCTTCGAAAAAGGAAGCCGAACAAGAGGCAGCTGCGATCTCTTATCGGACGCTGGTCCCCTCAAAGACTTCCGTGGGGCCGGAAAACAAGACGGCCCACGAGTAGATGCCGGAACTTCCGGAAGTAGAAGTTGTGCGACGCGGTCTGCAATCCTGGGTGGCCGGCCGGAAAATCAACGAAGTCTACGTCCATGACGCACGCTCCATCCGTCGACATCAGGACGGCCTAGCTGACTTTATTGCCACGCTGCAGGGCACAACGATCATCGACATTGTGCGACGTGGAAAGTTCCTCTGGATGCCTCTGGACGGTGTGCCAGGTGGAGCAGCACTTGTTGCCCACCTCGGAATGAGTGGTCAACTGTTGGTTGAGGACTCCACGGCGGCTAACGAAAAACACCTGAAGATCACCTTTGATCTATCGGCTTCGGCCGCAAAGCCGGAGCAATTACGCTTCGTCGATCAGCGGATCTTCGGGGGCATGCTCATCGCACCCCTGGTGCCGACCACCGACGGCGCCCCGGGAGGGCAAGGTTCCCAAGCTGCAACCGTTCCCCAAGCCGCCTCGCATATCGCCCGCGATGTTTTGGATCTCAATTTCGACATAGAGAGTTTCCATCGCCGGCTGCGGATACGTAGAACAAGTATTAAGCGGGCGATGCTAGACCAGGGACTGGTGTCCGGAGTAGGCAATATCTATGCGGACGAGGCGTTATGGGAGGCCCAGATGCACTACGCCCGTCCCACCGACACTCTGCGGCGTCCAGACACCGTCAGACTAGTTGATGCCCTATCGACGATCATGGACCGAGCACTTGCTGCCGGAGGGACTAGTTTTGATCAGCTTTACGTCAACGTGAATGGTGCGTCGGGCTACTTCTCTCGGTCATTGAATGCCTACGGGCGCAACGGACAACAGTGCCACCGCTGCGCAGACGAGGGAAAACTTTCGCTGATTCGCCGGGATGCATTCATGGGCCGCTCGTCCTACTGGTGCCCCGCCTGTCAGCGGGTTCCGCGCAACGCCCGCTTCTAGGCGGAGAAGTCGGAGACTACCGCATCGTTGAACGGCGTCCACGCATCAATCGCCCATGGGCCAAAGTCTCGGTCGGTCAAGGCAACGCATGCTAAGCCAGCTGAAGGGTCAACCCAAAGGAAGGTCCCTGACTGTCCGAAATGGCCGAAAGTCTGAGCCGCGTTCCTAGTGCCAGTCCAATGGGGTGACTTGTGGTCCCTGATTTCAAAACCCAGGCCCCAGTCGTTGGGCTTCTGGCGCCCGTAGCCGGGGAGAATGCCGTCAACACCGGGAAATTGCACGGTCGTTGCTTGCTCCATGGTGGGTCCGGCCAGAAGGGTAGGCCGCTGGAGCTCTGCTGCGAAGAGCGACAAATCGTGGAGAGAAGAGACGGCGTCGGCGGCGGGAGAACCTTCGAGCGCCGTTCTGGTCATGCCCAGGGGCTGCAGCACAGCTTCGGAGAGATAGGTGGCAAAGGGGATGCCTGTCTCCGATTCGAGGGTCTGTCCCAGGACATCGAAGCCCCTATTCGAATAGATGCGGCGGGTCCCCGGTTCGGCATGAATAGCATCGGAGGAAAAATCATAACCGCCGGTATGTGCCAGCAGGTGGTGAACCGTTGAACCTTCCGGGCCTGCTGACTGATCGAGCGAAAGTGCCTCTTCTTCCAGAGCGACCAGGAATGCGAAGGCTGAGAGCAATTTGGTGACAGAAGCAAGCGGAAAAATGCGCTGGGGGTCCCCCCGACTGTCCAAGGTGTTGCCTTCGGTGTCCAGCACGGCTGCTGCGGCGTGGGGGACAGGCCATGTGTCGAGTAGGTCAAAGGCGGTCATGAAGCGGTGCTCCTCATCGGTTGCGGGTGGTGACGCAGCCTATTCCTTGGTGCGCGGCGCAGTACCACCATAGTGGGCAGCGAGTCGGGACAGCCCATCGTCAATGGAAAGCAGGGGCTTCCATGCGAGGACTTCATGCGTGGTGCGTTGGTCGAACCAGTGCGCAGTGGACAATTGCTCGGCGAGGAATTCCGTCATCGGTGGCTCATCGGAGACCCAGCCGTGACGCAGCGCGCCTGTCCAAAGCCTCTCTATCACTTTGCCTGCGTTGCGGGCCAAGGATCCGGGGACACTGAACTTTGGTGCGGGGACGCCGCCGGCGGCACAGATGCCGGCAATGAGCTCACCGACTGGACGTGGCTCTCCATTGGTGATCACCAAGGAGAGACCATGGGCAACGCTGATCCGTTCCAGCCCTTGAACAATCGCAGAAGCCGCATTGTCGACATACGTAGTATCGATCAAAGCCAGGCCGCCATCCAGCAAGGGCAGCCGGCCTGAACGCGCTCTATCGATGACCCGTTCCACGAGTTGAGTGTCGCCCGGGCCCCAGACGACGTGTGGGCGCAGAGCGGTCACCCGGAAACCGGGTGAGTCGGCTTCCAGCGCCAAAAGCTCGGCACTGGCCTTGGAACGGGCATAGTAGCCTCGCGCGGCATCGGGTGCGGCAGTACCGGCCCCCTCTCCGACGATCGCGGATCCCAAGTGCGCCACGGAGGGCGATGAAACGAAGACGAAGTCTTCAACGCTAGCCGTTCGAGCGGCGGACAAGAGGTTCCTGGTGCCCTCGATGTTTGTTGCGACGAACTCCTCCCACTCACCGGTGAAAGAGACCTTCGCAGCCAAATGTACGACAGCAGAAACGCCTTCGACAGCGGCGGCAACGGCGTGGGGGTCGGTGACAGAGCCTCGACACTGTTCGACGCCGGGCAATGATGTGGGACCGCGTTGAAAGGTCCTGACACGGTAACCGCGGGCCAGCAGTTCTTCGGCCACAGCCCGTCCCAGCATGCCACTCGCCCCGGTCACCAGAACGAGCTTGTCGTGATTGGCAGTACTCATTGCAGGGTTGCCTTTTTCCCGGACAGAAGCTCGGCAGACCACTTTGACAAAGCAGAACGGTCGATCTTTGAATTGTGCCGGATATCGGTGGGCAAATCGGGGATGACCAATACTGCCGCGGCCGCCATACCGGTCGCTCGGGTTATGGATGAACGTACGTCCTGCGTCAAAGCCTGAGCAGCCAGCCCGGAACGACGAGTTCTCTGCACGGTTTCCACGATGACGACCACTGCCTGTGTACCTGCTGGTCCAACCCCGACGACTGCGGCACGACGAACACCCGACACGGTCTCTGCAGCCAATTCTGCGGCAACGGGTGTCATCAGCCCCGAAGGAGTGGTGAGGATATGTCCCAGCCGCCCCTGAACCCATAGACGCCCCGCGGAGTCGAGATGGCCGACGTCGCCCGTGTGATGCCAGCCTGGATGAACTGCGCTGGCGTGCTCGGTGACCCATAACCGGTCGTACCGATCCTTGACATGGGGAGCCGAAACAACGATTTCTCCGACCTGGCCAGGGCTGGCATCCAGTTCATCGGAAACGCCTCCCTGATCGTCCAACGCCGCGATGGAAACTTGGGCGCCCGCCACGGGTTGGCCGACACAGACTCCGTCGCCCGAACCGGCGGCGAGGATCCCTTGAAGACTGATGTCGGTGATGGGTAGTGCCTCGGTCATCCCGTAAGGCGTGTGGACCTCTGCCTGCGGAGCCAAGTCCTGAACTTGTTGCAGCAAGGTGGTCCCGAGTGGTGCCCCGGCTGAGAGGAGTAGATCCACGCGTTCAAGAGCAGCTCGTTGGATGGAGTCGAGCTCCGCCGAGGTGGCCAGAACGTTCACTAAGGCGGCAGGGGAGGCGAAGACGATGGTGGCGTTGATGGCCGCTGCCGCGTCAGCCAGCGCGGAGGCAGACAGGGTCCTGGGTGAGGTCACGTCCATATCGGGCGTAACGGATACTGCCCCCAGAGCCGGCCCCAGAAGGGCGAAGGGGGCAAACCCCGCCACGAGGGCGTCGCCAGACTTCAATCCGTAGGTGGCCTGCAGGGTGTCGCGCATGGCGGCTAGCTGCCGATGAGTATAGACGACGCCTTTGGCCGGTCCGGTGGATCCTGAGGTGAACAAGATGGCGGCGTCGGTATCGGGATCTGCCGCCACGAACGGCGGAGCACCGGCCTCGATGCTACCCATCCCTGATTTCTCCAGGTCGCCGACCGTGGCGACCACGCCCAGGAGCCGACGTTTGGCGGGGGAGAGGTCTCCGGCGGAAATCCGCTGACCGGGCCATTTCAGCGCCTTGGCGGCCAAGAGGGCCCGTTCGATGCCGATCAGGTACCCAGGGCCCGCACCGCGGATCGCCCTGCCGAGACCCTTCGTGCCCAGTCCGGCATCGGCGACGACAATGATGGCCTCGAGCCGGAGACAGGCATAGATTAAGGAAGTGAGCTCCGCGCTGGGTGGGACCAGCAGGTTCACTCGATCGCCACGGCGGACACCCAGTTCGGATAGACCGTGGGCAATGGCATCGACGCGTCGGACCAGTGAAGCCCACGACAGGGAAGTGGAACTTCGTACGCCCTCTCCGGCGGGTCCCATGTCTACGACCGCGTCTGCGTGGTCATCGCGATGGGCGTCGAGTTCGGCGAGCATGCTGCGGAACCCGGTAGCCAGGTCGCGATCGCGAGGACCGCCGTCGGAGCCGACATTGGCGCGTGACGGGGCGTCGTCTTGAAGAGCAGACTTTATTTCCGACCTTTGGTGCACCGTGGAGGAGAGCCAGGCCAACAAGGGAGTGGCGATATCTCGATCTTCGGGAAGGAGGTGACCGGCGCCTTCGAAACGGTGCACATCTGCTTGAGGCAAACGGTACATCAGGTCGCCCAGGTAGCGGTCGGAGAAAATAGGATCACGCGGACCCCACATCATCAGTGCCGGGACCTCGAGTGTCCGGATCTCCGTGGAAATCTGATCTAGGGTTGGCCAACTGGGATGCTGCGGGGTAGCGGGGATGTCGGCGACGAAGTTGGCGACCCCGGCACGTGCCGGGGCTGTGCGATACGGAGCCATAAACGCGCATTCAACGTCGGACGGCAGGCTCGGGTGTGCCAGCGCGTGGGTGACCTTGAGGAACGTCGGGGTGGCGCGCGTGCCCCAACCATGGACCGCAGGGTGCAGTGCAAGACTGAGGGCAGGTGGTAGGGAGAAACCTGCGGGGTGAACTGCGGTGTTCGTCAAGACGATGCCTGCCAGCTGTTCGCGATGCCGTGTCGCCCATCCCAGGGAGATGAGCCCTCCCCAGTCGTGGCCGAGAGTCACCACGGGGCCTTCAATTCCCAGTGCGTCGGTCACGTCCCCGAGGTCGGTGACTCGATCCGCTAGTCGGCGAAATGTGCCAGTCCGGTCGGAATAACCCATATCGAGCTGATCGACGGCTACTACGCGCCATGGGGTTTCGGCCTCGGCGCCGGCTTCAAGGACGCTGCGCCAGAGGTAGGACCAGGTGGGATTTCCGTGTACGGCCAGAATGGTTCCTGCTGGTGCTGCCTCCCGAGCTTCGAGCGCTGGCAGGTTGTCCAATAAATGCCATTGGTGGGACGACCCGGCGGGATCACAGCTGGCTGTTGAGGGGACGGTAAGGTATCGGGAGAATTCCGGGCGGACCCCGGGCCAGCTCCTTGCTACCACGCCAGCTCCAGCATTGCCGTGTTCAGACCGGAACCGACACCCATGCAAAGCACTCTGTCTCCTGGGTTGAGCGTGTTCGCCTCTTGGGCCAGCGTCATGGGAAGCGAAGCAGGACCGACGTTTCCCCATTTCGGGAACGTGATCGGCACCCGGTCCCGAACGAGGTTCACGGCCTTGATAATGGCATTGGTATACGAATTGGACACTTGGTGTGTGACGTAACGGTCCATGGACCCCCAGTTCCAACCGTCCTGATGGGCTTCGTCCCAGGCGTCGACGACGAGTTTCAGACCGTTGTCGAGCAGGCCTTTCGTGTCGGTGTACATCCCCTGTGGGCCGCCAACGCACAGTTCGTGATGTTCGCTTCCGGCGCGTGAGACGCCTCCGAGGATGCGGTGTGAGCCTGGGTGTTCGTCGGCGCGGCCGATGACCGCGGCTGCAGCACCAGAGCCCAAGGTCAGGGTTGCGAATTCGCGGAGGTAGTCCTCACGTGTGGAATCTTCGCGGTTCAATCGATCGAAGGTTGGTTCCTGGGCAATCTGGGAATCTTCACCAGCGACGATCAGTGCGTACTTAATCTGCCCGGAATCGATCATATTTGCGGCCAGCGTCATGCCGTTGACGAATCCGAGGCAAGCGTTGGCTAGGTCGAAGTTCATGGCTGAGGACGGTAGACCGAGCCCATTGTGGACTTTGACGGCTACGGAGGGCTCAAGATTCCTGCGGGTGACCGAGGTATTGATGAGCAGGCCGATCTCGCCGGCTTCAACTCCGGCTTCGGCTAACGCCTTGGATCCGGCTTCGATAGCCGCGTCGTCGAATCCTGTTCCTTCCGGCCACCAGCGTCGTTCGCTGACACCGGCTACCCGTTCGAGGAGCTTCTTGGACAGACGCAGTCGCTTGAGGCTCGGCTCTAGTCGCTTATCGAATTCGCTCGAGGTGACGACGACGGGAGCCTCCACACTCGTAACGGCAATAACCGCCGAGTTGGTGTGTCGAAACGTTGCATTGCCGCTCAATATCCAGCCTTCGTCCATAGAGGATTCATCTGCCGCCGACGCATCCCTATGATGCGAAGACTCTCCAACCGTTAACTATGCACTCTGCGAAGTGGTTCCCGCACATTCGCCATGCGGTATGAACGCCGCCTGTGACTTTTCTCCCCTCGAGTGGCAAACCCGCCGCGGGAGTCCAGACACAGTAGATTGGAGGGAGGAAGACCTTTGCCCCGCCGTCCGAAAGACCTCCGTGCATCTCAAGACCCTGACCGTTCGTGGATTCAAGTCGTTCGCCTCAGCGACGACTTTTGAGTTCGAACCCGGCGTCACTGCCGTGGTTGGCCCGAATGGTTCTGGGAAATCCAACGTCGTCGACGCCTTGTCGTGGGTGATGGGGGAGCAGGGAGCTAAGACACTCCGTGGCGGCAAGATGGAAGATGTCATCTTCGCCGGAACCTCTGGCCGTCCGGCGTTAGGGCGAGCACAGGTCTCGCTAACTATCGATAATGCAGATGGTGCCCTGCCCATCGAATATTCAGAAGTGACGATCACCCGGACCCTGTTCCGGGCTGGCGGCTCTGAATATGCCATCAATGGTCAGTCCTGCCGCTTGCTCGATATCCAAGAATTGCTTTCCGACACCGGAATGGGCCGGGAGATGCACGTCATCGTCGGGCAAGGGCAACTGGACCGTATCCTTCATGCCACATCTGATGAACGCCGAGGTTTTATTGAGGAAGCCGCTGGGGTGCTGAAGCACCGCAGACGTCGGGAAAAGACCGTACGCAAACTCGAGTCAATGGCCACCAACCTCTCGCGCCTTCAGGACCTCACAGGAGAGGTTCGGCGCCAGCTGACACCGTTGGGTAAACAGGCTGACGTTGCACGTCTGGCACAATCGGTCCAACTTGAGGTGCGCGATGCGCGTTCTCGGCTCCTGGCCGACGAGTTGGTGACCCTCCAAGAAGCCCTCCATCGCGAGGTCGAAGACGAACGACGAATTCTTGTGCGACGGGACGAAGTCGACGTGGAGGTTACCCGAGTCCGCGCCCGGCTCGCGGAGCTGGAATCTGCTGCCGCGAGCACTGTTCCTGCCCTAAACTCCGCTCGAGAGACATGGCACGGGTTGAACACCATGAAAGAACGGTACAGATCTCTGGGCGCCTTGGCGAAAGAACGCGAACGCGGCTTGGCTGAGCAGAGTCGCGTCGTGCACGATCCGTCGCGGGAACCGGACCGGTTAGAAAGCCAAGCACAGCGTTTACGCGTTGATCTGGAAGAGCTTGAGAACGAACGCGATAAGTCATCAAATGTACTCGATTCCGCGATTGCTGATCGGAAGGAATCGGAACAGGCCGCGGCCGTAGAAGGCCGCCGAATGACCGAATTGATGCGTGCCATAGCTGACCGTCGCGAGGGACTGGCTACCCTGGCCGGAAAAGTCGCCTCGGCACGCAGCCGCGTCGAATCACTCGAAGGTGAGCTGGGCAGACTGCGGGCATCGGCCGAACTCGCACGTGTACGCGGTTCTGAGGCACAGATGAAATATACCGAACTGGAACAGCAGGCTAGCGGTGTTGAGGACACGGAAGAGGACCTGGACGCTTCGCACGAATTGGCCGAGGAACGTTTGGCGTCCTGCGATCGAGAGTTGGAGCAGTTAGTTTCTCGGGAGCAAAAAGCAGAACGTGAACGGGCCGCTCTTCAAGCTCGTCTTGACGCACTACACTCTGCGATGAGCCGCAAGGATGCCTCTGAGGAGATCCTTGCAGCAGGGCATCAGGGCATTAGGGGGCGTATTAGTGCAGAGCTCCATGTCGAACCCGGATACGACGGGGCGATTGCCGCTGCGCTAGGTACCTACGCCGAGGCGCTAAGTGCCTGTAGCGCCGACGACGCTCAGCGAGTCCTGGAAACAGTCCGTGAACAGGAATCAGGCCGTGTCCACCTGATCTTTCCGCAGGCAGCCGAGTCAGGTGCTTTTGTCTCGGACCAGCGGGCGGAAACGCACGCGAAGAGGAATCTACTGCCCGCTGGTGGCTTGTGGGCTTCGGGCCTCGTGGATGTCAAGGAAGCATCCCCAGACGGCCTCGCCGAAGCTGTCCGGCATCTTCTGCGCAACGTCATCGTCGCTGAAAATAGGGAAGGCGCTGTTGAACTCCTGACCGCAGCACCCCAATTTACTGTGGTCACTCGCGATGGCGTGGTCCATTCGACGAATAGCCTTGCCGGGGGATCTGGCACCGGTTCATCACTTGTGGAGCAACAAGCGGCCATTGATGCCACCAACGTCGAACTCCATGACGTCACCGCATGCTACGAACAGCTTCGTTTCCAACGCTCAGCGCTGGAAACTACACGCAGCGAGGCTGCCGGGGCTGTCGATACGGCACTTGAAAAGTTGTACCAATCAGATGCCCGCATTACCGGCGTTGCTGAACAGCTGGCAACTCTCGGAGCCACAGCCCGAGAAGCTGCCGCAGAGGTCGAAAGATCAAGAGACCGGATCAGCGTTGCCACGGAGTCGGTAGCCGAAGCCAAGAAAACCCTGGCTGCACTTGAGGAGCGCCTGGCTGCTACCCGGGAGGCCCCAGCTGATGAAGAACCAGACAGCTCAACGCGCGCGAGGCTAGATGCAGAGGCCGGCAAGGCTCGTGAGCGAGAGCTTGACGCACGGTTGGCTCTGCGGGGCAGTGAAGAGCAGGTCAAGAGCTTGTCGGGCCACATTGAATCACTCGTGAAATCCGCCGCGGGGGAACGCCGTAACCGTGAACAGGCTGAGCGGAGAGCCGCGCTACGACGTCGTCAAGCCAAACGTGCTCAAGCCGTCGGACAGGCGATCTTGTTGGTGCAAGAACACCTTGAAAGTTCATTGCAGGAAGCTGCGGACGAACACGCACGGCTAACGAAGCATCGCGACCAAATAAATGGCGAGCTGGGGCAAGCCAGAACCCGATCAAATGAACTAGGTAGTGAGTTGGCCGGGCTCACTGATTCCGTGCATCGTGATGAGTTGGCGCGCTCCCAACAACACACTCGCATTGAAAGCCTTGAAGCCCGGGCCCTCGCAGAGTTGGGGATGACGTCGGAGCATCTCATCGAAAACTATGGTCCCGACCTATTGGTCCCACAACCTGACCAGGAAAGCGATAGGTGGGCGGCTTTGCGTCAAGACGTGGACATGGACGGAAACCCGGTGCCGGTGGGACGGCCCTTCGACCGTCACCAGCAGGAAAAACGTTTACGGAAGGCAGAAAAGGATCTAGCGTCCTTGGGCAAGGTCAACCCCTTGGCCTTGGAAGAGTTTGCGGCACTTGAGGAACGCCACAGGTTCCTGGCGGAGCAACTTGCGGATCTGAAATCCAGTCGCAAAGACCTTCTGGACATCATTCGCGACGTGGATGAACGAGTTGAACTCGTCTTCACGGAGGCCTTCCACGATACGGCCGAACAGTTCGAACAAGTCTTTGCCACACTGTTCCCGGGCGGTGAGGGAAAACTGGTGTTGACCGACCCAGACGACATGCTCAATACGGGGATCGAAGTGCATGCCCGTCCAGCCGGCAAGAAGATCAAGCGTCTCTCACTACTTTCTGGTGGAGAGCGATCATTGACTGCCGTTGCGCTCCTGGTAGCGATTTTCAAGGCCCGTCCATCGCCGTTCTACGTGATGGACGAGGTCGAGGCTGCCCTAGACGATACGAACTTGGGTCGATTACTGCTGATTTTCCGCGAGCTCCAAGAAGTTAGTCAACTGATCATTATCACGCATCAAAAGCGCACTATGGAGATCGCTGACGCACTGTATGGCGTCTCCATGCGCGGCGATGGGGTCACGAAGGTGATCAGCCAACGGCTCTGACCACGTCAAGCTTTTTGCCGTCTCTGGCATGAAGATGTTTGAACCAGTGCGTCTTGATCGTTCACGATCTGACCCGAACTGTAATCTAGATCGTTGCCAAAAAGCGGTACGCCGAACAGGAGAAGGACCATTCACGAGAGTCAGACGCAGACGAAGCCGAGCCGACAACTTCGTTTTGATATCCAAGGGTTGCGTGCCATTGCCGTCACCTTGGTGGTGACATACCACTTACTTCCCGGAACGTTCACGGGTGGATATATCGGCGTAGACGTCTTCTTCGTGATCTCCGGGTTCCTGATCACCAACCACCTCTTGTCCAAACCCCCGACGACGCCGAGGCTGCTCGCCGACTTCTGGGCGAGGCGTGTCCGTCGACTGCTGCCAGCGGCTTTTACAGTTATCGTCGCGACCCTTTCCCTGACCTGGCTGGTAGCGCCCGAAAGTCGGTGGCGAAGCGTCTCTTGGGACGGAATAGCCTCCGCATTCTATGTGCAGAACTGGCGCCTCTCAGCGAGTTCTACCGATTATCTGGCAGCAGAGGAGGCACCTTCTCCGCTCCAGCACTACTGGTCGCTGTCCATCGAGGAACAGTTCTATATCTTCTGGCCCATCCTTATCTTGGTGGTCTTGGCTGTTTCTTCTCGAATGCGGTGGAACTCGCGCATGGTCGTGACGGGAGCTCTGGCTACAATCACCGTGGCATCGTTCTCCTATGGATTGTTTCTGACAGCGTCAGAACCGGCAGCCGCATATTTCGTAAGTACGACCAGAATCTGGGAGCTCGGAATTGGCGCCCTATTAGCTTGCGTACATCAACTGTGGCAACCAGGCCGTCTACTCAGCATGTTTAGTGCGTGGGCGGGACTGTTGTTGATCCTCTGGGCCTCCATCACTTATACCCCAGCAACGCCGTTCCCTGGTGCTGCAGCTTTGGCGCCTACCTTGGGCGCAGCTTTGCTCATATGGCCGGCCTGCACGTCCCGCTGGTCACCTACAGGAATCCTCAGCCTCAAACCCATCCAGTGGGTTGGGGATGCCTCGTATTCGATATACCTCTGGCATTGGCCTCTGATCGCCATCGTGCCCTGGGTCGGCAATGGACGCCTTGGTTGGCTGGATTCCGTGGTCATCATCGGGGCGACCTTGGGCTTGTCTGCCTTGAGCAAGACCTTCATCGAAGATCGCTTTCGCCAAGCTCGTATGCTGCGGCTGCCGTCGCGTAGTTTTGCCATGGGAGCGAGCTCGATGGCTCTGGTGGCCGCGTTGGCCCTGGTCCCGGTCTACTATGTCGGCCAACAAGAGGCGATGTCCGAACAGAAAGTTGCCGAAGCGAAGACGGGCGCGGATCCGTGTTTAGGGGCGCGGGCATTGGACAAGCCTCCTAAGGGTTGTCCCAGTGTTCAGCGTGACGAGTTGGTACCTGCGGCTGCCGTTGCAGGTGAGGACAAGTCCGATGCGTACGCTGATGATTGCTGGGAGAGTTCGCCTTATCCTGGCCTGACCAAGTGTGTGTATGGGCATGGCAGCCGCAACATCGCCCTCGTTGGTAACTCCCACGCCGGTCAGTGGCTTCCCGCACTACAAAACATTGCCGATAAGAGTGACCTCAGGATCACCACCTACCTTGCATCGGCCTGCGCGCCAATTGATGCCGATTTGGCCATAAGCCCTGAGAAGCGGAAAGGGTGCCGTGAATGGGGTCAGCGGATGGTTCAAGCCACGTCAGGACATGCTTTTGATCTGGTGGTCGTCTCGACACGCAACGTCTATGGGGTCGAAGGATCGTCTGAAGGAAGCTTTCATGAAGATCTGGAAGAGGGATACCAGGGACTGTTGGAAACTTGGCAGGAAGCAGATACGAACGTGCTGGTCCTCCATGACACGCCCTTTCCACATGACACCGTTCCTTCCATCCCGGATTGCCTCGGTGACACGGATAAATCCCTCGCAGCATGTTCCGGTAAGCCAAGCGACTGGATTCCCGGCGATCCGCTATATGATGCCGCGAGGAAACTTGACGGGAGCATTCGTACGGCCGATTTGAACGACCATATTTGTCGTCCGGAGCGTTGCTATGGAGCAAATGGCGGGGTCGTGACCTACTTCGATGGATCACATTTATCGGCTACCTATGCCACAACACTTTCCCCTTACTTAGAGCCGGAAATCCTGTCGGCTCTCAACTAACAGTGGAGCTGGTGTCGGTCGAGGGGACACGAATCCAGGCTCCAGCACCGGCCAAGCCGATGATGCCGGTCACGACGAATGCCCACCCGAAACCCATCTGGTCCGCGATGAGGCCCGCGACTACAGGACCTAAAATGGCGCCGGAATCACTGGCCATCTGGAAGCCTGCCATGACTTTGCCGCCATTATGATCGCGGCCGATGACGTCGGCTACGGCAGCTTGCTGGGCAGGGTTCATAAATCCGATACCGGCGCCAGCAATGATCGAGAGCGCGATGAACAGCACCGCGTTGTCGGTCAGTCCAATTCCAGCCATGGCGACTGACCCCACCGTCAGTCCCACCAAAACCGGCATGCGTCGCCCATATTTATCGGTAATTCGCCCCGCAATAGTGAGTGCAGCACCGTTGCCAATGGCGAAGATTCCCAACGACAGACCTGCTAACGCTGCTCCATCGTCAAAAACTTGCGCGGCAAAGAGAGGTACCAACGCTACCCGTACGCCGAAATTGGACCATCCGTTCGCGAAGCCGGAAAACAAGGCAGCCCGATAACTCGGACTCTTCAACGCATCGTTGAATTGCATCGCTGGGCGTTCGTCACGGGGCCCACGCTTCGCGGCCGATCGCACTCCCAAAAGTGACAAATACACGAAGGCCGCTGCGATGATGAGGGCGCCACCGTAGATGAAGAACGGCAGGCGGTATCCGAAGACCGCCAGGAAACCGCCGAGAACAGGGCCAACAATGTTCCCGATGAGGAATGATCCGGCATAGTAGCCGGATATCCGTCCCCGGATCTCGGTGGGTGCTAGTCGGGCGATGAGTGACATGGCAGAAACGGTGAACATGGTCGATCCCAGACCACCAGCTGCCCGGAAGACCAGCAATTGGGTGTAGTCCTGTGCAAAGCCACACAGGATGGTCGATACCGCGACAATGAGCACACCCCCTACATACACGGGGGGCTCGCTCAGAGCAGACGTCAGCCGACCACTGACCGGCGCGAAAGCTAGGCGTGTGAGTGCGAAGACACTGACGATGAAACCGGCTTGGGCGATCCCGACGTCGAAGCTTTTGGCGAATTGCGGCAGAATCGGTGCGATCAGTCCGAAGCCCAGCGCTATCACGAAAGCCGCAGCGATTAGGACCTTGATTTCGCGAGTGATCGTCGATTGCTTGGGCGGAAGAACAGGGCTGGACATCAAGTCCACAGCCTAGACGATGAACCTCTTATGACGTGAGTCGCGCCAGGGATGGGAAGGACACCGTCACTAGTTTTGCCAGTAATGCCGTCGGCTCCGGCTCAATGCGGCCTTGAGAGTCGTGCGACGGCAGGTCTCCAAACGCGCGGCAATCCGTGCCTTTGGCATGCCCTCGGCAGCCAGTTTCGTGATCAGCATTTAATCCTCCAAAGTATTCATTCTTCAGTAGTCGATTGTTCATTTATCAAGCCTTGATAGTGTCCAGTTCCCGAACATCACAAGCGATTCAGATTGCTGTGGCGAATTGATTAACTAACATCTCTTCTGATGCCACGTGGCCGATAAAACGCCACACCCCACTGGGCCGAGTCCGTTTACAGGGACAATGGGGCACATTGCGAACACAAGAACTGGTGCTGGTTTGCGAACTCGGCATCCACGCCCCTTCCAGGACCATCAGTGAGTTGGGGCTGTTGAGCCGGAGTCGGGACTTGGATCGGGTCTTGGAGCAGTACTTGCTGCTTCGGCAAGATCCTATTCCAAGATCCAAAGCGAAGCGAGGCTAAGCGACTGAGATGCATATTGAATCAACTGCCGACTACCCGCGAGCCAACAGTATCCTGGGCCGGCAGAACCTCTGGATATCACGCTGCACATCCAACGCAAGAAGACCAAGGCTTGGTCTTGCAACGCCAAGCTTGCTCGGCCGGCAGAACTGGCGTCCCTGGCACGGGAGAAAGAAAAGGATTTCGGAGCCGATAATTGAAATCAAAATGACTCGTTCGTGAACCAAATTACTCACGGAGGGACAGCTATGAGGGAACGCATATGAGTCGGCAGCGACAGTCGCTCAAGTAAGCTGTTCCCCTCGACTAGTGAATGGGTAGGTGAACCATGAAGAGACAAGATATATTCAGTGTTTTCGGAATGTTCGGACCGGGGGGAATGACAACGGCCGTTTTGAACCGGAGCTCCATGTTTGCCAATGCCGGCCACAAATCCCACATCATGACCTTGGACTACGGTTCGGGACCTGCCGCAAGAGTTGGAAACCGAGCCCGAATTCACCCGGACGTGGTCGTCAACAACCCTTTCGAAGAAGCAAGGGCTGCCAACACTCTCGAGACCAGCACGACGCCCGATCCTGTACTTATCGGTACGACTGAGGCTGGGTATTTGGTCCAGGCGGATGAAATCGAGACCAAACATTATGCCCGCTATTTTAACCAAGACGGAACATACGCGAAATACAAAAAGTGGTCACCCGATCGTTCTCGTCTTGTTTTCATTGACCACTTTAACGACGACAAAGAAATCTGTCGGCGCGAGGAGTTCGATGATGACGGAGTGCTCCATCGAGAAATTGGATACCTTCGAGGGAAGAAGAACCGGGAACGCTATCTAACGGCAGATGGATTCTGCTACTTTGTGCGTTGGTACGATCCGGAAACCGGCAAGGGGCAGAGCGTCTACAGATTTACTCGGGGACAGGAAACAGCTGTCCGTTACTCTAGCTTCACAGCGTGGAGGACGGCCTGGATCCGCGAGCAATTTGCGGCTTGCAGGAAGCCCCCGATTGTTCTGGCAGATGGGCGTTTTGTCATGCCTAACCTACTCAAAGTGCCCAAGGGAACTTGCCGCCTCTATGCGGTGGTGCATTCGAACCACTATGCCGCGGAACCTCACTCTCCTGGGGCGCCACTCAAGGACTACTACCAGGACTATTTTGAAAGGATCGACGACTTCGATGGGATCCTCACCCTGACCGACCAGCAGAGAGCCGACGTAGCGACGGAGACGGGGCATCCAGAAAAAATCCATACTATTCCCAACACTATGCAGTTCAACCAGACACCAGTCGTCCAGACTATTCCTGGTCGAGTCGGGTTATTCGCAAGTGTCTTCAGGAATAAAGGTCATCTCGATGCGGTCCGTGCGTGGAGTGGCGTTGTCCGGGCGCACCCGGGTGCGGAGCTACACATTTTCGGTTCAGTTCCCACGGAGTCGGCTGCCTATCTGAAAGAAATTCAAGCCGAAATCGAAGTACATGGTCTCGCTAACTGCGTAAAATTCCGAGGGTACTCTACTGAGGTTGCGATGGAAACAGCCCGTTGCACGGCCACGATTCTTCCATCTCGGACCGAAGGACTTCCTTTCGCGGTAATAGAGTCAATGCTGACGGGCACCCCAGTTGTTGCTTACGACTGCCCCTATGGTCCTCGCGACCTTATCAACAACGGTGTTGATGGCTTTCTAGCCCCTCTTGGCGACGTTGGCACTCTCGGATCTCGCATTGTCGACCTCCTCAATGATCCTGCGCGGGCATCATCCATGGGTGCGATCGGACAAAACAAGATCGCTGACAGTTACTCGACGGACGCAACGCTCAGGCGCTGGAGCGATCTCTTCCGAGTCAAGAGCCTTGGAAGCTAAACGCATGGTCCCTTAACAATGTCCACCCTGTAAGCCCCTGTGACGCTGATCGAAAAAGATGTGCCAGTTTTGAGTTCCAAAATCGTCGTAGGTGGGCAATGGACGCAAGGTCTTCCGGTGTCAGGGGGTTTTTGCCCTAAGGATGGGTTGGATTGCCACAACAGACACGATTTCAGTTCGTCCTTGTTGTCTAAGAGTTTATTTTTGCAGTTCATCATTCTGACTGTACGAACGCGAACACACTCGTGAAATGTGATATCCGAATCCGTACTGACTTCGAGAATTTTCGATTCCTAAAGCTCTAGGCGCTGAACCTTGGAATCAATTGGAGGTCTCAGAATTTCCACCATCGAAGCCTCTCCTTTCCGACATGAAATATTTACGTGGATTATCGGCCTGTGACTTCGAATTGCCAGAAGCCTCTTCTTTTTGATGCCTATTTTGGCCTCTATGCCTAGGGCTCCGTAAGGGATGAGTCTCGACGCTGGCCACTATG
Source organism: Arthrobacter sp. 179 (assembly GCF_052379645.1). Classification (NCBI taxonomy): domain Bacteria; kingdom Bacillati; phylum Actinomycetota; class Actinomycetes; order Micrococcales; family Micrococcaceae; genus Arthrobacter; species Arthrobacter sp. 179. The sequence continues at coordinate 32,256 of NZ_JBQSYU010000011.1, read as the reverse complement.
TGTGCGTAATTCACGGAACTTGATTCCATACAGGCGGCGAAGCCTATTAGGGTGATGTAGTGAGTGTTTGCTTTGGAGCGAGAGCCTCTCTCTCAAAGCTCCTGCTGAAACACACAAACCGGTTGGCGAAAGTTAGGGTATCGCATTGCAGTTAGCGCGAATTAGGCGGGCGCCAAGCTAGTCTTTCGCCGAAAACCGGGCAAGGGCCGACGCACGGGGCATGGGCTGAGTTAGAACAGCTTCAGCCGGCCAGCCGTAGAAATCCGACCCATATCACTTGGCGAGTTCGTGGCTATTTGCCAGTTTATGAGAAGGTTATGCGGTGTCTACAGAAACCCTCTTGATTATTGCCGTCGTCGTTGTTGTGGTCCTTGTCGTGGGCTTGGGAACTGCCTTCTTCCTGCGTGGACGCACGACACCTCCTGGTACCTACGACGGACCCCGTGACGCAAATGATCCAGCTCGGGGAGGTCCTGGTGGCGATGGAACTGACACCCTGACCGATCCGGGCAAAGCCCCGGAACAGGACGTCGAAGCTGGTGGGCGATCAGGCACCGCACCGGCCCCCGAAGATGCGGTTGGACAACAAGACCTGGCCGTTGACGTTCCGGCGCCAGTTCTCGGTCGTCTCGCACGCCTCCGGGCACGTCTGGTCAAGTCGAACAATGCACTGGGAAAGGGACTGCTGTCGCTGTTGTCGCAGGACGACATTGACGAAGACGTTTGGGACGAGATCGAGGAAACGCTGCTGCTAGCTGACCTCGGCAGTGAACCTACCCAGGAACTGGTTGAAGCACTTCGTGAACGGGTGAAGGTCGAAGGCCACCGGGACCCTGTCCAGGTCAGGTCGATGCTTCGTACTGAACTCATCAAACTGGTTGATCCGAGCATGGACCGCTCCATCGTATCCGTTCGGCAGCCCACCGGCCCGTCGATCGTCATGGTCGTTGGAGTCAACGGCGTCGGAAAAACGACCACCATCGGCAAGATTGCCCGCGTCCTCGTTGCCGAGGATAAAGACGTGCTCCTCGGGGCTGCTGACACGTTCCGTGCCGCAGCCGCCGAGCAATTGGCAACGTGGGGGGCCCGAGTCGGTGTCCCTACCGTCCGTTCCGATGTTGACGGTGCAGACCCCGCGTCTGTGGCTTTCGAAGCAGTGAAAGCTGGCATGGATCAAGAAGTAGATGTCGTCATGATCGACACCGCCGGCCGCCTGCAGAACAAGGTCGGACTGATGGACGAACTGGGCAAAATTAAGCGAGTCGTTCAAAAGCAGGCTGCCGTCAATGAGGTTCTGCTCGTCCTTGACGCCACCACTGGCCAGAATGGTCTGAACCAGGCGAAGGTGTTCTCCGAAGTTGTTAACGTCACCGGAATTGTTCTGACCAAACTCGATGGAACGGCAAAAGGCGGAATCGTCGTCGCCATCCAGCGCCAACTTGGCGTACCCGTCAAACTTGTGGGACTCGGCGAGGGCCCGGACGATCTGGCGCCGTTCGATGCAGAGGATTTTGTCGACGCGCTCTTGGACTAGCTGGCTATAAGGTCTGTCAATATCGTGGTGGCGCAGGTATACCTACCTTCGGGCCGTGTTCTGCACGAAGCTGTTGAGGATCCGTGGCGGGTTGGATGGAGGGCGGCGCGAGTCGCCCAGTTGCGCTCACACTGACTGATGCGACCTCGGTGGGTCATCTGGCGTCGTTCGAGCTGCGTTTGGGGCGAAGGGCCGGGCGCCAAGCTAGTAGCGGCGTAACCCTTGGGGGTCCGCCATAGGACTATCGGCGTCTGGTCCGGTCCCTCGCCACCTTCCAGTCTGCCTCTGTCACGGGCGTTGGTGAAGGGTTGGTAATGGTGGGGTTCAGTCCTCCAGGGTCGTCCAGCGGGTGGGCTCGTAGGAGCATTGGTCACGCACCAGGGCATAGGCGATCCGGTTGGCCCGGTTGGCCATCGCGCAGGCAATGACCTTGCCTTTCTTCCCGCGCTTGCGCATGCTGGCCCCGTAGTCCTTCGAGGCCCGGTCGTGGAGCCACAGCCCGTTGCCCAAGCCGATGAGGGCCCGGCGTAGTTCGACGCTGCCCTCGCGGCTGATTGAGCCGTCCCGGCGCCGACCGGCTGATTCATATTGGGACGGAGACAGCCCGGAGGCCCGGTAGATCTGCGACGGTCCCGGCCACCGGGATGGTTCCCCGATACAGGCGCCGTAGGCCGCGGCCCGGGATACTGACCAGCCAGGCACGGACAGTAGGGGATGGAACGGGGTGGCCGGCAACAGTGCGGCGAGTTGGGCGTCCACCGTGCAGATCTGCCCGTCGAGGAGTTGGAGCATTGCCAGGTCTTCTACGAGCACTTCGCGGGCCGAGACGGCATCGTTCTGGGGCAACGCATCTCTGGCCGCGGCTACCAGCCGGGCCGCCATGGGGCCTCGGACCTGCAGCCCACGAACCTGGGCGTAGCGGATGAACCGTTCGGTACCCGGTGAGGAAAGACGGTCCGGGTCGGCGAAGTGCTCGGTGACCAGCCTGCCGACCTTGGTGGCCAGGACGTTGGGAAGGGCCAGGGACAGGCCGGGAAAGGTGCCGTCGAGCTGGCCCAGGATCTGGTTCTTCAACGCAGTCCTGGCCTCTATACGGCGATACCGGTGGGCGGCCAAGACGGTGATTGAGCCGATGACCACGGAGCGTTCGGTCATTGGCTGGCCACGTCCGGCCAGGACCAGTTCGGTGATTGCTTCGAGATCGATCGCGTCGGTCTTGACCTTGCGCCGGCCCTGGATGCGGCGTTGTTCGGCCACGTGGGCCGGATTCAGCTGGAGAAGGTCCCACCCCGGGGGCCAGGACATCGGGGACGAAAGCGGGTGGTGGTAATGCCCGGCGGTCTCGATGCCGACCAGGACCGGGATATCCGGTGGTATGACGAGCTGGATCTTCTCCAACGCGGCGTTCAGACCCGTTCGGGTCATCGCGGCATCGAATGGATCCAGTAGAACCTGATGTTCAGAGTCGGTGGCCGAGAGGGCCAGGGTGTTCTTGCCGACGTCCGCAGCCACGACTACGGTCTGTGTTGCATGATGGAATGACATGACCCACCTCCGGGGGCAGCCAGAAGGACCGGCGCGTCAACGCCTGATCCTCGATGAGGGATTTGATATATCCCTTCTGGCACCTCCGGAGGTGTTTTGGGAAGACCTACGACTTATATCAGGACGCTATGTGTTCGGTCGATCCTAGTTTCGCCTGACGGTCCGAACCGCTCTAACGGGCCGCTACCTATGAAAGGGCAGTACGTACTTTTGGGCCTGAAGGAGTTCTCGATGGAAAAGTTCCCGTAGTTGGGACACCATCACGTCAAGCCGGTTGCTAGGAATGCGTGCAAATCCAACAGTATGGTCGTGTTTATGGGCGATCGAACCACTCCGCTGACAGAGCAATGTTAAAGCTGGTGACGTCGCGGCATTCGGCATAAAACTCGAGAATTGTTATCGTAGTGTGATGAAAGCTCCCGAACTGAAGCGACGCGACCAGCGTCTGGACATTGCGAAGGGGCTCCTGATCGTCCTGGTAGTCCTCGGACATTTGCTCGAGGGAACAAATTTTTGGACTGCAGACACGGTACGTCTTCCACTGACGTTCATTTATGCGTTCCATATGCCGGCTTTTGCATTCCTTACGGGAATCACGGGAACACCAAAGAAACTAGTCCGACGAATCGGCCCGCTGGTAGTGCTACTTGTCCTCTTTCAAAGCCTCTATTTCGGGGCAACGCGCGTTCTGAAGCCTGGCGCGGATTTCGAGTGGAACGCCCCGTTCTGGATGCTTTGGTTCTTAGTGGCGATGATCTGGTGGCTGTTGCTGACACCGATCATTGATAGATTTCCTCGTTCCTCGATACTGGGGGCGATTCTTCTTGGCATCGCTGTGACCGTGGTTCCTTGGATTGGCTATCCACTATCCCTGGGCCGGGCTCTTGTCTTCCTGCCGTTCTATGCCGTTGGCTATGTTTATGGAAAGCGCGCCCTCAACTGGTGTATGGCAGCTCCAGGACTCCTTAAGGGCGTCGTCGTCGGCCTTGCGCTAATAACCGTCCTCGTTTTGTATTCCAAGGACATCCAGCATGGGTGGTATCACGCGGCTTTGAGTTCAGAGGAGCTTGATGCCACTCCAGCTGAGGGGCTAGCCATGAGAAGTCTGCTCCTAGGAGTTGCTGCATTATCTATCATGGCTTTTCTCATGCTCGTCCCAACGCAGGAACAAATGGGGCTAGCGAAAGTCGGACGGCACACTCTGCCTGTTTTCCTGCTCCATGGCTTCATTGTTTTGTGCGCTGAACCGTACCTGCCCGACGTTTTGGCGGACAAGAACATCGTTGCCATCGTCCTGGTTGTTGTCCTCGCGGCTGGAACAGTGTTGCTGACCTCGGGGCGTCGTACTAACGCGGTGATGCGGGATGTCAGCGGATATCTCTTCAAACGCCCTATTCAGTCGCAGGCAGACACGAAAGAGCGAGTGCCAAGCAGACTAACTCGGGCAAGCCAACACTAGTCATCGGCACGACATGGCCTAGCGGCAGGAGAGCCTGCCTCGCGAATGCGGCAAGGAGCCTGGAGTAGGCCGCCGGCGATCTACTCCAGGCCACACGGCTATTTGCGCTTTTTCTTATCTTCCTTTTCGCTGGGAACGACGACGAAAGGGGATTTCGAATGTGCCACACAGTGCTGACTTACGGAGCCCAACAGCATCCCGGCAAAGGCTCCATGGCCTCGGGTGCCCAAGACCAGTAGCTGTGCGTCTTTAGATGCCTCGACCAGTGTTGAAGAAGGATGCCCCCGCTCGGTCCGCCGAATAACATTGGAGTCCGCTCCGACGGCTTCGGCGACGGTTTCTTCGAGAAGTTCGCGTGCACGCGCCTCGATTTTCTCCCCGGATTCTGCGTACGCGGCCAAGTATCCGTAGCTCGTCGGGATATCCCAAACGGCCAGTGCCTCTACCGGAGCTTCGTACCGCTGCCCGTATTCCACGGCCCATTTCAGGGCTGCCTTGGAATCATCGGACCCATCGACTCCGACCACAACTGGTTTGGTTGCCATGATTTCGTTCACCACCTCCGGTGTGCACCGAGCACACCCTTGAAGACTGCGGCCACGGTTCTGGTGGACGTGCCTTCTGGCAGGACCGCCTCGTCCACTCAATAGCCAGCATATCACGGCGGCAGAGCCCTGATCCGGGGCCAGACTGGGGTCGCCGGAGGGTCCTTCGACCCTGCGGCGACTCGAACATCAATTACTTCGCTTCGACGTCGCTCTCCGGATGCCGAATGACGACGAAGGGGCATTTTGAATGAGACGCGCAGTGCTGACTGACGGAGCCCAACAGCATGCCCCTGAAAGCACCGCGACCTCTGGTGCCCAAGACCAAGAGCTCGGCGGACTCCGAGATTTCCACCAGAGTTTTGGCGGGGTGCCCACGTTCCGTGCGTTGAAGCACTCCGGAATCTGCGCCGACGGCTTCTTGAACTGCTTCGTTGAGGACCTTGCTGGTGCGTTCCTCAACTTGTGCGCCGGTCTCTGGGTAGGTGGCCATATTCCCGAAGGCCAACGGAAGTTCCCAGACCGCCACAGCGTAGACCGGAAGGTCGAAGCGCTTCCCATACTCCACGGCCCACTGAAGAGCTGCCTTGGAGTCGTTGGAGCCATCGATGCCGACGACTACTGGTTTGGTTGCCATGTGTTCGTTCACCACCTCCGGTGTGCTCCGAGCACACCTTCGAAGATCACGGTCGCTGTTGCAGAGGACGTGCCGGATGGCAGGACCGTTTCGTCCACCTGAGGCCAGCTTAGCAGCGGGTACGAAGGGGTCAGCCGGCTGCTGGAGGAGCGTCCTGTGGTGGGAGTTCGGTGCCCGGAAGGAGGCCTTCCATCGGTTCGCTCTCCAGCTCGACTTCTTGGGAAGTCACCCAGTGGGTGGGTCCGTTGGAGCCGGCGGGGTACTCCTCCATCGGGACCTCGCCGTTCGACCAGGCGGCCAATACCGGCTCGATGATCCGCCAGCATTGTTCGGCGGTGTCATCACGAACCGACAGCGTCGGGTCCCCGGCCAGTACGCCCGCCAAGACTTCACCGTAGGGCAGCAGGTCGGGGGTGTTGAGCTGGGCTGAAAGACCGACACGATCCAGGTTGTACATGTCCCCGGGGCCATTGACGTCTAGCTCGAGTTGAAGGATGTCCGGGCCGAAACCGATGCGCAGGCGGGTGGGGGAGTCGTTGCCGGTGAAGCCTTGCGGTAGGTGGGCGACCGGCTTGAAGGTAATGACGGCCTCTTTGCGGGGCTGCGCCAGAGCCTTTCCCGAACGCAGGATGAACGGTACGCCAGACCAGCGGGAGTTGTTGATCTCGACTTCGATCTCCGCCAGGGTTTCGGTGTTGTTGGTCCGATCCACACCGTCTTCGGAGGTGTAGTCAGGCACATGGTGTCCGCGGCTCGTCCCAGCGGTGTAACGGGCACGCCGGGTGCTTTTGGTGTAGTCGGTGGGGACCTTCGTCGCCCGAAGGACCGAACCGATGTGGTCGCGTAGATCCCGTTCGCCCAAAGTGGCGGGGGCGTTAAGGGTCAGCAGGGCCAAGATCTGCAAGAGGTGTGACTGGATCATGTCCCGTAGGGCACCGGCATGGTCGTAGTATCCTGCCCTGGACTCCAGGGCCAGGTCTTCGTCGTAGAAGATCTCCATCTTCGCCACGTGTTCGCTGCTGAACAGCGGTTCTAGGAAGCGGTTGGCGAAGCGTAGGCCCAGGATGTTGAAGACCGTGGCCTTGCCTCGGAAGTGGTCCACACGCTGAATGGATTCCTCCGGCACCAGGCGGGTGAGTGTCTTGGTCAGGGCGTGGGCTGATTCGGCGCTGGAACCGAAGGGCTTCTCCATGACCAGCGAGGTACCCTCGGGGACTTCTTCCGGTGTCAGGACTTCGCAGGCTTTCTGGCTGACCGTCGGGGGAAGCGCGAAATACAGGGCGATCGGGCCCTCGCACGTGGCCAGTAGTTTGCCGAGTTCGCCCGGTGCGGTGACGTCGAGGGCCGTGTACGTCGTCTGCCGGGCAATGCGGTCCAAATGTGCGGCACCGTCTCCGGAAGCCTTCGTCCGTGCGTTGGCGAAGGCCTCGGTGACGCGGTTGGACCAATCTTTGGGGGTGAAATCCGGGGAGCCGGCCCCGGCGAGGATCAAGTCAGGCTGATCTCCCTTGGAGATGAGGGCAGCCAGACCGGGCAGCAGCAATCTCCCGGTCAGGTCCCCTGAGGCGCCGAGGATGAGTAACGTCTTGACATGGGATTTCTTTGCTTCACTCACCTGCCTAGCTTGCCACCATTGCGCCCACCGTGTCTGCCCCCGCTGGCCGATACCGTTGGGCACGTTGGACCTTGGTAACCTTGGTAGTCGAGTCCAGCGGGGTTTCCCGCAGCCACCCACACGAAAGTAGTTCAGCTCACGTGTTCAATTCTCTCTCCGACCGGCTGACAGCGACCTTCAAGGGCCTGCGCGGCAAGGGACGCCTTTCCGAAGCCGATGTCGACGGGACCGTCCGGGAGATCCGGCGCGCCCTACTCGACGCCGATGTCGCCGTCCCGGTGGTGCGTGCCTTCACCGCCCAGGTCAAGGAGCGTGCGCTGGGCGCCGAGGTCAGCGGTGCGCTGAATCCGGGCCAGCAGATCATCAAGATCGTCAACGAGGAACTGGTGGGCATCCTCGGCGGAGAGACCCGCCGGCTGAACCTGGCCAAGGTTCCACCGACGGTCATCATGCTGGCGGGCCTGCAAGGCGCCGGTAAGACGACGCTGGCGGGCAAGCTGGCCAAATACCTCAAGGCCCAGGGGCACACCCCGCTGTTGGTGGCCTGTGACCTGCAGCGGCCCAATGCCGTCAAGCAGCTCCAGGTCAACGGTGAACGCGCGGGTGTCCCGGTCTATGCCCCACACCCAGGCGTCTCCTCGGAATTTGAGGAGGCCACCGGCGACCCGGTCGTCGTCGCCCGCAACGGCGTCTCCGAAGGCCGGCAGAAGCAGCACGATGTGGTCATTGTTGACACCGCCGGCCGTCTGGGTGTTGACGAAGAGCTGATGCAGCAGGCAGCTGACATTCGTTCGGCAGTCAATCCACATGAAGTCCTGTTCGTCATCGACGCGATGATCGGTCAGGATGCCGTGAACACTGCCCAGGCCTTCAACGAAGGTGTCGGAGTTACCGGTGTGGTGCTCTCCAAGCTCGATGGCGACGCGCGCGGTGGCGCCGCGCTGTCCGTTGCCTCGGTGACCGGCAAGCCGATCATGTTCGCATCGACCGGCGAGAACCTGAGCGACTTTGAGGTCTTCCACCCGGACCGGATGGCCAGCCGCATCCTGGACATGGGCGACATGATGACGCTCATCGAACAGGCTGAGCAGAACTGGGATAAGGGCGAAGCCGAACGGATGGCGCAGAAGTTCGCCGACCGCGAGGACTTCACCCTGGACGACTTCCTGTCCCAGATGCAGCAAATCAAAAAAATGGGCTCCATGAAGAAAATGCTCTCCATGATGCCCGGAGCCGCCATCTCCAAACAGCAGCTCGAGCAATTCGATGAGCGTCAGATCGACAGGATCGAAGCCATCGTCCGCTCGATGACCCAGCACGAACGCGTGGCGCCGAAGATCATCAACGGTTCGCGTCGAGCCCGTATCGCCAAGGGTTCAGGCGTGAGCGTTTCCGAGGTCAACCAGATGCTCGAGCGCTTTGGTGAAGCACAAAAGATGATGAAGCGCATGGCCGCCGGCGGTGGGATGCCGGGCATGCCCGGTGGCGGTGGTCGGGGCGGCGCCAAAAAGGGTAAAGGCGCTGGCAAGAAGAAGCAGAAGTTCGGAAACCCGGCCAAGGCTGCCCAGGCGGAATTGGATTCCAAGAACCGCAAGTCGGCTGCTCCCTCGGCCCCGACGGGTGCCTCCTTCGGGCAGCAGGGCGGGCAGGACTTCAATCCCTCGGACCTGAACTTGCCCAAGGGCTTTGATAAGTTCCTGGGCAAATAGGTCGGCGGCGGTAGCGGCTGATGACTGTTGTGCAGGGACTTGACGGATTCCTCGGCGCCCGGTGGAAGCACCAGGCCTACGCTTCGACCCTGGTACGGCGCTCCGATGGGGCCGTCCTGACCGTCAAGGACGCCGTGGGAGTCAACGAATCCCGTTACGGCGAGGACTCGGAGCCGGACTGGGTGCTACCGACCGCCCAGGTCAGGTCAGGGGCGACACCGCGCGGGGCTGCCGCCTCGATCCTGGCCCGGATGGCTTTGGAACCCTCGATGGGCCGGATGCTGGTCCATGATTTCCGCCCCGCTACCGGAGGAGCGCACTCGGCCGGAGGAAATGACACGGGCCAAGAGTTCTTCGTGTACGACGGAGGCACCTGGGTCACCGAAGTGGAACGCTTCACCGCCGACGGCGGGCTGCTCCAGGTTAGATTCTGCCCGCTAGATCAACTTCCGGTCCTGTTGCCACCCGGGGACGCAGAACGTGCCGCAGCCGGTGTCCGTGCCCTGGAGCTCGGGGGAGTGACCGAACTCGAGCACGGCAGGGACATGACCCCTCGCCATGTACCGGGTAACCGGCAGCCTCCCCGCGGCCTCATGCCCGAGCTGCCCGCGACCGCGCCGGTACCCGGGTTGCGCCAAACGCGAGGATGAGCGCAGGCTGCGTGTCGCAGCCCCGACAATAAATAATCGCCTGTCCATCGAGTCAACTGTGACGTGCTAGGCGTAGAGTCCACATCGGAGGGGCCTAGTGGATCCGGCACGGGCCGGCACAGCACTGGCAGGCCGGAACCTATGGATGCTGTGGAATCGATCAGCCTCGTTGGCGGCTGGCTACCCCCACTGGTTTGGGTAGTGGGTATTATCGGCCTCATCTTCCTGGTGCTACCGCGTCAACGCCGTCGATGGTGGCTCGCCTACCCCTTGCTTGTCTTGGCCGCGGCTCTGGTCACCTGGGTGATCTATCTTCTCCTCGTGTACGTCTGGTTCGTCATCGCCGATCCGCTCCCACTGGTCGTCATCGCCTGGGCGGGCTTGGCTCTGTTCGGAATCCTGTTGGGCGTGTATTCGGCGTCAAAGTCTCCCTGGACCTGGAAGCTCCTGGCCACACTGGCGACCATCGCCGTCGTTCTCCTCGCCGGATTGCAACTGAACGCCTATTTCGGGCAATACGTGAATGTGAGAAGCCTGTTGGGCGATCAAGTGGCGGTGCAAGCCCTGCCACCGAACCTCATGCGCGGCGGATCCGGGACCGGCAGCCAGAAGATTCCAATGCCCGGTACCGTCAGTCAGGCATCGATCCCGGGGACCGTTTCGAAGTTCACGGCGCGCGATGCCATCATCTACCTGCCGCCCGCCTACGAACCGTCGGGACCGAGGCAGCTACCCGTCTTGGTGTTGGTCGCTGGACAGCCCGGCGGACCGCAACGTTGGCTCGACGCAGGGCATCTGCCAGGAATCATGGACTCCTTTGCCGCTGCGCACCACGGCATGGCACCCGTGGTCGTTGTCGCGGATCCCAATGGAACCACTAGCGGAAATTCAATGTGCATGGATTCAGACATCGCCCAGGCGGACACCTACCTCTCGGTCGACGTGCCGACCTGGATCACCACGACGCTCAACGTGCAAAAACCCAGCCCGGGCTGGGCCTTTGGCGGGTTTTCCTTCGGGGGTACCTGCGCGCTGCAAATGGGAACCATGCATCCGCACCTCTACCCGAACATCATTGATCTCTCCGGTCAGCAGGAGCCGGCCCTGTCGGTCAGCCGAACCGAGACCATCGACAAATCCTTTGGCGGAAACACGGCTGCCTTCGAGTCCCGCCTGCCACTCACGCTCCTGCACCACCAACGTTTTCCCTCAACCCACGCTTTCTTTTCGGTGGGGGCCAGCGATCATCAATATGGTCCCGATATGGAGGTGGTGGTCACCGCTGCCCGTGCCGCAGGTATGCAGGTGAAGGAACTCCGGGTCCCCGGAGCGGGCCACTCGTGGGCGGCCGCCAGGGCGGGGCTTACCGCGGGCCTGGATTTTCTGGCGCCTCACTGGGGCATGGTGCGCTAAATGAGCCTGGGAGAGAGAAACTCGGTTGATGCCTGGAGCGCCGGCATTCAGGGAAAGCTCCTGCGGCTGCCGGTCACCCTCGTCCTGCTCTGTGCTTATGTCGCCGCCGGCCTCGCTAGCAGGGGACATATCTCGGAACCGAAGGATCCCAGGGGCCCGGGTACGCCCAGTCCAGCCGTTCTCTCGCCTGTGCAAGCGGCATGGGATGCCTATCTGCCCAGCACCAGCCATCTGACGGCGTTCATTCTCGGCGCGGTCTTCATCGCGTTGGTGGCCCTGTGGGTGGAGACCAGGATGGGTAGCCTGAGATTTCTCGTCGCCTTCTTGTTCACCCAGTCTGCGGCCTTGGCATCCGGGGCAGTGTTCGTGGCCTTGATCCAACCGGACGCAGCGGTCCATAGGGCTGAGCCGGGCCTCCTGGTGGGGGTGACGGTCATTGCTTGCGGCACGGCGATGGCAGCGACCGCAGGGCTACGGGTGATGTGGCGCAGACGGCTGCGCACCGGGTTGCTGGCCGTTGTCCTGGTCACCGCGCTGTATGCCGGGACGCTGCCGGATGTCATGCGTTTGGGGGCGGTACTGATCGGGCTATTGCTCGGTCCGCTGCTGATCGGTCAACGGCCGGGCAGGCCGCGGATCAGGGCTACACGCCATGAGGGCCGTGTCCTCGTGGCGGTCGTCATCTGCGCTGCGGCACTGGGGCCCGTGGTGGCGGCCCTCTCACCCGGGGCCGTAGGACCGCTGGCCGTCCTGCGTTATCTGGGAACCAACATCGTGCCGGTCGATCCCCAGTCGCTGGCCGAGTTGTGCTCGAGTCCGGAACGCATCAACGAATGCGCCGCAGCACAGCTTCAACAACGAGCCGGCCTCGGCGCCATGTTCTCCGCAGTCCTTCCTTCCATTCTTCTGGTGGTTCTGGCCGACGGTCTGCGGCGGGGGCGCCGCCTCGCCTGGTGGGCGGCAGCCGTGGTCCAGGGAGCCATGGCCGGGTTGACCCTGATTTTCCTTGCCGGCGTCGTGCTTCAGGCCAGGGTCCCGGACGCTGGCCTGCTGGAGGGGTTGGGCGAATATGACTTCACCGACTACGGGCAAGCCAAGGCCATCATCCTGCCCTTGCTGGCTCCACTGGCCGTCTTTCTCCTCTTGCTGGCCACCCGGCGGCTCTTCAGCATCAGTGCGCCGCCCCGAGTGAACCGTCGTCTACTGCAGAAGATCCTGCTGCTCGGGGTTTTCCTGTCGGCGCTCTACCTCGGGGTGGGGTTCTGGTTGCGCGAGGGGTTCCGCCCGGTCCCGGATCTTGGCGAGCTGGCAGAGAACCTGCCCGAGCGTTTCGTTCCCCTGGTCTATGCCCTTCATATCAGCCCCGAGTTCGTCCCGATCACCGCGGCCGCAACCATCCTGTTCGAGGGGTTGGGGATCCTCTTTTGGGCTGCCGTCTGCCTCTGGCTGCTCGCATCCTTCATCACGGCAGGGGACCACGATTCGACGGCAGATGGGACCCGCGCCCGGGCCCTGGTGCGAGAGGGGACGGGAGGAACGTTCTCGTGGATGACCACCTGGGAGGGCAACAGTTACTGGTTCGCACCAGATGGTCGCTCGTTCATCGCCTACCGGGTGACCGCCGGAGTCGCCTTGACCACGAGCAACCCCATCGCTGCGCCCCAGGATGTTGCTGCGGTGGTTCGCGGGTTCGCCGGGTATTGCATAAGCCACGCATGGATCCCGTGCTTCTACTCCGTGACGAGCGAAGTCGCAGACGCGTTGCCGCCGGAGACGTTCAGCAGGGTTCGCGTCGCCACAGAAACGGTGCTTCCACTCGGTTCGATGGCGTTCACCGGGAAGAAGTTTCAGGATGTGCGCACGGCACTGAACCGGGCAGAGAAGTCGGGTGTCGAGGCGGTGTGGAGCAAATACTCGCTGTTGACCCTGAACAGGCGCGAACAACTCCGGGCCATCTCCGAGGAGTGGGTTGCCGATCGGGGCATGCCCGAGCTCGGTTTCACCCTCGGCGGGCTGGCTGAGCTGGACGATCCCGAGGTGAGGCTGTTGCTGGCCGTTGACGACGCGGGTGTGCTGCAAGGGGCCACCTCGTGGCTGCCGGTCCGGCACTGCGGGCAAGTGACAGGGTGGACGCTTGATTTCATGCGGCGGAAACAGGGAGGGTTCAGGCCGGTCGTGGAGTTCCTGATTGGCACCGCGGCACTGACGCTCCAAGCGCAGGGCTATTCCTTCGCCAGCCTGTCCGGTGCGCCGCTCGTCTCCGCGAACAAACCACAGGACACGGTGTCGCCGACCGGAGATGACACCGGAGTGCCGCCCATGGAGCGGGTACTGGGTTGGCTGGCAGCCACCTTGGAGCCGGTCTATGGATTCCAGTCGCTGATGTCCTTCAAGAAAAAATTTCAGCCACAGTTCGTCCCCCAATACATGGTTTACCCCGACGCAGCCGCCCTGCCAGCCATTTCCGTCGCCATCTCCAAGGCTTATATCGGGGACGCATCATTGAGCGCCGGCTGGTCACTGGCCAGGACATTGCTGAGCCGTCACTAATAGATCTGTAGCGACTCGGGCCCGTTCGGCGGAGCGAACAGGTCATCGAGTGCCGCCAAATCTTCCGTCGTGAGTTCTAGTTCGAGGGCGCCGGCATTCTCGGTGACCCGCTCCACCTGGGAGCTCTTGGGGATGGGAATGACCTGGTCTTGGGCCAAAAGCCAGGCCAGCGCGACCTGGCCTGCGGTGGCACCACGTTCACGAGCGAAGCCGGTGAGCCCCGCGTGATGGGCCAGATCGCCGCGGTCGAACGGGGAATAGGCCATCATGCCCAGACCCTTCCGCTGCAACCACGGCAGAAGGTCCCATTCGATTCCTCGCTGGTTGAGGTTGTAGAGCAGCTGCTGGACCTGGGTGTGACCGCCGCCGGGCAACGAGTGGAAGTACTGCATTTCCTCGAGGTCCAGGTTGCTGACACCGAACTGGTCGATTTTGCCCGCAGCGACGAGATGCTCGAAGCCCTCGAGCGTCTCCTCAAACGGTGCGGGTCCGACCCCGTGGAGCAGGTACAGATCCAGATGGTCGGTGCCCAGGCGTTCCAGGCTCTTCTCGCAGGCTTCGATGGTTTCGGCGCGGTTGGATCCGGGGAGGACCTTGCTGACCAGAAACACGTCGTCGCGACAGCCGGAGATGGCCTCACCGACGAGGTCCTCCGAGCGACCGCCTCCATACATTTCAGCGGTGTCAATCAGGGTCAGGCCGCATTCAACGCCGGCACGCAGCGCAGCGATCTCCTGCGCCCGACGCTGGGGATTGTCGCCGAGGAACCACGTGCCTTGGCCCATCGCGGGCATGGTCGTCCCGTTAGGTAGTTGAACTGTTCGCATGATGGGTCCTTTCGTTCACGTCACCGTCACATGAAATCATGCAAAGCTGCTGCGGGCTGCTCGCCGCCCGTCGTGGAAAGCGCCGAACGTGCCGAGGGGATCATCAGCGTCGCTGTGGAAGATCTCGTCATCTACCGATGTGGTTGGGTGTTGGGTGCCATTGATACATCGCATCGTGGGCCCGTGCCCGCTGTGGGTGGGAGACCACCTCTGGCGACGGACTGCCTGTTGCCTCATAGCAATACCTCCGGGAAGACTGCTTCGTTGCCTCATTAGAAAACCTCCGCGAGGAATCGGGTTCATGATCTTGCCTTAGCGATATCGAACACCGGTACCGGGGCCCTGTTCTTACGCCGGGCCAGCGTGTCTAGCTCCGCGGTCAGGGCAGAGATCTGTCGTTGCAGGGCCATGACCCGGATCCTCTTGAATTGAGCATTCATCGTAATGATCGGACGCTTGGCCATCCCGGGATACCCGGCGGCCCGCTGGTACGCGGTGGCTGGCTTGTCGTGCTTCTTGCTCACCTTCGCCCCGTGACGGGTCTTCGAAACGAGTTTCTGCTGAGGGAGCAGGTAGTTCGTGAAGACCCGGTCCAGCTCCCAGATCCGATTCAACAACTCCAATTCCCGGGCAGTATCGAAACGCTGATAGCCAACCAGCTCCCGGACTCGGGACCAGTTCTTCTGTTCCACGTGCGCGCCATCATTCTTATGCAACGGACGCGATCGGGTGAAGGTGATCTTGTTGTCCAGGCAGTATCGGTAGAGATGGTCATTGATGAACTCACTGCCATTATCGGAATCGATCCCGATGATCGGGAACGGGAACACGTTCTTGACGTGCATCAGGGCCTCGAACACCCATTTCTGGGCCTTGTTCTGCACCGAACGGTTCACTGTCCAGCCCGTGGCGATATCGGTGACGGTGAGCGTGCAACAGAATTGCCCTGCCGGGTTCGAGCCCTCATGGCAGACCAGATCGATCTCCACGAACCCGGGGACTGCGTCGTCCCAATCAGCCCAGGTCCGGATCGGGATCTGGGACTTCAACAGTGATCCGGGCTTGGTACGCGAGCGCCCATGCAGGCGCATCTTTTCCCGTTCGTGGGCCAGGCGACGATCGATGGTCGCCGCGCTCATCGCCATGAGCAGCCTGGCTTGTTCATCAGTGACGTCCAGAACGTGCTCGGCCCTGAGCATGGGAACCAGATAGTCCGTCGCTGCCGCCAGCAGCTTCCCCGCCGGGGCCCGCAGCACCGCCCAACACAGGATCAGGGACTGCTGAAGATCCGCCGGATAGGTAGGTGCTCGTCCTTGTCGGACCAGCTTCGGTCGTGATGGTTCAACGGCCCGGCGCAGCGCGGCTCGGGCATGATCGCGGTGCCAGCCAGTTAGTTCCACGACGTGGTCCAGGATCTCGGTCTTCACCGGCTTATTGGCGTTTTGGTATCGCTGGGCCAGGTGCTTCGTTACTGCCTTGCGCTCACTCATGGTCAGTCCCATCCATAACGGTCCCGCCTGATTTGGTCGTGGGCAACTCTGAAGCATCCGGAGGTTTTGCTATGAGGCAACGTATGGCCACAAGCGGAGGTTCTTTATGAGTCAACGCGGACTGTTGTTGGCCCATCGTGCTGGATGTAGGCTTCGTTTCTCCGGTCCCGGTGGATCCTCACGAGTCGCGGGCGGCTCTAACACCCGGCTTGGTCGGCAAGATGGGGGGCGTAGCGGTGGTCGAAGCTCCACGGGATTCGAGCCCGGGCCTGCACGGGTATTGGTGGAAGGTGCTTCTCGGCGGAGTCGCCTTGTGGATCCTCACCATCGTCGTCACCGCCCGTACAGAGAACACCAATCTGATCCCCACGCTGATCCTGTTGGGGAGTTTCTTGGTCCCCTTCGTGGTGGTCCTGTTCGTGGGAGCCCGACAGGAAGGCGTTTTATCGCCGGTCCGCTTATTCTCGGCTTTCTTCATCGGCGGGGTCTTCGGTGTCTTGGGGGCTTCCCTCCTCGAAGTGGACCTCGGTAAATCAGCCCTCCAGTTCGCCCTGGTGGGGTTCATTGAAGAGTTCGTCAAGCTCCTGATCTTGGCCATCGCCGCTCGCGGGATCACCCGGCGCACGGCGGGTTTGGGGGCATCTCTGGGTGCGGTGGTTGGGGCGGGCTTCGCGGCCTTCGAATCCGCGGGTTACGCCTTCAACGCAGCCTTGGGCCAAAACACCATCAACCTCACCTCTCTTCTGGAGACGGAGGTCCTGCGGGCAGCCCTCTCTCCCGTGGGGCACATCCTGTGGACGGCCATCCTCGGTGCCGCACTCTTTTCCCTGAGGCGGCCCGGCCGGCCGGTCTGGAGGCTGATCCTGACCTTCATCGGCGTCTCGGCACTTCATTCCCTTTGGGATCTGATCGGACCGCTGAGTTCCTTCCTCGCCGTTCTCTTCACCGGAACCGTCAGATTTGAGCTCACCTACGGTCATCTGCCCCCATCGGTGGCTCCCGAGGTCGCCTTCATCTCATTGCTGGTGTATATCGGTGGAATGGTGATCATTGCCCTTATCGGGATCAACTGGCTGCGCCTATCAGTGCGCCACGGGGCTCGCAGGGAGCAGGAATCCGTCGACCGCTCCATGCGCTGACCAGCCAGCACCGCTTCCACCAAGCCGCCGTGCGGCCACGGCTCGCCCGTCTGAACGATGGGTCGCGTCGCGCGCCGCGTTCTGGCATAATGGCAAGGTACTCGATCGACGTGGCCCCTCTCTCCGCGTGTGCATCTTGTCCTCAGACCCTTCGCAGTATGGCCCGCCCCACGGGTGCAGAAACGCGGGATCGCCCAGTATTAGATACAGGAGTGACCACTACAGTGGCCGTTAAGATTCGACTCAAGCGCCTCGGCAAAAAGGGCGCACCGTCCTACCGCATCGTCATCATGGACTCCCGCGCCAAGCGCGACGGTTATGCCATCGAAGAGGTCGGCAAATACCAGCCCACCGAGGAGCCCTCGTTCATCGAGGTCAACTCCGAGCGTGTTGGCTACTGGCTCTCCGTCGGCGCCCAGCCGACCGAGCAGGTTGCCGCACTGCTGAAGATCACCGGTGATTGGCAGAAGCATAAGGGCATCGAGGGCCAGGAAGGCACCTTGAAGACCAAGACCGCCAAGGAAGCGTACGTCGCTCCCGAGAAGTCTTCGGTCATCCTGCCCGAGGCCATCACCAAGAAGGCCGATAAGACAGAAGAAGCACCCGCCGCGGAAGCCGAGGCCGAGAAGGCAGAAGCCACCGAGGCTGAGTAGAAATGCTCGTTGAAGCTCTCGACCACCTGGTCCGCGGCATCGTCGACTCCCCGGAGGACGTCGCCGTGGAGCAGAAGGCCAACCGCCGAGGCGACACCCTCGAGGTCCGGGTCCACCCCGACGACCTCGGACGGGTCATCGGCCGTCAGGGACGTACCGCCCGCGCATTGCGCACCGTGGTAGCGGCCCTGTCGGACGGCGAACCGGTCCGCGTCGACGTGGTCGACACCGACCGACGCCGCTAGGCCCGGTCGCAGAGTTTCACCCCGCCGGCCCCGCACCGTACACCGGTGCGGGGCCGCGCGCTTTAAACACATCGTCGGAACGTTGCAGAACGTTCCCGTCTCAAGGAGTCACCTTGCGCCTCCAGGTCGCACGCATCGGCAAGCCTCACGGAATCCGGGGGGAGGTCACCGTCCAGCTCATGACCGACGACCCCGACGCACGCTTCGAACCGGGAACCGTCTTCGATGTCGAATCCTCCCCGGCCAAGCACCTGACCGTGGAGGGGGCGCGCTGGAATAAGGAAATCCTGCTGGTTGCCTTCGAGGAGATCCCCGACCGCAACACCGCAGAGACCATGCGCGGATCCCTGCTGTTCCTCGAGACAGCGGATCTTGAAGAAGACGATGAGGACGCCTGGTATGAGCATGAGCTGGTCGGCCTCACGGCCCGCATCGGCGGGGAAGCCGTCGGCACGGTGACCGGACTACGCACCAACGACGCCCAGGACCTGCTCGTCATCGAAGACACCGAGGGCGCCGAAGTCCTCGTCCCCTTCGTTGAAGCCATCGTCCCCGAGGTCGACCCGCAGGCCGGCTTTATCCGGCTCACCCCGCCGGACGGGCTCTTCACGCTCAATCGTGCGCAGGGCGCCGAGGAGGGCCAGGCCTAGGGCATGCGCATCGACGTCGTCAGCATCTTTCCCGAATACCTGCAGGCACTGGATATCTCGCTGATCGGCAAGGCCCGGCGGGAGGCCCTACTCGACGTGCGGATCCACGATCTACGCGACCATACCCACGACCGTCACCGCACCGTCGACGACACCCCTTACGGCGGGGGAGCCGGCATGGTGATGAAACCCGGCCCCTGGGCCGAAGCGCTTTCCTCGATCGCCGGAGCCGAGTCAGGAGCACAGCACGCCGATTCTTCCCGGCCCCTCTTGCTGATCCCCTCACCCGCTGGAGAGGTCTTCACCCAGCCCATGGCCCGGGAACTGTCCGAACGCGAACATCTGGTCTTTGCCTGCGGACGTTACGAAGGCATCGACGAGCGGGTCTATGAATTCGCCGCGGAACACTACGAGGTCCGCCCCGTCAGCCTCGGCGACTATGTCCTGAACGGGGGAGAAGTTGCCGTGCTGGCCATGGTGGAGGCGATTGGCCGCCTGGTCCCCGGAGTCGTGGGCAACCCCGAATCCTTGGTCGAGGAATCCCACTCCGACGGGTTGCTCGAATACCCCGTCTACACCAAACCGTCCAGCTGGGAGGGGCGCGACGTCCCCGAGGTCCTCCTCAACGGCAACCACGCTCTCATTGCCCGGACCCGCCGGGCCTGGCAGCTCGAACGCACCGCCGAACGCCGCCCCGACCTGATCCGGGCGCTGGACCCCGATTCCCTGAACCGGCGCGACCGCGACACCCTGTGGCATGCGGGCTTCATGCTCGAGGACGGCCGCGTCGTGGGTCGCCCAGCGGACTAACCAGGCCGGGATCCCCGACAGCACGCTCTGGGCCGGCACGGGATTAACCACCGCGGGGATGCGTATGGCAAAATGGGACCTTGCGTCTACTGGGTGCGCCCCTGCCACAGGGGGAGTGCGCCAACAGTCAGAGCGCCGACGAACACAGACGTGTTGGTCGGTTCACCACACTCCGTTTCCACGGTTTCCGCTTTCCTCGTATCGCGGCCGTGAGAACGTGTCGAAGGTGGGTGACCTGTGGCATCCGCCCAAGGAGAAGCACCAGATGCATATTCTCGACTCAGTTAACGCAGCCTCGCTGCGTAACGACATTCCGGACTTCCGGACCGGTGACACCCTCAAGGTGCACGTGAACATCGTTGAAGGCAAGAACACTCGTGTTCAGGTCTTCCAGGGCTACGTCTTGGGCCGCCAGGGCCACGGTGTGGGCGAGACGTTCACCGTGCGCAAGGTGACCTTCGGCGTCGGCGTGGAGCGTACCTTCCCGGTGCACTCGCCGATCGTCGAAAAGATCGAGGTCGTCTCTCGCGGTGACGTGCGTCGCGCGAAGCTGTACTACATGCGCGATCGTCACGGCAAGGCTGCACGCATCAAGGAAAAGCGCGAGTTCGGCTCCAAGTAGAGCCGTGCGTCGGGACGAATTCGTCCCGTCCGTGTTCGTGAAGACATCATCCGTCCCGCACGCTTCGCCGAGCGGGCGGAGCAGGCGCCGGTCCCGTTTTCGGGGCTGGCGCCTTGTCGTGGGCGCACTGATGGTCGCCGCCATCGCGGCGATCATCGTGCGGGCCACGCTGGTGGACTTCTACTACATCGGCTCCGACTCCATGGAAACCACCATGGAACCCGGCGAGGGACTGCTGGTGAACCGGACCGCCTACCACCAGGATCCGCCACAACGCGGCGACGTCCTGGTCTTCGATGGCCGCGGATCCCTGCTGCCCTACCAACGGGCCAGCCCCCTGGATGATGTGCTGCGGGCACTGCGCGTCTCGGGGGACGACACGGCCTTCGTCAAACGTGTCATCGCCGTCGGCGGAGACACCCTAAGCTGTTGTGACAAGGACGGACGGCTACTGCTCAACGGGGAACCGCTCCACGAGCCCTACCTTTTCGCCGGGGACGCAGCCAGCGAACAGGAGTTCACGGCAGTGGTCCCCGAAGGCAGGATCTGGGTTATGGGCGACCACCGTTCGGTTTCGGCCGATTCCCGCTCCCTGCTGGGGGCACCCGGGGGAGGAATGATCCCCGAGGAACGAGTCATAGGACGGGTGGAACGGGTGATTTGGCCCATGGGCGCGGCGCGGCATATCGAGGGAAAGGCACCACGTGAATGAGCAGCAGGCGGTAGGACCGGCCGAGGACGACGGCGGTGCGCCCGTCAAGGGTCCCCGGAACCCCGTCTGGGGGTGGGTCCGCGAATTCCTCATCGTGGTCGGTATCGCACTGGTGCTCTCCTTCGTCATCAAAACCTTTTTCTTCCGCGCCTTCTACATTCCCTCGGGCTCCATGGAGCAGACCCTGGAGATCAACGACAGGATCTTCGTGAACCTGCTGATCCCCGGCCCCTTCGACCTGCACCGCGGCGACGTCGTCGTCTTCAACGACGATCTGGGCTGGCTGGGCGAAACCCCGCCGACCCCCACCAACCCGGTGACCGAGGCGATGACCTTCGTCGGCCTGCTCCCCAACACCGCAGACCAGCATCTGGTCAAACGCCTCATCGGCATGCCGGGAGACACCGTGGAATGCTGCTCCGAGGACGGGCGCCTGATCGTCAACGGGGTGCCCATCACTGAGCCCTACATTTACCCGGGAGCAGCCCCCTCGGAGGAGTCCTTCAAGGTCACCGTGCCCGCAGGCAAGGCCTGGGTCATGGGGGACCACCGCAACGCCTCCGCCGATTCACGCTTCCACCCGGATATTCAGGACGGATTCATCGACATGGACTCCATCGAAGGCAAGGCGGTCCTGCGTGCCTGGCCCCTGGACCGCTTCGGAACCATCGACGGACACCACGACGTCTTCGCCGACGTCCCCAACGAATCAGGCCACTAACCCATGGCCCACCGGACCCCCGCCCCGACCCTGGACACCGAACTCGCCCTGGCTACGGCCCTGGGCGGCGGAGGAAACCAGCTGATCGGTGGTTGCGACGAGGTCGGCCGCGGAGCCCTGGCAGGTCCCGTCAGCGTGGGCATGGTCGTCATCGACCCGGCGATCGCCGAACTGCTCGAGGACGTCAGGGACTCCAAACTTCTCAAGGTCGCCACCCGCGAAGCCCTCGTCCCGGTGATCCGGGAATGGGCCGCCGGCTGGGGTGTGGGCCATGCGGCAGCGACTGAAATCGACGAGCTGGGCATCGTCGGCGCCCTGCGCCTAGCCGGAAACCGGGCCTGGGCGAACCTCGCCGAATCGGCGCGGCCCCACGCCGTATTGCTCGATGGCAGCCACGACTGGTTGACGGCCCCCGGACAACCGGCACTGCTGGGCCAGGGCACCGGTGCCACATCGCCGTCGTACCCCTTCGACGCTTCCGAAGCCCGGGTGAGCACCCAGATCAAGGGAGACCTGCTCTGCCTGTCGGTGGCCGCAGCCTCGGTCCTGGCCAAAGTGGAACGCGACACCCTCATGGCCACCTATGATGAACTGGAGCCCCAGTATGGGTGGGCGATCAATAAGGGCTACGGAACGGCAGCCCACCGCCAGGCCA
This sequence comes from Arthrobacter sp. 179, assembly GCF_052379645.1. NCBI lineage: Bacteria > Bacillati > Actinomycetota > Actinomycetes > Micrococcales > Micrococcaceae > Arthrobacter > Arthrobacter sp. 179. The sequence continues at coordinate 10,075 of NZ_JBQSYU010000011.1, read as the reverse complement.
TCGTCGAACACGGTGCCACCGACTACCACCGCCGCAGCTGGCGGCTCACGGCACCGGCGGCAACCCGTTAGACCCAGGGAGGAACCATGAGCGCCGACGATCTCGAGAACTATGAGACGGATATGGAGCTGCAGCTCTACCGCGAATACCGCGATGTGGTGAACCTGTTCACCTATGTCGTGGAAACCGAACGACGGTTCTACCTCGCCAACGAGGTCGACCTCCAGATCCGCTCGGCCGACGGCGAAGTCTATTTCGACGTCACCCTCAAGGACGCCTGGGTCTGGGACGTCTACCGTTCGGCCCGATTCGTGAAAAACGTCAGGGTCATTACCTTCAAGGACGTCAACGTCGAAGAACTCGCCGAAACCGGGGAACTGACCACCAAGGATGCCGGCCTGGGCAGCTAGGCCGCCGCTATGAAAGACCAACCCACCCCCGTCCGGGACGTCTCGGGCCCGCTCGAACTAGATCTCCCCGAACCACAACGGTTGACCTGGGACGACGGCGGGACACAGGGCACCGCCCGTTGGTTCGGTAGCGGCCCCGCCCCCCTACAGATCCGGGTCGTCGACGATACGTTGACGGCCGAAGACGCCTACCGGATGGCCAACCGGGGCACCGCGATGCTCTGGACCGGGGATTACCATAACGCCCGTCAACTGCTCAGCGCCCTCGGACGGCGGATCCCCGGCCCCCGCCCCGCAAAACGTGCGGCCGGCACCCAGGCAGAACGCGAGCCAGACGTCGGAGCCGATTTCTACCGGCACCGTCAGGCCCGCTCCCGACGTTCGCGGATGTTGGCCTCGCTCCTGGTGCCGCTGGCCCCCGGACCGTCGGTGGACCTGCGCCGGGGCCCCGATGTCGCGTCCGCCTGGTCCCACGCCCACAGCCCCCTCACCGAGGCTTCCGTCATCCCCCTGCAGGACCTGCTCGGGGTGCTGGGAGCCGAACAGTGGAGGGTCCGCGGTGTGCCCGTCTCCGCGCTGGACGCTTCCATCCACCCGCATTACGGCACCTTCGCCCCGATCCGCGGAGAATACCTGGACTTGGTCGCCGGCGAAACCTTGCCCGAGACCGACACGGCCTTCGACATCGGCACGGGAACCGGGGTGATCGCCGCGATCCTCGCCCGACGAGGCATGAAACGGATCGTTGCCACCGACCTGTCCGCCCGGGCCGTTGCCTGCGCCCGGGAGAACCTAGACCGGCTCGGAGTAGGCGAGACCGTCGAGTTGGAGCAGACCGATATGTTCCCCACCGGCCAGCGTGCCGGCCTGGTGGTCTGTAATCCGCCGTGGCTTCCCGGTAGTGCGAACACCCTGCTCGACCAAGCGGTCTACGACCCCAAGTCCCGGATGCTCCGTGCCTTCCTCACCGGACTGCCGGAGCATCTGGAACCCGGAGGTGAAGGCTGGTTGGTGATCTCGGATCTTGCAGAGCATCTGGGACTGCGTAGCCGGGACGAGCTGCTGGGCTGGATCGCCGCCGCCGGGCTGCGGGTTGCCGGGCGCAGCGACGTGAAACCCAGCCATCGCCGCGCACTGGACCGCGAGGACCCGTTCCATGCGGCACGATCTGCCGAAATCACGTCCCTCTGGAGGCTCGTCCCTGCCTAGCGACACGACCTGCGGTTCGAGGCGGGCCGGGGCGGGAGATCTGAGCTAGAGGCCCGTCTTGCTGACTCCATATTTGGCCTGCGCCGGGGTGTATCCCTCGAAGACCAGTTGCTCGATCAGCCCGGAACGGGAGAAGGCGGTGTAATCGAGGTAATTCTCTGCGGCTTGGGCAGCCTGTTCGTTCCAATCAACGGTCAGCCGGTTCACGGCCCAGGTGGCATCGGCTTTCGAATACTTTTCGAAGACCAATTGTTCGATCAGCCCTGGCTGGGAGAAGGCCGTGTAATCAAGGTAGCTTTCAGCGGCCCGCTGAGCGTTCTGCTGGCTGGTCGTGCCAGCCGCAGCTTCGGCTTTCTTTTGCGCGGCTGCCTCTGCCTTGGCCTTCTTGGAGGCATCTGCCTTCTTTTCGGCAGCTTCAGCCTTGGCCTTCTTCGAAGCCTTGGCCTCGGCCTTTTCCGCGGCTGCCTTCTCCTGCGCTGCATCAGCCTCCGCCTTCGCAGACGCTTCGGCGTCAGCCTTTTCCCGAGCTGCCTCGTCCTTCGCCTTCTGGGATGCCTCAACGTCGGCCTTCTCCTGGGCCGCCTCATCGTCGGCCGCCTGAGCTACGGCTTGTGCCGAAGCATTCGGCGCCGAATCGGCTGGGCCGGGCACGGAAGCGGTGCCGCCACCGGCCACGTTGATGATGATACTCAGAGCGAAGAGGGCGAGTGTGACGATCAGTGCCACCTTCTTGTGCTGGTCGTAGCCTTCCAACGGGAGACCGCGCTTATCGCGGGTTCTATTCGCCAGTACGAGGATGAGATCGACCAGAGCCCAGACACCCAGACCACCAAAGGTGATCAGCTTGAGAATCCCTGTCCCGACTTTGCCCAGATAGAACCTATCCACACCGAACATCCCCAGCAGAAGCGAGAGCAGCCAGGTGGCGAGGAAGGATTTCGAGCTCTGCTGAGGTTGGCCGTAACCATAACCATTGGCTGGCGGATAGGGCGCGAAGTTGGGAGTTTGGCTCATGAGAGTCCTTTCAGGGGACACCTGACCGACGTGCGATACGTATCGTGCGGGATGGGTGCGAGACTGGGCGCGTCACCGGGAGGACCGATGCGGCGCGCGTGCCCCGGAAGCGAGATCTCTCGCCAACCACAAGTCACCAGCATTTTTGTTCCCCCCAGGACGCCGCGGGCGTCGATGCCCGTCCAACGGATGATACACAGATTTTTGGCGGCAAATCCATTGGCTTTGTAAAATGACTTGATGTCGCAGGTTTATGACCACAACCGGCATTTCAGGCGGCAACCGAGGGGAACGCTCGCCCGGGCCCACCGGTGACTTGACAAGACTGGCCGCGGACTCATGTTCGCTGTTTTCACCCGTTCCCTCAGCTTCGTTTGAGTCCTCCACAGGTACTGCCCTGAACCCCGCGTCCACAGCTGCCGACCGGTCAGGTCGACCCAACACACCTGCCGCCCAGAGTAGAGGCGGAGGTGGGTCATGGGACATAACCAGGAGCTGGGTCAACGCGGAGAAGTGTTGGCCGCTCAATACCTGATGGGGCGCGGCATCCACGTGTTGGCCAGGAACTGGCGGTGCCCGATCGGCGAAATAGACATCGTCGCGGACGACGCCGGGACCCTGGTGGCCGTGGAAGTGAAAACCCGTTCGGGGCTCGGCTTCGGTCATCCGGCCGAGGCCGTGGATGCGGTGAAGCTGCGACGACTGCACCGATTGGCTAGCGCCTGGTGTCGTGCGGCGGGCCAACCCCGACGGCGGCGCCGCGTGGATGTCATCGCCATTATCGCGGTCCCGGGGCAACACCACCGGGTCGCCTATTTCAAGGAAGTCACCCCATGAGCCTGGGCAGGGCCGCCGGGGTGTCCCTGGTCGGTTTGAACGGTCACATCATCGACGTCGAGGCCGATCTGGGCGGAGGGCTGCCCGCCTTCGTGCTGTTGGGGCTGCCCGATGCCTCCTTGATCGAAGCCCGTGACCGCATCCGCTCGGCGGCCCGCAATTCGGGAGTGCCACTGTGTCCGCGACGCATCACCGTGAACCTCACTCCGGCTTCGCTGCCCAAACGGGGGTCCTCCTTCGATCTCGCGATCGTCGTCGCGGCACTTGCCGCCGCGGGGGAGATCGAGAATCCTCCCGACATCGTCTACGTGGCCGAACTCGGCCTGGACGGAACCTTGCGCCCCGTCGCCGGAGTCCTCCCCTCGGTGATGGCAGCAGTGAGGGCAGGAAGGCCACGAGTGGTGGTGGCCGAAGCCAACGCGGCCGAGGCACGCCTCGTCCCCGGGGCCCATATCAGCGCCTACCGTCACCTGGGCGAAGTTCTCTCGGACTATGGCTGCCTCGATACCGTGGTCCCGCCTAGGGCCCCGGCGCAGGTACGGACACCTACTGCAGCGCCGGGCACCACCGCCGAACTGCCCGGCGCGGCCACCGAACGCGCCGACCTCTGCGATGTGCTCGGCCAGCCGTTGGCACGCTTCGCTCTGGAGGTTGCCGCGGCCGGTGGACACCACTTATTGCTGGTGGGTCCTCCCGGTGCGGGCAAGACGATGCTTGCCGAACGGCTACCCGGCCTACTGCCGAATCTGGATCCCGTCGAGGGGATGGAGGCCACAGCCATCCATTCGCTGCATCGCGGGACGGCAGGCATGGATCAGCTGCTGCTGAGGCCGCCGTATGAAAGTCCGCACCACAGTGCGAGCATGGTCGCCCTCATGGGTGGAGGGGGAGGACTTCCTCGACCGGGGGCCGCCTCGCGTGCCCACCGCGGGGTCCTGTTCTTGGACGAAGCACCGGAATTCAGTTCCAAATCTCTGGACAGTCTGCGCCAACCGCTGGAATCTGGGCAGATCACGTTGCACCGTGCCGGAGGCATCGCCACCTACCCGGCCAGGTTCCAGCTGGTGCTCGCAGCGAACCCCTGCCCCTGCGGACAGAACACGGGCAAGGCCCTGGACTGCCGGTGTACACCGATGCAACGCCGCCGCTATTTTGACCGGCTCTCGGGGCCCCTGCTGGACCGTATCGATGTGCAGATCGAAGTTCCTCGAGTGACCTCGGTGCATTTGGGGACGGGACGCGGTGAGGAAACCTCCGCCACCGTCGCCGGCCGGGTGGCCGCTGCACGACAGGCTCAACGCCGCCGTCTGAAGGCGCTGGGGCTGCGCCGCAACGCCGACCTTTCGGGAACCATCCTGCGCCACGAACTAGCCCTGCCCGGGCACGTCACGGCCACTGCGGATCGGCAGGTCGAGCGAGGATTGCTCACGGCCAGGGGATACCACCGGGTGCTTCGCCTGGCCTGGACCATCAGTGATCTGGGAGGACAGGAATGCCCGCGGCAAGGCGATATCGAAGTGGCCTTGCAACTACGCCACCACGCACGAGGAGGAAGACCATGAGCGTCGAAGCAGAAATACTCGTCGCGCGCGCCGGACTGTCTCGACTGATGGAACCCAACGACCTGACCGGGACCGCCCTCGTGGCTGTCAGCGGTCCGGTGGAGGCCTATCGGTTGATCAGTACGACCACCGGCAAAGCACCAGCCGCCGTACAACAGGCAGTGGCCGAACTCCTGGGTGGCGAAGCAGGAACCCGGGGTGCCCACCGCCTCGACGCGGGACTCGAGCGATGGAGGCCGCGCGTTGACGCCTCGGGGGCGGCACGGGATCTGGAAACCATCCGGCGCTTCGGCGGCGGCCTGCTCGTCCCCGAAGATCCCGCCTGGCCGGCGCAAGTTGACGACCTCGGCCTCGGCGCCCCGCTATGTCTCTGGTGGCGGGGGACAGTTCCACCCCAGCAGCTGCCGGCCAAGGACGCTCTGATGGCCGTGGTGGGAAGCCGGGATGCCACTGACTACGGCCGACAAGTGGGCAGCCAGATCGTCTCCGAACTCTGTGCCCGGGGAATCACGATCGTCTCCGGTGGTGCCTACGGTATCGACGCACGCGCCCACGAGGCAGCACTTCACGCGGCATCTGGCCACGAGTGCCTGGCAACGGCGGCCGTCATGGCCGGGGGATTGGACCGTTTCTACCCGGCCGGAAATGATGAACTCCTACGCCGGGTCGAAGCCAACGGGATGCTCTTCGCCGAGGTTCCCCCGGGGACGGCACCGACTCGTTGGAGGTTCCTGCAACGCAACAGGTTGCTCGCCGCGTTGTGTGGGGCGACGCTGGTTGTCGAAGCACGATGGCGCTCAGGGGCCCTGACCACTGCCCGGCGCGCCAGCGAACTGGGGCGTGATGTCGGGGCGGTACCCGGATCGGTGTTCTCGGCCAATTCAGCAGGTTGTCATCGACTCCTGCGGGAAGGATCGGCGATCCCCATTACCGATGCCGCCGAAGCCCTCGAGCTGCTTGGCACCATGGCCCAGTCCGTCACGAGCGGGGACTCAGCCCGTGACACAGGAGTTCAAGCGGAGGAAACCAGGCCCCACGACGGGCTCGATATCCAAGATCTACTGCTCATGGATGCCCTGCCCATCCGCCAGCCGGCCACCCCGGATAAGCTGTCCACGGTTTCCGGGCTGGGTATCGGAGCAGTCCTCGGTGGGCTCAGCCGGTTACAGGCCCGAGGCCTTGCTGAATCCAGTGCCGACGGCTGGCGACGCCAACGAGGAGAAGAAGCAGGACCAAGCTGGATTCGGACGTAAGCTAAGTCAAGCCGGCAAAAATCAGCACGATCACGGTGTTCGGAATAGCGAAAGGCTATCGAACATGTGGCTCGAGGGCGTACAGCCATGATTTGCTAAAAGCATCGTTCTCGGGTTATGCAAGACCGGGAAGTCTGTGCTTCCCGCAAAGGCCGCCTACTGCGTCGAGGACCGATTCTTTGATCGCCCAGAACCGGAGGATTTGCGGGCACACCTTTGATCGTGCGGCGCGCTTGGGTTTGAAATCACGTGCTAATGATCTGATGCCCACTCTTCTACATGGACGCACCAACGCAGATCACGGGTTGCCAGGACGCTTTCCGCAGAGATCCCCATGTAGGAAATCGTGGTGCGGAAAGAGAAGCGCCTTGGCTAGGTCCCACAATGGGAGCCAGTGCTCCAACGCCGCAACCGGGGGCCGTCGCCGGTGTCGAGCCAGAGCTTCGGCGCAGACACTTCGACCGGACAAAATGGCGGCCCACCATCCATGATGGGTCATTCGAGGTCTAGGGACGGCTTCAGATCGGGAACTGGACGTCTGACAGTGTCTTGGGCCCCGGCAGCACCGCTGCCCGGTAAGTTTTCACCGTTGAACACGTTTTCTCGACTACCTGCGGTCGGGATAGGTCCTAGAGACCATCGCGCCGCAGGCCCTGAACGCCCACCTGGGCACCTACCGGAGTGGCCGCGGGGCATGCGTCGCGTGCGGTCACTCCTGAAAGTGGCGTCGAATCCCCCTGACGGTTAAAGTTGGCCGCCGCACTCATGGTGCCAACCTAGTTCGCAGACATTAGAGTCGGCATTATAACGTGAGACGAATGAATATTCACCATTCCGGCACGTCAGCAAACATCTGACCAAGCGCATCAGCTTCGTCGACAGCTGTCTGCATGAATTGGATGGGGTCATCGCCGAGCCAAGCGACCACTACCTCAAGCGCCCCGGACCGCTCATGCGGGCCTAGCTCTTTCACTAACCCGGCTGGCATAAAGCAACCTTCTGTCGCTCTTTGGATTGGAGCCCTGAACCAGAGGCCCCAGATCATCAACAGGAACTGGCTACGATCCAAAACATAATTGACGTTCCTGATAACCACTAAAGAGCTGCACTAAACTGCGGAGGCTGTCGGCCCGTTGACAGGGAAAGAAGGGAGGCCGTTCTCCGTTGACGGAATCGGCTCGATCTTTGGATGGCCTTGATAGCCGGATCACATCGTAAGTTCAACTGTTCTTTCCGCTGCTTTGCCATCTTCGAAGGCACAGAACCGGTTAGTGAATTTTGTGCGGAGTTCGGTCGCGTCTGAATCCTGATAGGTCCCATTCAAGAAGGTCTGAATCAACTGGTCCATCGTCGACGCAACTACTCCAGGAGGATTTGCAGTGATATCAAAATTGACTCCTCTCACTTGCGAGTACGTCCGCCAGTCGTTCGCATACAAGACTATAGGCCTTTTGAGGTTGGCGAAGTCGAACATTATCGACGAGTAGTCAGTCAATAACACATCGGATGCGATCAAAAGATCCTCAACCGGACCATAAGAATGAACGTCGCGAATGGCGCCTTCTGAAGCTAACCTGCCGAGCGCCTTGCTTTTTGGCCGCAAATAGTGTCCACGAACCAGAATAATGTAGTCGTCCCCCAAGGCATGCGAGAGTTGATCAAGATCGACTTCCGGCTGCGCACCTCCCTTGGCCCAGTCTCGAAAAGTGGGCGCATAAAGAATTGCTGTTTTTCCATCGGGGATATCTAAGGAATCCCGTAGAGAGCTTCGGTCGGCGGGCGTTGAGTTCACCAGGCGGTCATTCCTTGGAGAACCTACTTCGAGAGTCTTGTAGAACGAAGGGTAAGCCTGTTCCCATACTTCACTCGAATACCTGTTCGCAGACAGAGAATAATCCCAACGATCACACCTTTTTAGTAATTGACCGAAACTCATCCCCGAGGCGCCTACTGGATGATTTTGTAGTTGGAGCCCCATTTTTTTGAGTGGGGTTCCATGGTGAGTTTGTATATAGACTTGCCCCGGACGCTTAACGATTTCAGTTGGGAAGTTTACATTGTTGATGAAATATTTTGCTCTTGCCATTAATCTGAAGTAGGCAATGCTGTTTTTGACCACATAATCTACGTCTGCAGGAACCTCGGAAACTTTCCCTGGCTTCACTACCCAAACACCCCGCAAGTTGGGACGGAGCCTTTGCGCAGCCGTATAAATTGCCTTCGGGTTTGAGGCCAAACCCGATTCCCAGTAGGACGCGTACACCGCCAGGTTTTCGTCCAGCGGAAGCCTAAGTTGCGCTCGGTAATAAGAGAGTTTTGCTTTAGGCGCGGCCTTTTTTGTTATCTTAGAAATGGTTTGTCTACGTTTTTTCGGCGCATTCTCCAGGCGGTGTACGAGAGGCACCATTCGATCAGCCAACTTGAATAGCTGGTAGTTTGATGTCGCAATGGCACGAATCTTTGGGCCACCTGGATGACCCTTGAATCCTTTCGGCCTAATGGAGGGGACGACCTTACCCAGTGTGTTCCATAGGATAAACGTCCATTCAATGTTTGGCTGATGGTCCGCAGGAGCATACTTACGGTACGTAACTGCAAGTTGTTCAAAGAAGGTCTCCGAAAGGCTCTTATCAAGACGTGTTTTGTGGCGACTGATACTCAGCAGCTGCTTTAGCATCTGATCTACTAAAGGGGCACGCCATTCCTCTAATTCTGTTATCTCGCAGGACATCGGTGACAGTTCTGCCTCAAGACATCGGTGACACTCCCGGGTGTTTTGGTGGTGACACTTCCCGGCGGTGTTAAGGGGCTTGGCAGCCCCCGATGCGGTCGGACAAGAATGACGGATGAATCCGAATGAGCCCGTCGACGCCCGAATACGCCTCGCGATTGCCCAATGGCCCGATGACGCGCCCCGCGGCGCGGTCACCACGTTCTGCGCCGAGCACGCCATCACTCGCAAGACGTTCTACGCCATCCGGGCCAGAGTCCGCACCGAGGGCCAGACGGCAGCCTTGGAACCGCGCTCGCGGCGACCCAAGTCTTCGCCCACCAGCGTTCCCGAGGCGCTGAAGGATGAAGCCGTGAAAGTGCGGGCCGCCATGGAGTCCTCCGGACTGGACCATGGTCCTATCAGCGTGCACGACAAGATGGCCTCCCTGGGGATGGAAACTCCATCCATTGCCTCACTGGCACGGATCTTCCGCGAAAGGAATGTGGCCCGGGCCGAGCCGAAGAAGAAGCCACGTGCCGCGTACCGCAGGTTCGTCTACCCGGCACCGAATGCCTGCTGGCAGCTCGACGCGACCGAGTACGTGCTCACCGGCGGACGCAAGTGCGTGATCTTCCAGCTCCAGGATGACCATTCGCGCCTGGCCATCGCGACCCACGTCGCCGGCTCGGAGACCAGCGAGGCTGCCTTGGCGGTCGTGAAGAAGGGCATCGAAGCCCATGGGGTCCCTCAGCGCCTGCTGTCGGATAATGGCATGGCGCTGAATCCCTCGCGCCGTGGATGGGAAGGCCAGCTCGTCGCCTACGTCTCCTCACTGGGCGTCGAAGCGATCACCGGCAAGGCGAACAAGCCGACCACCCAAGGCAAAAATGAGCGGTTTCATCAGACCCTGTTTCGGTGGCTGGACAAGCAGCCGATGGCGCAAAACCACGGCCAGCTCCAGGATCAGGTCGACCGGTTCGACCAGATCTACAACACGGAGCGCCCGCACCAGGGGTTGCCGGGACGCGTCACCCCGCAGCAGGCTTGGGACGCCACAGAGATTGCCGAGGCTCCTCG
>NZ_JBQSYU010000010.1:0-108862 GCF_052379645.1 Arthrobacter sp. 179 | reverse complement strand
ACCGGTGCTATATACCACAGGTTCTGATACGGTTTCTCAATGACTCTCGCGAACCTGAATGACTGGCTCGGTACCTCTGAAGGCTGGTTGTGGACCTTCAACGGCATGCCCGTCGTCGTCGTTCTGGCGCTCTATTTCACCCTTCGAACCAAAGCCGTCCAGTTCCGCATGCTGCCGGCCATGTTCAAATCCATCACGGAAAAAGCGCAACGAGACGAGGACAGCAACACGAAATCGCTGTCGGCGTTCCAGGCGTTCATCGTCTCCGCGGCAGCCCGCGTCGGGACCGGCAACGTCTCGGGCGTTGCGGGTGCCTTGTTCATCGGCGGGCCCGGTGCGGTGATGTGGATGTGGATCATGGCCCTGTTCACCAGCGCCGCGAGCTTCATCGAATCCACGCTGGCCCAGCTCTACAAGACCCGGGGCGAAGACACCTATAAGGGCGGTCCGGCCTTCTACATCCACCGCGGCCTGGGCAGCCGGGGCTTCGGCGTCTTCTTCGCCACCCTGTTCATCTTCTGCTTCGCGCTGGCCTTCACCTCGCTGCAGTCCAACACCATCGTCGACGCCGTCACCGGCGCGGTCGGCACCTTCACCGATCCGGAATCCGTGACCTGGCTACCCTGGGCCCTGGGGCTGCTGCTGGCCGGCATGACCGCCGCCATCGTCCTGGGCGGGATGCGCCGCGTCGCCTTCGTGGCGCAGAACCTGGTGCCGTTGATGGCACTGATCTACGTCAGCTTCGGCCTCGTGATCGTGCTCATGAACTTCGAAGAGCTCCCACGCGTCATCGGCCAGATCGTCGACGGGGCCTTCAACGTCAAGGCAGCCGTCGGCGGCGGCATCGGCGTCGCCATCGTCCAGGGCGTCCAGCGCGGCATGCTCTCCAACGAAGCCGGCATGGGCTCGGTCCCCAACGTCGCCGCCACCGCCTCGGTCAGCCACCCGGTCAAGCAGGGACTGACCCAGACGCTGGGCGTCTACTTCGATACGCTGCTGATCTGCTCGATCACCGCGTTCATCGTCCTCATCGCCTTCCCGGACCTCGGACAAGGCGGCGAAGGCCTGGTGATGGTGCAGGAATCCCTGGTCGGCAACCTGGGGGCGTGGGCGGCGATCGCCCTGGCGGTGATCATGTTCCTGCTGGCCTTCACCTCGGTGCTGGGCAACTTCTCCTACGGGGAAGCCAACGTCAACTTCATCACCCGGAACAAGCGGGTGCGGACCCTCTTCGCGCTCGCCGTCACCGCCGTCGTCTTCCTCGGGTCCGTGATCTCCGTTGACCTGGCCTGGTCGCTGGCCGGGGTCACGATGGTCTTCATTGCCATGATCAACCTGGTGGTGATCACCATCCTGGCACCCACCGCACTCAAGCTCCTGCGCCACTACAACGCCCAACGGGCCCAGGGCCTGGACCCGGTCTTCCTGGCCACCGACATGCCGGAAATCAAGAACATCGATTGCTGGACCGAAGAGGACGTCAGTGACCACCTGACCCAGCGCGGCTACCAGCGGAAGGTGTCGGTGTCGGACACCGAATGATCAGCCAGCGGTACAAATTCGCTGCAGGGCGGGCAGGCACTCTTCATTCTGCAGGCTCGTCGTATCGCCCAACGCGGATCCTTCGAACAGTTGGGTCAATAGCCGGCGCATGATCTTCCCGGACCGTGTCTTGGGGACATCGGGGACGAAAACGATGTCGCGCGGTTTGGCGATCGGGCCGATCTGGGTTGCCACGTGAGCGCGCAGATCGGCGGCGGCGGCCAGTTGCGAGGGCGTCGACCCGGAACTGGTGCCGCCCCCGAGGAGCGCCTTGTCGCGGGGCACGACGAACGCCGTTGCCGCATGGCCGGTCGTGGCATCGACGGAGGGGCAGACCCCCGCCTCGACGACCCCCGCATGGGAGACCAGAGCTGATTCGATCTCGATGGTCGAGAGCAGATGACCCGAGATGTTCACCGCATCATCGGTGCGCCCCAGGATCCAGATGTCGCCGTCGTCGTCGTACTTCGCGCCGTCTCCGGCAAGGAACCAGCCCTGCGCGGCGTACTTCTGCCAATAGCTGGTGAAGTAGCGTTCCGGATCGCCCCACACGGTACGCGCCATGGCCGGGCCGGTGGCGGTGAGCACGATGTTCCCTTGCACGTTCGCCGGGACCCGGGCGCCGTCCTCGTCCACGATGTCCGTGGCCACCCCGGGAAGTGCGCGGGTGCCGCAGCCGGGCTTGAAGCTTATGTCGGTGGGGCGGGGGGAGAGGACCGTGGCGCCGGTTTCGGATTGCCACCAGGTGTCGACCATCGGGATGCCTGCATTGGGCTCACCGGGAACCACGGAATCGCGGCCGACTTGGGTGCGCAGCCAACGCCAGGCCTCGGGGTTCACGGCCTCCCCGACGGTGCCGGCCATCCGGATGGAGGAGAGGTCGTGATCGGCGGGGATACCGTCCGGGAACCAGCCCATGAGCGAGCGCACCAGGGTCGGGGCCGTGTAGTAGCTGGTCACCGAATAACGTTCGATGATCTCGAAGTGCCGTCCCGGATGCGGGGCGTTGGGGACGCCTTCGTAGAGGACCTGGGTGACACCGTTGGACAGTGGTCCGTAGATCTCGTAGGTGTGGGCGGTGACCCAGGCCAGGTCGGCGGTGCACCAGTGCACGTCCAGGTCCCGCTGGCCGGGGTCCGGATGGCTGAAGAGGAACTCGTGGCTCCAGGAGGCTTGGGTGAGGTAGCCGCCGGTGGTGTGCACCAGACCCTTGGGCTTCCCGGTGGTCCCCGAGGTGTACATGATGAACAGCGGGGTTTCGGCGTCGAAGGCCTCGGCGGCGTGGGTGCGCGGCTGCTTCTCGACCACCTCGTGCCACCACAGGTCCCGGCCTTCGGTCCACGCGATCCCGCTGCCGGTGCGACGGATGACCAATACGTGTTCGATGGCGTTGTCCCCGGCCACCGCGGCGTCGGCGTGGGCCTTGACCGGCACCGCGGTTCCGCGGCGGAACTGGCCGTCGGTGGTGACCAGGAGCTTCGCCCCGGTGTCCTCGACCCGGAATCGCAGGGCCTCGGCCGAGAAGCCGCCGAAGACCAGCGAATGCACCGCACCAATCCGGGCGCAGGCCAGGGTGATGACAATGGTCTCCACCAGCACCGGCAGGTAGATGACCACGCGGTCCCCGACGCCGATGCCCAGGGAGGTCAAGGCGTGGGCCGCCTGGCTGACCATGCCGGTCAGCTCGGCGTAGGTGACACTGCGCCGGTCCCCGGGTTCGCCCTCGAAATGCAGGGCGACCTTCTCCCCCTGGCCGGAGGCGACATGCCGGTCGGCACAGTTCACCGCCGCATTGAGTTTCCCGCCCTCGAACCAGCGTAGTTCGGGGCCCCGGCGGGCCACCGGGTCCACGGCGGTAGTGCTGTGGATCGTATGCCAGGGTTCGGTCCAGTCCAGGCGTGCCGCGGCCTCGGCCCAGAAGTCCAGGCGTGCGGCTTCGGCGTTCAGGACATCGAGCTGGGCGTCGGCAGTGGGGGAGTCCATTGTCGGTACGTTGGTCATGGGTGCTCCAATCGGGTGGGCAGTATGACGCGGGGCCATGTAAGGCTTCCCCGCGGTGGGTAGCGGCCCCCGGGAGATGACCGGTGGGGTCCTAGGCGGAAACCGGGATGGTTTCTTCCGTGGTGGGCAGGTGCTGCCGGCGGGTGGTTCCTACGGTGAGATTGAAGATCGCCAGTGAGTAGAGGGTCACGGCGGTGAAGAGTCCCAGCCCCAGAAGCCCGAAATGTCCCAGCCATTCTCCGAACGTCAGCAGTGCTGCAGCGACCAACGTTCCACCCGCGGTGTAGCGGATGCCGGCCGTTCGTCGTTTTCGATCCGGGGTGGATTCCCAGGGCACGGTCACCAGCGTGACCACGACCATGACTGCAAGGTTGATGCCCATTCCAACCCACACGGGATGGATTCCTGCGAAGAACGTTGTGGCGGACCAGCCCGAGAGCTGGTTCCAGGCAATGCCGGCAAGGAACCCGGAAAGCATGGCTGCATGTACTGCCCGACGGCTGGCCAACGGCCAAAGGAAGACCGCGAGAACCGGCGCCAACGTGGCCCCGTTGCGCAAGGTCCAGGCAAGGACGTTCCACCAGGCAGCCTGCTCGGTGCGAAGGATCCCGTAAAGGATCATCAAGGCCGTCAGGGCAACCAAGGAGTACCGGGTGTAGCGAACCAGATCTTGTTCGGTGGCCTTGGGGCGTAATGCGCTGCCGACATCACGGCCCAGGGACGTGGCTCCGGAAAACTGGCATGGCCCCGCCCAGCCCATGGCGCAGGCCCAGACGCCAAGGAAGAAGAGGCCGACCAGCGGCGCCGGCAGGGTCTCGCTGATGTAATAGGGGACAGCCACGAGGCCAAGTTCCTGGTCGGGAACCGCAATGGCTGCGGAGGTCCCCACCAGGGCACCGAGGACGATGAAGGGGATCCCGAAGAGGGCTGCCGCATACAGGCCCTTCTGGCCGTCACGCGGAGAGCGGCAGGACATGGTCATTTGGAAGGCAGCCTGCGCCAGCGGCACATTGACGATGAATGTCCCAAACCAGGCGACGATGAGGGACAGCCCGGCATTTCCGGGGTCGACCATCGCCGGACGGGTGGCTGCCAATTCCTGCCAACCGCCGGGGCCGGGATTCGACAACACTACGAAGCCCGCGATGACGAGCATGACGACGAAGACCAGGCAGTTCAACGTCTGATTGAATGCCACGGACCTCATGCCGCCCGACCAGAGAAAAACCAACAGAAGCAGCGCGGTCGCAGTGACCGTCCATTGCAGCGGCAAATCGGTGAACGCCGTCAAAGCCGAGGCGAAGGCGATCGTTGTGGCCACCGACCACATGGGGAAAGTGACCGCCGTAATGACGCCCGCGATGGCTTTAGCCGCCCGACCGAACCGATCACCGATGATGCCGGTGACCGTCACGACGAGCTTCTCCCGCAGCGGTTTCACCAGCAACAAGGCGATCAGCAGAATTTGCACCGTTTCGGCCACTCCGTACCAGGCAGCGGAAATCCCGGTCCGATAGCTGAGTTCCATGATGGAAATATATGAAGAGCCCGAGAAGAGCCCCGTGATGCAGAAGGCGACGGTCCAAGGGCTGAAGGAACGGCCGCCATCGAAGAAGCCCTGTCCGCCGGGACGCCCTGCGCGCACGCGGGACCAGCGGCCGCCAAAGAGCAAAAGAGCCGTATAGCCCACGGCTAAGCCGATGGTCCATGCGCCCGCCGATGTCACTGCTCCACCTTTCGGGACCGCGAGTCGAGACCGCGAGAGAGGGCATCCGCGTTGTTGCATTCCCTTTCAGGAGCGTCGACATCGATCAACTCCGCGAAATGCCAGCGGAGATCCACGACAACGCCGGCGGCGCGGATCAGGGTCAGCGCCGGACAACGTGATTCCACGGACGTCGTCAGCTGGTCCAACCGGCTGGCATCTTGTTCTCCGGTCTGGACGTGGACGGCGATCCGGCAGGAATGAAAAAAGGGCTGGACATCGGCGGTACCGGCGAATCCGCGCGTGTCCTGGGTAGCCAGGCAATAGGTCTCGATGGCTTCGAGACCGATCTGCAGTTCCTCGGCGATCTGTTCGACCACCACGCCCAGGCATGCGTTGACTGCGCCGACCATGTATTCCATGGGAGTGGGGGCGGTATCGGTCCCGCCAACGGGTTCGGGCTCGTCCACTTCGAAGCCGAAGGCCCGGATCCGGATCTTCGTCCGCATGGATCCCTGCCACGTCCCTTGGGAACGAATGCGTTTGTCGTGGGCTTTCGGGGAGACGGAGCCCCCGAGGCGGGTCTGCTGTGCGTCGGTCGTACGGGTCGGGGCAATGCTCATGAACTCAGCTCCATCGTTCCTGGCGGAAGCACCTTCGCCGGTGACGGGTTCCGCGGGGTGGCGGGGCCTTGTTCGGCGTGGTTGCTGCGGCGTCACGGAGCCAGATCTCTCGGCCGCTCGGGATGGGTACCTTTCCACTAAAGGCCACCGGCACCAGAAGAAGCAACTTCACACGACGCGTTGCGAAATATTTCATTGATGTTTCCTGCGAGGTGCCCGGATTGAACTTTCGTGTCCAGAACCCGTGCAAATAACGGAAATATTCGATGTTGCTTGGATTGCCTGGGGCTCGGAACCTGGGCTGAAACACCCCGGAAAAGTGGTTTCCGTTGACTCCAACGGTGGCGCTGAGGGCCCATGATGTGGCCCAATGGAGACAACAACCATCCAGAGCGGCCGAGAGATCTGGCTCCGTGACGCCGCAGCAACCCCTTCCCGATCCGTCGGGAGGAAGGTGCTCACGCCGGAACCGATGGAGTGATGTTCTGTGGCTGCCCTGCCGATCGACGAAGTGACCCCGCGACACCTGATCAAACTGACCCCCGGCGTGCCCGCCGACGGACACTACGACGAACTCGCGGCGGTCTTCAGACCCGTGTTCGCCAGCATCGCCGATGGCGCCGCCGACCGAGATGCCCGGCGGATCCTGCCCTTCGAACAGGTCGGCTGGCTCAACCAGGCCCGCTTCGGTGCCCTGCGGGTCCCCCGGGAGGTCGGCGGCTTCGGCGCCTCGCTGGTTGATTCCTTCCGCTTGCTCATCGAGCTGGGGGAGGCCGACTCGCAGATCGCCCAATTGCTGCGGGCCCATATCGGCTTCGTCGAATCGGTGCTGCTGCTCCACGACGAGGCGGTCAAGGCGCGCTGGTTCGCCCGCTTCGTCGCCGGGCAGATCGTCGGCAACGCCTACACCGAGCGCGGCGGCAACGACCTGGGCCACCTGAACACCGCCGTCGAACAGTCCGAGGCCGGCTGGCTGCTCACGGGGCAGAAGTACTACTGCACCGGGACGCTCTTCGCCGACTGGGTGGCGGTCACCGCCATGGCGCCGGCGGTTGAAGGGCGCCACGTCGCGGTGGTGTCCACCCAGCATTCGGGGGTGGTCATCCACGACGATTGGGACGGGTTCGGCCAACAACTCACCGGCACCGGGACCACCGGATTCACCCGGGTTCCCGTGGATACGCTCCTGGACCCCGAGGTGCTGGACGTCCACCCGGAATCGGCCATCTTCCAGTTGGTGCTGCTCGCCGTCCAGGCCGGTATCGCCCGGGCGGTCCTCGCCGACGCCCGCGCCCACACCCAACTGCGTGAACGAGCCTTCACCACCGGAACCGGCGTCCCCTCCCGGCATGAACCCCAGGTCCTGCAGGTCATCGGAGAGATCTCGGCGACCGCCTGTGCCGTGGACGCGATCCTGTTGGCCGCCATCGCCGAACTCGAATCGGTGATCGGCCAACCGGGGCTGAGCCCCGCGGAGCAGTACGCGGTCAGCGAGCTGGCCGCCAACCGGGCCCAGACGAGCATCCAACCACTCGTGCTCGAGGCGACCAGCAAGCTCTTCGACGGCCTCGGCGCCTCGGCGACCTCCACCGCCTGCAACCTGGACCGCCACTGGCGCAACGCGCGCACCATAGCCACCCACAACCCCGCCATGTACAAGTCCCGCATCGTCGGCGACTACGAGGTCAACGCCGCGACGCCGCGCAAACTCGGCGCCGTCGGCGACCTCAAGACCCCTGAAGGAGAAAAATGAGCACCACACCAGCACGCCGCCGGATCCGCCTGAACGCCTTCGACATGAACTGCGTGGTCCACCAATCGCCGGGGCTGTGGCGTCATCCGCAGGACCAGGCGTGGCGCTATAAGGAACTGGGCTACTGGACCGAGCTGGCCAAGACGCTGGAGAAGGGGCTGTTCGACGGGATCTTCATCGCGGACGTCTTGGGCACCTACGACGTCTACGGATCCACCAACTCCACCCCGCTCTCCGCCGGCGCCCAGGTCCCGGTCAACGACCCGTTCCTGCTGGTCTCCGCGATGGCTTCCGTCACCGAGAACCTGGGCTTCGGGGTCACCGCCGGAACCGCCTACGAACACCCCTACCCGTTCGCCCGCCGACTGGCGACCCTGGACCACCTGACCAACGGCCGCCTCGGCTGGAACGTGGTGACCGGATACCTGCCCTCGGCAGCCAGGAACATGGGCCAGGAAGACCAGATGGAACACGACGAACGCTACGACCACGCCGATGAGTACCTCGAAGTGGTCTATAAGCTGCTCGAGGGTTCCTGGGAGGACGACGCCGTTCTCCGCGACCGGGAATCGGGGGTCTACACCGACCCGTCGAAGGTCCACGAGATCGGCCACGAGGGCAAGTACTTCAAGGTCCCGGGCATTGCCATCACCGAACCCTCGGTGCAGCGCACCCCGGTCATCTACCAGGCCGGTGCCTCCCCGCGCGGCCTGGAATTCGCGGGGGCGAACGCCGAATCCGTCTTCGTGAATAGTCCGACCAAAGAAATCCTCACCGACACCGTGCGGAGGATCCGGGACAATGTCGAGGCCGCCGGCCGCGACCGCTACGACGTGAAGATCTACACGATGCAGACGATCATCACCGCTGCCACAGACGAGGAGGCGCAGAACAAATACGCCGACTATGCCTCCTACGCCGACATCAACGGGTCGCTGGCCCTGCTCTCGGGCTGGACCGGAATCGACATGTCACAGTACGACCTTGACGACGTGATCGGTGAGGACGTGAAGTCCAATGCCATCCAGTCCTCGGTGGAGACGTTCAAGAAGGCCTCCGGGGATGACGGCAAACCGTGGACCATCCGCCAGTTGGCCGAATGGATCGGCGTCGGCGGTTTCGGCCCGGTCACCGTCGGTGACGGGGCCCAGGTCGCCGCGAAGCTCGTTGAGTGGGTCCAGGACACCGACGTGGACGGCTTCAATATTGCCTACGCCATCACCCCGGGCACCTTCGAGGATGTCGTCGAATTCGTCATCCCCGAACTGCAGGCCCTGGGTGCCTACCCCACCGAATACGCGCCGGGGACCCTGCGCCAGAAGCTCTTCGGCGCCGGGGACCGGGTCAAGGACAGCCACCGGGCCGCCGACTACCGGCTCGCGGTAGCACAACTGGCCACCAGCTAGCAGCACCTACGAGAACCACCATCCAGAGCGGACGAGAGACCTGGCTCGTTGACTCCGCAGCAACCACCCGTTTCGGGCAGGTGCTTCCGCCGGGACCGATGGAAAGGAACCACCATGACCACCACCACGCCCACCCCGCCAACCCGCAGGATGCGTTCACGCGTCGCCGTCGCCAGCTTCATCGGCACCACGATCGAGGGCTACGACTTCGTGCTCTACGGGCTCGCCGCGGCGACTGTCTTCGGCCCGCTGTTCTTCGCACCGGCCGACCCGTTGGTCGGGACCATGGCGGCCTTCGCCACCTATGCCGTCGGGTTCATCGCCCGCCCCATTGGTGGGCTTCTTGGAGGGCACTACGGGGATCGGATCGGACGCAAGACCGTGCTGGTTGCCTCCCTGCTGCTGACCGGTATCGCCACCACGGCGATCGGTTTGCTGCCCACCCACGACACTGCCGGATGGATTGCCCCGGCGCTACTGCTGATCCTGCGCGTGGCCCAGGGCATCGGCTACGGTGCCGAATGGGCGGGAGCCGCCCTGATGACCGTCGAACACGCCGCCCCCGGACGCCGCGGACTGACCAGCAGCGCCACCCAAATCGGCCCGAGCGCGGGCATGCTGTTGGCCACGGCGGTGCTGTTGGGACTGGAATCAGCCCTGCCGGATGCCGCCTATCTGGCCTGGGGATGGCGGCTGCCGTTCCTGGCGAGCATCCTGCTGGTCGTCGTCGGTCTGGTGGTGCGGCTGAGGATCGAGGACAGCGCCTCCTTCAAACAGGTGGTTCAAACGCAGCAGGTCTCCCGCCGCCCGGTGCTGGAATCGCTGCGCACCCATCCCCGCCAAGTCGCCCTGACCACCGGGCTGCGCATCGCCCAGAACGCGTTCTACTACGTCTACACGGTCTTCATCCTGACCTACCTGGCCCAGGGCGGAATCAGCCGCGAAACCGGGTTGCAGGCCATTCTCATCGCCTCCGCCCTCGGACTGGTCACCGTCCCGTTCTGGGGCTGGGTATCGGACAGGATCGGGCGCCGGCGCACCTACCTCTTCGGCGGGATATTCAGCATCCTGGTTGCCCTGATCGCCTTCCCGCTGCTCGATACCGGCAGCTTCGTGCTGATCGTGCTGACCGTCGTGCTGGGCATGAACATCGGCCACGACGCGATGTATGGGCCGCAGGCGGCGTTCTTCTCCGAGCTCTTCGACACCCGGGTCCGCTTTTCCGGGGTGTCCATCGGCTATCAGATCGGTTCAGTCCTGGGCGGTGGCCTGGCCCCGCTGGTGGCCACCGCGCTGCTGGCCGCCGGCGGCGGCAGCCCGATCTGGGTCATCGCCTACTTCGTTGCGGTCGGCGCGCTCACCGTCGTCACCACCCTGCTTTCCCCCGAAACCAGTGCGCGGGATCTGGACGCACGCCAAGACGCCTGCCCCGTCTCCGAGCCCGAACATACCCTCGTCAGTTAGGAACGACCATGAGTGAAACCACCACCACCCCACCGGCCTTCGACACCCCCGTACCGGAGGGCTCCGAAGCCCGCTATCTTGCCCTGGCCGCACGCTTCCGCCCCGTCTTCGACGCCATCGCCGTCGACGCCGTCGCCCGCGAACAGGACCATGTGCTTCCCTTCGAACAAGTCGGGTGCCTCCAGGAGGCCGGTTTCACCACCTTGCGGGTGCCGGCCGAATACGGCGGGGACCCGGTGAACCATGAACACCTGTTCCGGCTGCTGGTGGAATTGGCTGCCGCCGATTCCAACGTGGCCCATCTGCTGCGATCACATTTTTCCTTCGTCGAAACCATTGCCTTGCAGCCGCGGGACTTCCGCGACACCTGGTTCCCGCGGGTGCTGGCCGGGCAGATCTTCGGCAACGCGGCCACCGAACGCGGCGGCAACGCCCTGGGCACCACGGCGACGAAACTGACACGGCACGACGGCGGCTGGGTCCTCAATGGTGCGAAGTACTACACCACCGGCAGCATCTTCGCCGATTGGGTGGTGGTGCTGGCCAGTACCGAGGGCGTCGAAGGCCGGCAGTACGCCGTCGTCCCCACCGATGCCGACGGGGTGGCCATCCACGATGACTGGGACGGCTTCGGCCAACCGTTGACCGGCACCGGAACCGCGATCTTCGACAACGTGGCCGTCGAGTCCTCCAACATCATTTCCCGCAAGGTCACCAGCACGCTGGAACCGGCGTTCTTCCAACTGGTCCTGCTGGCCGTGCTGGCCGGGATCGGCCGGGCCGCCCTGTGCGACGCCTCCGAACTCGTCGCCGCCCGCACCCGCACGTTCAATACCGGCTCCGGCGGACTCTTCCGCGATGACGCCCAGATCCAGGAACACGTCGGGACCCTCGCCGCACGGGTCTATGCCGCCGAAGCAGTGGTCGCGGCCGCGGCCCGCGACTTGGATGCCGCCGTCGACCCGGCCCTGGGCCTGGACACCGAGGCGGCATTCCTGCGCGCCGAACTCGCCGTGCAGAAAGCCCAGGTGGCTGTCCCGCCGCTGGTGCTCGACGCCGCAGGGGCCCTCTTCGACGTCACCGGGGCCTCCGCCACCAGCCGCGGAAAATCCCTGGACCGGCACTGGCGCAACGCCCGCACCGTGGCCACCCACAACCCGGCGGCCTTCAAGGCCCGCTCCGTCGGTGACTTCCATATCAACGCCACCATCCCCACCGGCCTGAACAGCATCGGTGAAGCCACCACGACCCCGAAGGGCCACGACCGAACATGAGCACCCACCACCGCCCGCGCCTGCTGCTGAGCGCCTTCGTGATGAACACCCCCAGCCATATCCTGGGAGGCCAGTGGCGCCACCCCGAGGCGCAACAGCACCGCTATAACGAACTCGGACTCTGGGTGGATCTGGCCCGCCAACTCGAGGACGCCAAATTCGATGCCCTGTTCTTCGCCGACGTGGCGGGCCTCTACGGCAACCATGAGGGCGGGTGGGCCTCCCTGGTGGAGAAGGGTCTCCAGGTTCCCTCCAACGACCCGCTGGTGCTGGCCTCCGCGCTGGCCGCGACGACCTCACAGATCGGCTTGGCGCTGACCAGCTCGGTGGTGCAGTCCGAACCGTTCCAGATGGCCCGCCAGTTCTCCACCCTGGACCACCTTTCGGGTGGCCGGGTGGCCTGGAACATCGTGACCAGCGTGCTGGAGAACTCCCACCGCAACTTCGGGGCGACGGGCCTGGCCGCCCACGCGGACCGCTATGACTGGGCCGAGGAGTACGTGGCGGCGGTCTATAAGTTGTGGGAAGGGTCCTGGGAGGACGGGGCGGTGCTGGCCGATAAGCAGGACGGCCGCTATGCCGATCCGGCCCGGGTGAATAAGATCCACCACCAGGGCCCGCGCTATTCGATCGAAGGCCCGCATCTGTGCTCGCCCAGCCCGCAGCGCACCCCGTTCCTCTTCCAGGCCGGCAGCTCACCGCGAGGCAAGGCCTTCGCTGCCACCCATGCCGAGGCCACGTTCCTGTTCGCCCCGACCACCGACTACGTGCGCAAACAAGCCACGGCCATCCGGGCGCTGGAGGCCGAAGCGGGCAGGTCACCGGGGGACGCGAAGATCTTCGCAGGACTGTCCTTCGTGGTGGGCAGCACCGAGGCCGAGGTCCGGCGCAAGGAGGCGGAGTACGACGACTACCTGGACCCCCACGCCCTGATCGCCCATATCGGCGGGGGCATCGGCGTGGACCTGGGGGGCCTGGACCTGGACACCCCGCTGGGCGATATCGAAACCGAAGGGGCCCGCGGAATCCTCGAAGCGGTCATCGCCTCGGTGCCCGGCGGAAAGCCGACCGTGGGGGATCTGGCCCGCTCGCGGGCGAAAGCACAACAGATCTCGGGGACCCCCGAACAAATCGTCGACGAACTCGAGCGCTGGCAGGACGCCGGGATCGACGGGATCAACATCGTCAACCAGATACTTCCCGGCTCCTATACCGACTTCATCGAGGGGGTCCTGCCGGAGTTGCGGGCCCGCGGTCTGGCCCAAAGCGAGTACGCGCCCGGCACCCTGCGGGAAAAGGTCTTCGGCCGGGGCGCCACTCTGGAAGACAACCACCCGGCCGCCGTCTACCGGGGAGCTTTCTCCGGTTGCTCGGCAGCGGCCACGCAGCAGGCAACCCCGGTGGGCTGACGGGCGTCGACGGGCCTTGTAGGGTGGTGGCCATGACGGAACCAGCACCGCAGAACCAACCGTCCGCCGCCGATCTGGCCGGGATCCCCGATCTGGAGATCCCCGCCGCCGAGATCCCGGAGGTCGACATGGCAGATGTCGACATCCCCGCGGCACCGGTCCGCCCACCCTCCACCGCCGGGGAACCGGGGTCGGAGGGCACGGAATCCGGGCGGACGGGCCGCCGCGGCGCGGTCGCCGAACCCGAGCTCCCCGAGGTCGAGGGCCCGCCGTTGGGCACCACCGATCCGCAGCTGCGCACCGGCGAACCGGTGCTGAACGTCTCCGATCCGGTGCTCTCGGAGCCGGTGCTGCGCGAACCGGTGCTCGGTGACGGTGGGACCGACGGTCCGCAATTGCGCCAGCACCACATCAACGATCCGGACACCATCCGGCGTTTGCTGACCACCCAGGCCCGGTGGGCCATCGTCGGACTATCCAATAATCCGCTGCGTGCCGCCGTCGGGGTGGCACGGATCATCCGTGACGACCTGGGCATGGACATCGTCCCGGTCTCGCTGAAGGGGGACACCGTCCACGGGGAGCGGGGCTACACCCGGCTCGACGAGATCCCCGGGACCATCGACGTCGTGGACTGCTTCGTGAACTCGCAGCGGGTCGGAGCGGTCGTGGACCAGGCCATCGAGATCGGCGCGAAGGCCGTATGGCTGCAGGTCGGGGTCGTCGATGAGGCCGCTGCGGCCCGCGCCACGGCTGCCGGGCTGGATGTGGTCATGGATGCCTGCCCGGCGATCGAGCGGCGCAACCTGATGCGCTCCTAGAGCCCGGCACCCTGTTTCATCTCGTCATAGCGCGAGCGCATGAACAAGAAGAGGGCGTAGGCCAGCAGGCCGACGGCGATCGCGATGAGGGCGAAGGACCCGAACGGCTGATCGCGCACTGCCTTCAGGGCCCCGTCCAGTCCGGTGGAGTCCTCGGGGTCGTGTTGTGCCGTGGAGACGACGATCAGCAGTCCCAGCGCGGCCAGAGTCAGCCCCTTGGCCACGTAACCCGCGGTGCCCAGGATCATCAGGGTGCGCTGCACCGTGGGGCTGGAGGGCCGGCGCAGGCTCTTGGTGAACTTTCTGGCCACGCCGGAGTAGATGAAGTAGATCCCGACGCCGATGACGACCAGACCGGCGATGATCAGGGCGACGCTTCCGGCGGGTGAGGACATCAGGGTGGCCGAAATGGACGTGCTCTGTTGGGAGGAGTCCTTTCCGGCGCCGAGGGCGTAGCTGCCGAACGTGGTGCCGATGGCCGCGAAGACGACGCCGGTGCCCGCCTGTTTAACGATGAAGCCGGCACCCTTGTGGCTGGGAACGACGGCCTGGGTCAGGCTCCAGATTGCCAGCAGGAGGCAGCCCAGGAAGCAGAGCCAGATCAGGATCCCGCCCCCGGGTTGCGCGGAGAGTGCCCTCATGGCGCCCGACTGGTCGGCGTCCCCGCCACGCGCCAAGGCCACGTTCAACGCCAGGAGGCCCAGCATGCCGTGCAGCACCCCGTTGGCCACGTAGCCGAGTCGGGCCGCGCGTTCGAACCACTCGCTGCGAGCTGCCTTGCGGGCTTCTGCGGCCGCCTTCTCGGTGTTCTTCATCCCCTGAGCCTAGGCCGAAGGAGCCGCCCGTTGGCGCATGAGCGCCAGAGGCAGAGTGGCCAGCGAGATTCCGGCGGCCACCAACAGGGCGATGGGGAAGGACAGCCCTGCGGCCAGGGCTCCCACGAGCACCGATCCCAGACCGGTTCCGGCATCAAAGCCCATGTTCCAGACGGCGCTCGCCGTCCCGTACTGGGAGGGCCTCACCGCCGAGAGGGAGAGCAGCAACGTGAGGTTCTGCAGGCCTCCGTAGGTGATGCCGATGATCGTCATGGCCACCAGCAGCAGGGGGACGCGGGTCGCGTCGGGATCCTTCACGGCCCAGGCTGCAAGCACGAGCCCGATGGCGGTGAGCAGGACCAGCGGCCACAGGAAGGCCTTCGTCCCGTGCCGGTCGGCCCAGGCGCCCAGACGCCACCGGCTGAGGGCCGCGGTCGCGGTGAGCAGGGCCAGTCCCCCGGTCGTCGCGGCGGGCGAGGAGCTCATCTGCGGGACGAAGGTGATCAGTGCCCCACCGGCGAGGGTGACGGCCAGCAGCAGGAGCATGGGACGGAGCAGTCCGCCCGGAAGCCGGGGGGCCCGTCGCTTCCCGGTCGTCGTGTTCTCCTCGGCCGGGGTCGCCGGGGCCGGGCGGCGACGGGATTGCTCGGCTTCGCGTTCACGTAGGGCCAGCGCCAGTCGCGGGGCCGCCACGATGCCCAGCAGCGGCAGGGTCCCCAGGGCGAAGACCGTCCAGAAGCCGATCGTGTCGGCCAACCAGGGTCCTGCAGGCAGCAGGAGCAGTTGGGGTACTGCGATCGCCGCGCCGTAGGCGCCGATGGCGGCACCATGCCTCGCCGGTGCCACCAGGTGGGCCACCGCCGCGGAACCGGTGACCGTCAGGATCCCGAACCCCACCCCACGGATCAGTGACAGGGCCAGGATCCAGCCGAGCTGGTCGGAGAGGAGCATGAGCAGGGACGGTCCGCCGAGCAGCAGCAGGCCGGCAGCCAGAACGCGACCAGTGCCCAGACGCTGGAGCAGCCGGGGGACGAACCCCTGGGTCAGGACGGTGGTCAGCAGCAGTGCGCCATTGACCAGGCCGGATCCGGCCTCGTCGGCGCCGCCGCGGACGGCCCACAGCGGGGCCATGGGTAGCAGGGCGGCGAATCCGGCGAATCCGGCGGCCGTCAGGGACAGCAATGCCGGCATTCCGGGGGCGCGCCACACCGAATTACCGCGGGAAGGATCTGAGCTGTTCACGAAGCCCCACCCTAGCAAGTGGGCCACCCTTCACTCGTATGCTCATTTGAGTATGGTGAGATGCTCATATGTTATGCTCTTGATTGTTAGCTACATCACGATCGGAGCACATCATGACTCGTCTGAATGCCGGGGCCCTGCCCGTACTGAAGGACCCGGTCTCCGTGCCCGGGTATCCGTTGGGGCAACGACGGATCGGCATCGTGCATTTCGGCGTCGGAGGATTCCACCGGGCCCACCAGGCGATGTATCTCGACGCGCTGATGAACGCGGGTCAGGACCTGGACTGGGCCATCTGCGGGGTTGGGCTCATGCCCCACGACCAGCGCATGCGCGATGTCATGTCCGACCAGGACGGGCTGTATACCTTGGTGGCCAAGGCCCCCGACGGAACCCGTGATGCCCGGGTCATCGGTTCCATCGCCCGTTACCTTTATGCCCCGGACGAACCCGAGCTGGTCCTGGAGCAGCTCACCGACCCGGAGGTGCGGATCGTGTCGCTCACCGTGACCGAGGGCGGCTACAACTACAACCCCTCCACCGGGGAATTTGATGCCACCACCCCAGCCGTCGCCGCGGATCTGGCCGAGGGGGCCGTGCCAACCACCACGTTCGGGTTCGTCACCGAGGCCCTGCGTCGCCGCCGAGCCGCCGGGATCGAACCGTTCACGGTGATGAGTTGTGACAACATCCAAGGCAACGGGCATCTGGCCGCGAAGGTCTTCACCACCTTTGCCCGGTTGAAGGATCCGGAGCTCGGGGCGTGGGTGGCCGAGCAGGTGCCCTTCCCGAACTCCATGGTCGATCGGATCACCCCGGTCACCACCGAGGCCGACCGGGCTGCCATTGCCGCCGAATACGGGGTTCAAGACGCCTGGCCGGTGGTCTGCGAGGACTTCATTCAATGGGTCCTGGAGGACAGATTCCCCACCGGGCGCCCCGACTGGGGGTCGGTAGGAGTCCAGCTGGTCGACGACGTCGAACCCTATGAGCTGATGAAACTGCGCCTGCTCAACTGCAGCCACCAGGGCATCGCCTACCTCGGTTATCTAGCGGGCTACCGCTTCGCCCACGAGGCCTGCTCCGACCCGCTGCTCGTCGAGTTCCTCCTCGCCTATATGGAACGCGAAGCCACCCCCACCCTCCAGCCCGTGCCGGGGATCGATCTGGACGCGTACCGGCACGAACTCATCGAACGGTTTGCCAACGAACAGGTCCAGGACACCCTGGCCCGTCTGGCCGCCGAATCCTCCGACCGGATCCCCACCTGGCTGGTCCCCGTGATCCGTGCGAACCTGTCCGACGGCGGTGCGGTGCGCCTCAGCGCCGCGATCGTCGCCTCCTGGGCCCGCTACGCCCGCGGCGTGGACGAGGCCGGGCAACCCATCGAGGTCGTGGACCGGCTCCGCGACCGGGTCCTGGCGGCGGCGGCCGCCCAGGATCAGGACCCGTTGGCGTTCCTGCGCGACCGGGAACTCTTTGGCGATCTGGCCGACCAGGAGGAGTTCACCCGGCCCTACCTGGAGGCGCTGGCCATCCTGGACGACGGCGGGGCGCTGGCTTTGTTGCGCACCTTGCGCGCGGATGGCTGGACGTAGGACTCCAACTCCCTGCTACTGCCTCGACGAGGGGCCTACACCCCGTAGAGGCGGGTGCGTTCGGTGGCGTAGAGGTTGCGGGATTGCGCGCCCCAGCCGGCTCCGGAGGGGCTGAGTCGGGTCTCGATCCGGCGTTCGAAGGCAGGAAGTTCGCCCGTCGCTGACCACACCGCCTGGCGGGCGGCCCCGAGTGCCACGTATTCGCCGGCTTCCAGGACGTCCACGTCGATACCCAGCAGTTCGGGGGCCACCGCGCGCAAGGATGCCGATCGCGCGCCACCGCCGATCAGTAGGGCCCGTTGGGCCGGTCGGGACACCTCGGAGAGGGCTTCGGCGGCATCGGCCAACGAGTTCATCACGGCCAGGACGGAGGACCGGGCCAGATTCTCCCGGGTCAACGAGGCCCGGCTCATTCCGGTCAGGCTCCCGGTGGCCCCGGGGAGGTTCGGCGTGCGTTCGCCATCGAAATAGGGCATGAGGTTCAGTCCTCCGGCCAACGGGTCCCCACAGGAGGCGAGCCGGTCGAATTCGGCCAGCCCAACGCCCAGCAGTTCGGCGGTGGAGGCCATCACCCGAGCCGAATTGATGACCGCGAGCAAGGGGAGATAGCCACCGGTGGCATCGGCGAAACCGGCCACCGCCCCCGTGGCATCCGCGGTGGGGCGATCTGGTACGGAGGCGAAAACGGTGCCCGAGGTGCCGATCGACACGGCGATTTCCCCGGATTGCAGGCCCAGGCCCAGGGCGGCTGCGGCATTATCGCCGGCGCCCGCCGAGACGACCGCACCGTCGGCCCCGAACTCGGGCAGGAGACGGCCTCCGACGGCATCCGGGGCGATCACCTCGGGTAGTTCGGGGGCGCGACCGAAATATTCGGTCAGCAGTTCCGGGAGGTATCCGGTAGCGGGGTGGTAGTAGGCGGTGCCGCTGGTATCCGAGCGATCGGTGAACCAGCGGCCCGTGAGCACGTGGTTCAGATAATCGTGGGGCAGCACCACGCGGTGTACCCGTGCCGCGGCTTCGGGCTCGTTCCTGGCCAACCAGGCCAGCTTCGTCAGGGTGAAGGAGGCCACCGGCACCGATCCCACTTCCCGGGCCCAGAAATCCGCCCCGTGGTCGGAGACCATGGCCGCGGCCTCGGGAGCGCTGCGGGTGTCGTTCCACAACAGCGCTTCGAAGACCGGTTCCCCGGACACGTCCAGGGCGACCATGCCGTGTTGTTGGGCGGCCAGCCCGACGCCGATCACCGTACCTGCCCCCGCAGGGTCTGCTTCTTTCCAGGCGCGGTGAAGGGCGGAGGCCCAGATCCGCGGATCGATGCTGGTCCCATCGGGGTGGGCCACCTTGGCCGAACGCAATTCGGTCCCGGTGGCGGCATCCAGGGCCAGCACCTTGCAGGACTGGGTCGAGGAATCAATGCCGACGACGACGTCGCTCATGCTGGATCCTCCGTCGCGGTTGCTTCAATCAGGTCAAGTTCCGTGGCCAGGGCGTGGGCCAGTGATGGGCCGAGGACCAAATGGTTCACGATTCCGGCGGCCACCGCAGCGCGGACCCCCGCGACACCGTCCGGGCTGGGGGCGACCATCACGACTTGCGGGGTGGCTTTCAGCTGGGCCAGCGAGACGGCGATGACACAATCATCGACCCCTGCCGCGGCCGCTGAACCGTCGGCGGCCAGCAGTCGGCCCGAGCATTCGGCGACGGTGCCCGCCGCGGTGGCGGCCTGACGCTGGGTGGGGGAGAGGCGTTCATAGACGGTTGACTTCCCGGGGACCCAATCGCCCAGGGCGACGACGGCGACATCGAGGTCCTCTGCCGCCTTCAGGGCGTCGGAGATCTCCGGCTGGCGGCGCAGACTCGCTGCCGTCTCGGCCGTTTCAAGGATGAGCGGGGCCGGCAGGGGCCAGGTCCGGCCACCGGCTGCTGCCCCGAGCCGATGGATCAGCGCCCCCGAACCGCTGCCGCCGGTGACCGTGATGGAGCCGGCGAGCTGGACGACGTCACAACCGGGCAGTGTTGGCAGGTGGCCGGCCATGGCCTGCAAGGTGCGCGACCAGGAGACCCCCAGTCGGCACCCCTCGGTGACGACCCCGGCGACGACTGCTGCTGCCGCACGGGCCAGTCGGTCGCGTTCGTCGAGGGCTCCCGTCGGGGTCGGAGCGATGGTCACCGACGTGATGCCCAGGGCGCGGGCCAGTTCCGCTTCTTCGACGGGTACGGCTGCAGGGCGACGGATGGTGATCTGCACGATGCCTTCGTGGCGTGCCTCATCAAGATAGCGGGCGACCTGGAAGCGGGAGATCCCGTGGGTTTTGGCGATCTCGACCTTCGAGGTGTTTTCGAGGTAGTACTCGCTGGCGATCTGCGCCAACATTTCCTCGTGCCGTTCGGGCATGGGGTGGATTCCTTCGTTTAGGTCGGCACTCCCTCGGGTCCGACTCATGTGAGTTGAATGTCTTGCTCAAATGATCTTATATGACTAGAGTCACATAACAAATGAGCACTTGATGGTTATCACATGAGCGAAGCGGTCGCTCGAGCGAGGAGCAGATAATGGCGATACGGGATTTTCCCCTCAGCCGCCGGGGATTCATGGGCGCCGGGATCGGTGCCGTGGCCGCTGCGGGGCTCAGCGCCTGCTCGGGACAGGCGACGGCGGGTGGGAAGACCAGCCTGATCGTGGCCATCGTCTCCAACCCGCAGATGAACGACGCGATCTCCTTGATGGATGACTTCCGGTCCAAGCATCCGGGCATCGACGTCCGCTTCGTTTCGCTTCCGGAAAACGAGGCCCGCGCGAAGATCACCGCCTCCGTCGCCACCGAAGGCGGGGAGTTCGACGTCGTGATGATCTCCAACTACGAGACTCCGATGTGGGCCGAGAACGGGTGGATCACCGATCTGGGTCCCTATATGGAACAGACCCAGGGCTACGACGCCCAGGATTTCATTCCGACCATCCGTGAGTCGCTCACCCATCAGGGAAGCCAGTACTCGGTCCCGTTCTACGGGGAGTCCTCGTTCGTGGTCTACCGCGAAGACCTCTTCGAGAAAGCGGGGCTGAGCATGCCCGAACAACCGACCTGGGAACAGATCCGCGGATTCGCGAAGGAACTGCACGCGCCGCAGAAGGGCTTCTCGGGGATCTGCCTGCGCGGGCTGGCCGGATGGGGCGAAGTGATGGCGCCGCTGGACACCGTCATCAACACCTACGGCGGGCGCTGGTTCGACGAGGACTGGAACGCCACCCTGGACAGCCCCGAGGTCCATGAGGCGGTGGCCGGATATGTCGACCTGGTCCGCAGCTACGGCCAACCCGGGGCGGCGACCTCGGGGTACGGCGACTGCATCACCCGGTTCTCCCAGGGCAACGCGGCCATGTGGTACGACGCCACGGCGATGGTCTCCTCCATCGAGGACCCGTCCTCGTCGAAGGTCACCGGAAAGACCAACTATGCCCTGGCGCCGGTGAAGGAGACCGAGTCGGCCGGCTGGCTCTACACCTGGGCGCTGGCCATCCCGCAAACCAGCCGGAAGAAGCAGGCCGCATGGGACTTCATCGCCTGGATGACCAATAAGGACTACCTGAAGCTGGTCGGCAACTCCATCGGCTGGGAACGGTTGCCCCCGGGCAGCCGCAAATCCACCTACGAGATTCCCGAATACGCCTCGATCGCCGAGGACTACGCGACACCGACGCTGAAGGCCATGGGCAATGCCACCCAGGACAAATCCATGATCCATCCGGTGCCCTACACCGGACTGCAGTTCGTGG
Organism: Arthrobacter sp. 179; assembly: GCF_052379645.1. Classification (NCBI taxonomy): domain Bacteria; kingdom Bacillati; phylum Actinomycetota; class Actinomycetes; order Micrococcales; family Micrococcaceae; genus Arthrobacter; species Arthrobacter sp. 179. The sequence continues at coordinate 87,431 of NZ_JBQSYU010000010.1, read as the reverse complement.
GGATCCCAGAATTCCAGGACCTCGGCACCCGGGTGGCGCAGCAGATCTCCGCCTCCATCGCCGGCAGCCAAAGCGTCGAGGACGCGCTGCGCCAATCGCAGGACTTCGCGGCCACCGTGGCCCGGACCTACCAGAAGAAGGGCTAGGCCATGAGTACGTTGACCCGGACGGACCGCCAGCAGGCGGCCGCCGACTCCGCACCGCACGCAGCGCGACAGCGCCGTGCCCGGCGTAGGGAGGGCTGGAGCCGCCGGCTGCCGCTGCTTCCCGCGCTGATCTTCACCATCATCGTCACCCAGCTGCCCTTCCTGCTGACCATCTGGTATTCGCTGCGGTCCTGGAACCTGTTGCGTCCCGACGGCAACATCTTCGTGGGACTGCAGAACTTCGTGGACATCTTCTCCGATTCCACGTTCCGGGTCGCGGCCGTGAACTCGGTGGTGATCACGCTGGGCTGCGTGGCCGTCGCCCTGGTCCTGGGGACGTTCTTCGCGATTCTGTTGGACCGCGAATTCCTGGGCCGGGGGATCGTGCGGACCCTGCTGATCACCCCGTTCCTGATCATGCCGGTGGCCTCCTCGCTGCTATGGAGCGTTTCGATGCTCAACCCCAGTTACGGGATGGTCAACTGGGTGCTGGGGTTGGTGGGGATCGGACCGATCGACTTCACCTCCTCGCTCCCGCTGCTCTCGGTGGTCATCGCCCTGGTGTGGCAGTGGACCCCGTTCATGATGCTGCTGGTCCTGGCCGGACTGCAGGCCCAATCCAAGGACGTCCTCGAAGCAGCTTCGCTGGACGGTGCCGGCTGGTGGAAGACCTTCACCTGGGTGACCATGCCGCAGCTGCGCCGGTACATGGAACTGGCCGTGTTGCTCGGGTCGATCTACGTGGTCAACACCTTCGACCAGATCTACCTGATGACCGCCGGCGGACCGGGCACGGCCAGCGCGAACCTGCCCTTCTACATCTACCAACGCGCCTTCCTGGGCTTCGACATCGGCCAGGCGGCCGCCATGGGCGTCGTGGTGGTCATCGCCACGATCCTCATCGCCATATTTGCGCTGCGTTTGATCTTCCGCAGCTTCGACGACAAGGAGCTGTCATGAGCGCCACAACCCAACAAACCGCGGGGTCCGGCACCCGGGCCGAACGCCCGGAAGTCTATAAACCGCGACGGAAGGGGGTGGTCAGCGGAAGTCTGCTGACCACGTTCACCTGGGTCGCGGCACTGGTCTTCTTCGCCCCGATCGCATGGATGGTGATGACTTCCTTCAAGCAGGAGAACGTGGCCTCGTCGAGCCCGCCGAGCTTCTTCTTCGAACCCACCTTGGATCAGTACAAGGCAGTGCTGGGCTCCGATGCCGCCCCCTACTTCCTGAACTCGCTCATTGCCACCGGTGTTTCGACGCTCTTGGTGATTCTGTTGGCCATTCCTGCCTCCTATGCGTTGAGCATCCGGCCGGTGAAGAAGACCAATGACGTGTTGTTCTTCTTCATCTCCACCAAGATGCTTCCGATCGTCGCGGTCATCATGCCCATCTACGTGATCTCCGGTCAGCTGCGGGCGCTGGACAGCATCTGGACGCTGGTCATCCTCTATACGGCCATGAATCTGCCGATCGCCGTGTGGATGATGCGTTCCTTCTTCCAGGAGGTCCCCGGGGAGGTGCTCGAAGCGGCCTCGGTGGACGGGGCCGGACTGATCAAGACGCTGCGCTCCGTATTGATCCCGATGGTCACCCCGGGGATCGCGGCGACCGCGTTGATCTGTGTGATCTTCTCCTGGAACGAGTTCTTCTTCGCTCTGAACCTCACCGCCGCGAAGGCGGCGACGGTCCCGGTGTTCCTGATATCGCAGATGACCAGCGAGGGCTTGTTCCTGGCCCAACTCTCGGCGGCCTCGGTGCTGGCCTCGCTGCCGGTGGTCCTGGCCGGTTGGCTGGCCCAGAAGCAGCTGGTCCGTGGCCTGTCGATGGGTGCCGTGAAATAAACAGCAACCACGTCCTCCTGCGGTACGACGCCGGCACCCCTCGGGTGCCGGCGTCGTACCGCGTAGGATGCCGGGTATGGACGACTCCGCCTTCCGTGCCTATTGCCTCGGGTTGCCGGGGGTGTTCGAGGACCATCCGTTCGGCCCGGATGCCAGTGTGTTCAAGGTTTCTGGATCCCCCGAAGGGCGGGTGAAGATGTTCGCCCTGCTCTGGGACGGATCGGACCCGGCGCGCGCGAACCTGAAATGCGAGCCGGTCCTGGCCGACCAGCTGCGGGCCGCGCACCCTGAAATCACTCCCGGCTACCACATGAGCAAAAAACACTGGAACACGGTGGCCTGCGCCGGATCACTCGATGATGCCACGGTGCGTGACCTGATCGAGGACTCCTACGATCTGGTCGTCGAATCGCTTCCGAAGGCCGAGCGCGAACGCCTGGGGTGGAATGGGCTGGCTCGGGGATAGGCTGGGCGCATGATTTTCATCGTCGTCAAGTACAAGGTCAAGCCCGAATTCGTCGACTCGTTCCTCGAGATCACCCGGCCCTTCACCGAGGCCACCCGCGCCGAGGAAGGCAACCTCTGGTTCGAGTGGTCGCGCAGCGTCGAAGCGGAGAACGAGTTCGTGCTCGTTGAGGCGTTCCAGGACGGGGCCGGTGAGGCCCATGTGCGCAGCCAGCACTTCGCCGATGGCCTGGAGGCCATGCGCCCGACCCTGGCCGAAACACCGCTCATCGTCAGCCGCCAGGTCGAGGGCGAAGGCTGGGAGCAGATGGGCGAACTCCAGGTCGACGCCTGAAGCACGCCCCCTGCGATGGTCCCGGTTCTAGGCCGGTTCACCCGTGGAGACCTCGACGTCGAAGGCCACGGGGGTTCCGTGCTCGACGGTGCGTGAGACCGTGCAGTGCTTATCGTGGGAGAGCTTGACGAGGCGTTCGACCATGCTGGCCGCCTTCTGGCCCCCGGCGTCATCGCCGAAGGCCAGCTTGAACGCGAGATTCAGATTCTCCATCCGGCTGGCACCGCCCTCGTCGGCGATCTTGTCGCCCGAGGCGGTGACCTCGAATTGGGTGGGTTCGGCGCTACGTGAGGTGGCGACGTCCACATCGATCGCCGAGCAACCGGCGATGGCCGCCAAGAGCAGTTCCACGGGGGAGAGCAGCCCCTCGCCCTGGCCGAATTCGACCTCGGCTCCCGCGGCATTGCGGGCGGTGTAGTGGCCCGTCCGGTTACGTGACAATTCGATGGAACGGGTGCTGGAATCCTGGGTTTCACTCATGCGACCATCATGCCATCGGCGGATCGGTCCGCGGGGCGGGGGGATACGCTGGCGCTATCGACGTCACCGAGGAGGAACCCCCATGAATCGCCCGCACTCAGTGTCCGGCATGTTCGTCGCCACCCTCGTGCTGTGGCTGGTGTCCATCGGCTGCGGCATCGCCGCCGGACTCACGCTGAACTGGAACGCGGATCCGGGGCAGCAGATCCAGCCGCTGGTCGTCATCGGGGCCGTGGCCGCGGTGGGGTCGGCCATCTTTGCCCTCTGGACCGGGTGGCGGGCCTGCCGGGCGCTGGACTACCTGGTGGCCACCGCCCGGTAGTGCGGGCGTCACCGGCCCGCCCCGGCGCCCGGGATCATCCCTGGGCCGGGGAAGTCTCCGCCACCGAGGAGCGTCGCATCCGCTTGCCGTTGACCAGGCCGATGGACACCGAAGCGAGCAGCAGGACGCCCATGCCGATCAGCAAGGGGTAGGGCCCGAACTGGTAGATCAGGGGCATTGCTGCTGCCGTGATCAGCCCGCCGCCGAAGAACGGCTCGAAGACCAGTTGCTTATATCCGAAGGCCTCGTAGGCGGGGCTCTTGCCCTCGGGGTCGGCGATCCGCATGAGGATCAGGCCCGTCGCAGTGACCCCCATCGACTGCCCGAAGTCCCCGATCCCGCGTTCGAACCAGTACTTCGGGATGTAGCGGCGGGCGAGGAAGAACAACACGACCACGTTCCAGATGATGCCCACACCGGCCAGGAGCAGGAAGGGGCCGATGTTGGCGGCGATCGCCTTCAGCGACAGGGACGCCAGGGCACTGACGATCAGCAGGTCCAGGGCCAGGCCCTGGATGCGCATCATGGATCCACGGTCGATGAGGTGGGTCTTGCCGGTCTGGTCCAGGACGAGCTGGATGATGACCCCGCCGAGCATCGCCAACGGGAAGAGCGGAACGTATTCGAAGACCTGGACGCTGTCGGCCCAGGTGACGCTCTCGATCCACTGCAGCGCCGAGAGGAGCACCTGTCCGACGAGGATGGCCAGCGCGATGAAGGCCACGTGCAGCGTCATGCTTTCCACCGACGAGGAGCGCACGGTCAATTGCCCGGCCGAGGGCTGGTCGTCCTTGGAGTAGAGGCCCTTGAGCTCATTGTCCGGAAGCTTGGTCGAGGCGGAGATGACCTCGGTCCGCCCCGTGCGCACGGCCCAGTTGATGGCTGCGATCCCGATGACGATGCCGCTGACGATGCCGATCGTGGCCATGCCCAGCGCCAGGTCCGGTCCTTCGGTGAAGCCCAGTTCGTTCATGACCGGGGCCATGCCGGCTGCCGTGCCGTGGCCGCCTTCGAAGCCGATCTCGATCAGTGCCCCGGCCATGGGGGTCATCCCGAAGAGCGGGACCAGGACCAGGACGGCCAGGGCCAGGCCGAAGACGTACTGCCCGGAGGCGAAGGTGACGCCCAGGCTCAGTTGCGGGCCCAGCAGCCGGGCGGCACGTTTGGGGGAGGGGATCGATTCACCCATGAACAGTGCCGCGAACACCACGCTGATGAGCAGGCCGGGCAGCGTGCCCCAGACCTCGAGGATCTGCGTTCCGAAGAGGCCACCCTCGGCGAATCTGTCGGTACCGGCCAGCGAGGCCAAATTGCCGAACACGTAGGGTCCCAGCAGCAGGGCCAGGAATCCCCCGAGGATCGAGGCCGGCAGGAACAACTTCTGCGCGATCTTGCTACGTACCCGGATCAGCTTGCCGAGCAGGACGATGAGTCCCAACAGGGCAAGAGCCAGGCCCACGACGTCTGCCGACATGGTTCTCCGATTCTTGGTGGGCGGACGCTGTCACAGCAGCGGCGCGGTGGTCGATCGGCAATTATTGCGTGATGCAGGCCTCTCGGTCCACTCGGATCTTCGGCCCGGAGGCCGGTTCCCGTACCGCCGCGTGACAATTCGGTGCAATAGGTGAACAAGGTCACACGGTATTGGTTGAAACCGAGCAAATTCCGTGCGTTGTTTGCCGCGTCCTCAGGGCACCCCGGCGGTGGGGGCCGGGATCATTTCTGGTGGATCTGTACGCGGTGCCCGTCGGGGCCGTCGATGAAGGCAAACGAGCCCCACGGCTGGATATCGGGGTCGGTGACCGTGGCGCCGCGCTCGCGGAGCCAGCCGACGGTCGCGGCGATGTCCTCGCAGGCATAGGTCAGGTAGGCGCCCTCTCCCGCCTGCTTGCCGGCCTGGCCGGCATCGAGCAGCGCCATCGTGGTCGCTCCTTCCGCCGGGGCCAGCTCGAGCCATCGGGCGCCGTGGCCCATGTCCTGATCGGTGACGATCACGAATCCCAGCAGATCACGATAGAACCGAAGGGACGCGTCCTGATCCGAGACGTACAACATGGCGGTACCGATGCGGGTGATCATGCGCTCACGGTACGCGGAAGGGCCCCGCGGACCAAGGGGTGAAGCGCTGTCGCGCTAGGCTCACTGGATGCGCTTTTCCGCTTTCGACTGGTACGTCGAGCACACCCTGGGCCTGCGGACGGAATTCGTTCCCGTTGCCCCGGAGGAACAGAACAGCGATTACGAAGCAGGCAATGCACCGGTCTCAGGGCAGCGCTGGCGGTTGCGCACCGCCCGCGTCACCCCGACGAAAGCGGGAGCCTTCGTGGCCGTGTGGCGCCGATCCGAGCAGGGCGCCACCGAGCCCTTTCCGGCCGATGAAGAAATAGCGGGTCTCGCCGTATTCGTGGTGGAGGAGGACCAACGCCGGGGGCTCTTCTGGTTCACCGCGGCACACCTGCGCGAGCTGGGCATCACCAGTTCGCAGGGGCATCCCGGAAAACGGGGGTTCCGCGTCTATCCGGAATGGTGCACCGGCCTGAACCGGCAGGCTTCGAGAACCCAGGCGGCGCAGGCTCCGGCGTTTGTCCGGCTCGGAGCAACTTCAGGATCGTGAGCCCGGTCCGGGGGAAACTGCGACAGAATGGCAGGATGGACGCCAACGCCCCGGAATCCGCTCCGGCCCAGGGATCGCTCAAGCGCAGTCTGACATTGGGGCAGTTGGTCTTCTACGGTCTGGTCTTCATCGGTCCCGCCGCTGCCGTGGGCATCTATGGCACCCTCGACGCCAAGTCCGGGGGAGCGGTGGCGACGGTCTATGTCGTGGCCACCCTGGTCATGGCCTTCACCGCCTCCAGCTACATGCGCATGTCGCGGGAAATCCCCCGGGCCGGCTCCGTCTTCGCCTACGCCGGGGCCGGGATCGGGCCCCGCGCCGGGTATGTCTCGGGGTGGATGATCCTGCTGGACTACCTGCTCATCCCCTCGGTCGCCTACATGTTCACCGGCATCGCCCTGAACTCGTTGTTCCCGTCCGTGCCCATCTGGGTGTTCGTCGCCGTCGCCGTGGTGGGGACCACGGCGCTGAACCTGGCCGGGGTGCGTGTGGCCTCCAAGGTCATCACCGCCGTCGTACTCCTGGAGGTCCTGGTCCTGCTGATCGTGTTGGTCTGCGGTGCCTATGTGCTGGCGACGGCCGGACCGGAACGGCCCTGGCTCAGCCCGTTCACCGGGATCGGCGGCTTCTCGCTGACCGCGGTCCTGGCGGCCGTCTCCGTCGCGGTGCTTTCCTTCCTGGGCTTCGACGCCCTGGCCACGTTCGCCGAGGAGACCAAGGGGACCGTCCGGCTCGTCGGCCGGGCGACACTGATCTGCCTGGTGGCGGCCGGACTGCTCTTCGTCGCCCAGACCTACGTCGGGGCACTACTTTCCACCACGACGCCTGCGCAGCTGGCTGCCGATCCGAGTCTGGAAGGTGCCGCCTACTATGTGGCCGTGGAGGACAGCATCGGCGAATGGCTGCACTGGTTGCTCGCCCTCTCCAAGGCGGCGGGCGCGGCCTTCGCGGCGATGGTCGGGCAAGGCGCGGGCAGCAGGATCATCATGGACATGGCGCGGGAGCGGCGCCTGCCGCACGCACTGGCCGCGGTTTCGGAGCGGACCGGGGTGCCGGTACGCAGCATCCTGATCACCGCCAGCGGGAACATCGTCGTCGCCGTCTGGGCGGCCACCCGGGCCGACGGGCTCGATATCCTCAGCTCGATCGTGAACGTCGGGGCGCTGACGGCGTTCATCCTGCTGCACGTCTCGGTGATCGGCTACTACCTGGTGAAGCAGAAGGCCGCCGCGCGCGGGACCTGGTTCGCCCACGGCGCCATCCCGGTCGTCGGGGCCCTGATGCTCGGGGTGGTCCTTGCCTCGGCCACGCAGCTGGCACTGCTCGTCGGGCTCGTCTGGTTCGGTGTCGGGCTCATCGTTGCCCTGGTCTCGCATCGGAGTAGCCGAACCTGACCCGGGAGTAGGCTCGGGGAATGGACCTGTTGGCACCTTTGAGAACCCGTTTGCGGATGACCTTCGCCGGCCAAACCGAAACTGTTCCTGCCTGGGAAGACGCGTTGGAGAACGGCGAGGATGCCGGATACTTCAACGCCGGATCCGTCGTCTGGCAGGTGAACGGGGGCACGACGCCGATTGCCGCCGGGATCCGTGCCCTCCTGATCCAGGCCCTGCATCCGGGCGCGCTCGCCGGCGTCGCCGAGCATTCGAATTACCGCGAGGATCCGCTGGGTCGACTCGCGGGAACCATCCGCTGGATCTTCACACTCACTTACGGCGATACGGTCGCCGCCCACGAAGCCTGCCGGTATGTCCGCAAACTCCATGTTCCGGTCCGGGGGGAGTATATGGACGCGCAGGGTACCGGCCGTCGCTACTCGGCGAACGACCCCGGGCTGTCCGAATGGGTCCACCTGGCCTTCACCGACGCATTCCTGCGTTCCTACGAACTCTTCCGCGGCCCCGTGCCAACACGGCTCGGTGGTGCCGACGCCTATGTCGGCCAATGGGCGAAGGCCGGTGAACTCATGGGGGTCATCGATCCACCGCGCACCGACGCCGAATTGCGTCAACGCCTTCAGGGGTACGACGACGAGGGCCTCCTGGCCGGTGGTCCTCGCGTGGATGAGGTGGTGTCCTTCCTGAAGAACCCTCCGCTGGATCCGATGCTGATGCCCGGCTACCGCCTGCTCTTTGCCGCCGTCGTTGATTCCCTTCCGGGGCGGTACCGCGACCTGCTCGGGCTCTCAGCCCCTGCACTGGGACTGCCCGGCGGCCGTCAGGTCCACGTTCCCGTACGCTCCGGCGCGAAGGCGTCGTTGGCCGTCATCGGTGCCGCCTTGGGCAAACAGGGGCCCAGCGAGCTGGCGGCACTGCGCCGGCTCGCCCGGATCGGCCAGCCCGGGGATCTGACCTACACCGATTATGGGTTGACCGAACTCGGGCACGCGCCGGCGGGTTACCGAACCGTCAGGCGGCGCTCACGCGTCGGGGCCGGCGAGGACGCGTTCCGCCGCCTGGCCGACGGGATCCTGGATTGGCAGATGCACCGCGGTGCCGGACTGAGGGTGCCGGAGGATACCCCGCGGGCGAGCCCGGGCGTCCGCGTCGTCTCCGGCATGGGGATCGGACCGATCCGGGTGCCCGCGCCCTGCCGGGTGTTGTGGAGCCTGGAGCCGGAGGCTGCGGATCCGGATACCGGGCCGCGCCGGGCCGGCTTCGGCTACGGAACCCTGAAGGGCCATCCCGTGGCGGGGGAGGAGGCCTTCACCGCCGTGCTAGATGACGAGGGCACCGTCTGGTTCGAGGTCCTGGCCTACTCGAAGCCGGCCAACTGGTTGATGCGGGCTGCGGCACCGGTGACCCACCGAACCCAGGAGTGGGTGACTCGGGCCTACTTCGAATCCGCCGAACGGTTGGCCGACGGCCGCCTGTCCTGAGGATGGACCGCGGAAGAATCCCGAGGAATCAGGGGCGGGGCGCCCGGCGGCGCAGAGGACTGTTGACCACGCGGCGGGAGGATCTGGACACCGGGGGGTTCGAGATGACGATCTGGGATCCCTGTTCGCTGCGCTCGGTGCGGGCGATCAGATCCGGGAGAGTCGGGACGTCACCGCCGTCGATTTCGTCGCGGAGCTGCGGCAACGGTGGAGATTGCGGCCGACCCACACCTTGGCGTCCCAACATCAGCGAGACAAGCAGGGCGAGTGCTCCCGCCACCGCGAGGATGCCCGCCCAGAGCCAGGTGCTCTGGAAGGCGCCGGAGAGCAGCAGCAGGGCGGGGATCGTGGCCGAGAGATGGGCGATGAGCACGGTGAACCAGCCGGTGGCGGCGGTCAGCGACTCCATGCCCAGGGCAAGGACGAGGTAGAACATCAGCCACAGGATGGTCCATAAAAGCCAGATCACCCCGAAGACCGGATCCCCGACGAGGGTGAACTGCAGATAGGACATCACGACCGCGACGCCGGAGACGAACAGCGAAAACCAGCCGACCCCTTCGCCATCGAGCCCGAAGGTGATGTTGAAGGCGATGTAGAGGTAGGTGAACCCGAACAGGTACAGGCCCGAGGCGGAAAGCGTCATGGCCGGGTCGCCGCCGGACTGGGCGATGATGATGGTGGGGAAGATGACCTGCATGGCCCCGACGAAGTAGTTCATCGGGGCGGCAGCGCGTCCGGGGACGAAACCCAGCAGCATCAGGCCGTTGATGAAGAGCACGGCGCCGACATACAGCAGTCCGACGTTTCCCATGGGGAACTCCTTGTGAAGTCGTGTTGACCGGTGGAGGTCCCCGAAAGGTGGGCCAGCATTTGGCGGCGCACGCGAGGGTGGTCGATGAGGCCCATCATAGTCGTGAAACAGGGCCCGACCAACGCGAAGCCGGTGTCGCTGAAGGATGAAAATGTCTTTCCTGTATGGCAAGACAAATGTAGTCTGGCCGCATGGATTCCGATGACACCCCCAATGCGGCCCAGGCCGGGGAGTCGCTTGTAGCACTCGGCGCCGTCGGTGAACTGAATGCCGAACGCCTGCAATGCCCACCACGCTATTGGTTCCTGGTGGGCTTCATCCTTGCCGTCCTGGCCCTGGTGCCACTGGTCACCGATCTGCTGTCGATGCCGGCGGCCCTGCTGGTGCTGCCGGGAGCGATCCTGGTGGTCTTCCTCTTCGCCTCGTGGAAGCAGCCCAGCGCGGTGCGCCATATCCGCCTGCACGGTTCCATGTGGTTGCCCTTTCTGGGCGGCGTGCTGGTGGTGGGGTTCATCGGAGGAATCAACTCCGCCCTCTACGACACCCATGGTTGGTGGTGGATTCCGGTCATTGCCGCCGTGGTGTTGTTCTGCCTGGGCACGATCGGCGGACCGGCGCTGGACCGGTATTGGGCCCGTCGCGTCCGGAACCCGCGGGACTGAGCCGTCATGAGCCAGGACGGGTTCGACCCGGTGATCCACCCCCTTCCACGGCTGCGGATCTGTGCCCTGCTGGAGCCGGTCCGCGGCGAAACCTTCGGGAGGGTCCGTGACCTGCTGGGGTTCACCGACGCGACGTTGAGCAAGCACGTCCGGGTGCTGATCGATGCCGGCTATCTCGAGCCGACGAACGCGGTACGCGCGGGACGCCGTCCCGTCACCCTGGCCATGACCCGTGCCGGCAGGGTGTCCTTCCGACTCCATATCGACGCACTGAACCAGCTAGCCGAAACTCCGAAGGAGACCAACTGATGACAGGAAGCACCACACCAGCTTCGGCCGGACGGACTCCGGCCACAGTGCTCGGTCGTGCCGGGGCCAGCGGGGCTGCCGTCGGGCTCTGGTACGCACTGCCCGATTATGTGGATCGGCGCCGGTCGCGGGTCCTGGCCAAGCTGGCGATCCTTGCAGGGGCGGGCGTCGTGTTCGCCCGTCGACAGGATCCGGATTCATCGCCGACTGCGCCGTCGGCAGTGGGAACGACGCCGGGGCGCGGCCCCGGGCCTCTGGATACCGCCGGCCAGGGGCAGCTCGCAGACGAAACGGCGGGAACCAGGGCCCGCCTCAAGAACCTGAACCCCGGGCTAGTGATCGGACTGGGTGCCACGATCCTGATAGTGGGCATCGGTGCGAACATCGCCACCGAACGCTGGATCCATCGGTTCGGCGAACGCCTCAAGGCCAACGGATCCAGCCGCCCCCATACGGCCATCGGTTTGATAGCCGGGAGTCTGACCGCCCTGGCGAGCCTGGATGATCTCCCGTCTCCACGGGAATGAGGAAAGTGACGATCTCACTCGTCTAAGATCATCACTTTCCATAACGGGGCCTAGTGCCAGCTTGCGGTGTCGGGGTCGATGCCGTGGTTGCGGGCGTTGGCATCGATGCTTTGACGGAACCATGCCGCAAGGCCGGTACGGACGCCGTCGTAGTGAGCAGCGAACGCCGGATCAGACTCATACATACGACCGAGACAGACCTGCATCTGTCGGGTGAGGGAAAAGTATGAGGCCGAGAACACTGCGCGGTGACGTTCCACGAGTAGCTGCGCTTCCGGGCTGCCAGGTGTGAAACCGGCCTGCATGGACTCCCCGAGGGAACGGTCGAGGTCGGCCATGGTATCGGCGATGGATTGCCATTCCGCCGGACTACGGGTGGCTGATTGCTCGGCATACTGCTGCCATTGGGGCGTGCCTTCGTAGCGTTGGCGGGCTTGGGCCGACCAGTCAGGGTTCCACCGCGGGCCGAAGATGGCCGTCTGTTCCTGGACGGTCAGCAGCAGGCCGTGCTCATGGGCGTCGATCATTCGATCCAGTCCGGCACCGAGCTGCTGGAGATGCTCGATCCTGTCGGCGACGTGCTGGCGTTGGGTGCGCAGGGCGGCCGGTACGTCCGTCGCTGAGTCGTCGAGGATGGCACGGATTCTTTCCAATCCGAGGCCGAGCTCGCGGTAGACGACGATTCTGTGGAGGCGTTCCAAATCAGCGGCGGTGTAGAGCCGGTATCCGGTAGGCGTGCTCAGCGAGGAGCGCGCCAGGCCAATCTCATCCCAGTGGTGTAGCGCGCGGATGGTTACGCCCAGTCGCGTCGCGGCCTGACCGACGGTCAGGCCATCGGCAGAAGTTGCCTCAGGCATGCTCCTGATTCTCCCCTGGACGGCCCTCCGAAGGGGTGATCCCGATATCTTCAAGATTCCGCGCCTCCTGGCTGGCCGGGTCAAAGGGCTTGGCCGCGGTGAAGACGACCCGGGCGTTCTCTGGGGTGATCACCTCGACATCACGAGTGTTCCACGGGGTATCTCGGGGTCCCGCGACCGAGCCAGGGCGCAAGGCGCGGCAGGCTTCAACCAAGGCATTGATCTGGCCCAGGACGCCCGCGAAACTGAAGCCGATGGCCGGGGGCTGGTCTGGAATGCTCCGCGCCTGGACGAGAAGCACGTCCTGGAAGGCCCACCGGCGCAGATGTACCAGCGTGCCGGGGATGCTGAAGAGTTCGAAGAACCCGAGTCCACGAATCCAGAAGTCCACGGATTCCTCCAAATCGCACGACGGAATCGTGACGAATGCGGGCATCCCATAGATGCCGCGGAAGGGTTCCGGCGGCACCGCTTCCGGTGTGGGTACGGGTACGGGGCTGATGTCGAATGCGTTGTAGTAGTCGCTCATGTACCCCAGCCTCCGGCCTCACGCTACGTGAGGGTCAAGCCGTCGCGCGAAAACACCCGTGGCCCGGCGGAAGACCGCCGGGCCACGGGTGTCAATGAGCTAACCGATCAGAAGTACTTCGGCAGCGTGCCCTCGTGGGCGGTGCGCAGTTCCTCCAGGGTGGCGCTGAACTGGCCCTGGATGTCCAGGGAATCCGAGGCAGCATCGACGATGCCCAGCCGGACCACCGGGAAATCCCGGGCGGTGGTCATGTCCTTGAAACGGACCTCCTCGGAGCGAGGCACGGCCACGACGGCGCGGGCCTGGGACTCGGAGAACAGGGCGGTGAACACATCGACGCCGTCCCGGTCGCAGAGATCCTGCAGGGCCACCCGGGCGCCGACGCCGTAGCGCAGCGACATCTCCACCAGGGCTGCCGCGAGGCCACCCTCGGAGAGGTCGTGGGCCGCGTCGATCATGCCGTCGCGTGAGGCGTTGACCAGCAGGTCGCCGAGCAGCTTCTCAGCAGCCAGGTCCACCGTCGGCGGCAGACCGCCCAGGTGTCCGCGCAGGTTCGCGAACTCCGAACCATCCAGCTCATCCGCCGTCGTCCCCATCAGGTAGATGGCCTGCCCGTCGGCGCTGGAGTGCCATCCCGAGGGGGTGCGGCGGGCGACGTCGTCGAACCTGCCCAGCACCGCGACCACCGGGGAGGGATGGATCGGGGTGGTGCCGGTCTGGTTGTAGAGCGAGACGTTGCCGCCGGTGACCGGGATGCCCAGTTCCATGCAGGCATCGGAGAGCCCGCGGATGGCCTCGGCCAATTGCCACATCACGTCAGGGTCCTCGGGGGAGCCGAAGTTCAGGCAGTCGGAGACGGCCAGCGGGACGGCCCCGGTGGTGGCCACGTTGCGGAACGCCTCGGCCAGGGCCAGCTGGGAGCCGTGGTACGGGTCCAGGTAGGCGTACCGGCCGTTGGCATCGGTGGCCAGGGCAACGCCCATCCCGGTTTCCTCATCCACGCGGACCACGCCGGCGTCATCGGGGGACGCCAGGGCCGTGTTGCCGCCGACGTAGCGGTCGAACTGGTTGGTGATCCAGGACTTGTCGCACATGTTCGGTGAGGCGACCAGCTCCAGGACGGCATCCTTGAGCTCCTCGCCCAGGCTCGGCAGGGTGAGCCCCGCCGGGGAGGCCCTGAACGTATCGGCCTGCAGGGCGTCCTGCCAGTCGGGGCGGGCATAGGGGCGGTCGTAGACCGGTCCGTCGTGGGCGACGGTGCGCGGATCCACGTCGACGATGACCTCGTCGTCCCAGGTGATGACCAGCCGTTCGGTGTCGGTGACCTCGCCGAGCCAGGAGTACTCCACGGCCCATTTGTCCATGACCGCTTCGAAGGCCTCGAGGTTTTCCGGGGAGACCACGGCCATCATGCGTTCCTGCGACTCGGACATCAGGATCTCGCCCGGGGTCAGCGTCGGATCGCGCAGCAGCACGTTGGTCAGTTCGACCCGCATGCCGCCGTCGCCGTTGGAGGCCAGTTCACTGGTGGCGCAGGAGATGCCCGCGGCGCCCAGGTCCTGGATGCCCTCGACGAGGGAGGCCTTGAACAGTTCCAGGCAGCACTCGATGAGCACCTTCTCGGCGAAGGGGTCACCGACCTGGACCGCGGGGCGCTTGGAGGGTTTGGTCGCATCGAAGGACTCGGAGGCCAGCACCGAGGCGCCACCGATCCCATCGCCGCCGGTACGGGCACCGAACAGGACGACCTTATTGCCCTTCCCGGAGGCGTTGGCCAGGCGGATGTCCTCATGGCGCATGACGCCCACGGCCAGCGCGTTCACCAGCGGGTTGCCCTGGTATACCGGGTCGAAGACCATTTCCCCGCCGATGTTCGGCAGGCCCAGCGAGTTGCCGTAGCCGCCGATCCCGGCGACGGCCCCGTGCATGACCCGGGCGGTGTCGGGGTGGTCGATGGCCCCGAAACGCAGCGGATCCATCACGGCCACCGGGCGGGCGCCCATGGAGATGATGTCGCGCACGATCCCGCCGATGCCCGTGGCCGCGCCCTGGTAGGGCTCCACGAAGGAGGGGGAGTTATGCGATTCGATCTTGAAGGTGACGGCCCAGCCATCGCCCAGGTTCGTGACCCCGGCGTTCTCGCCGATGCCCACGAGCAGGTCCTTCTTCATCTCATCGGTCACCTTGTCGCCGAATTGGCGCAGGTGGTTCTTGGAGGACTTATACGAGCAATGCTCGGACCACATGACCGAGTACATGGCCAGTTCCGCGCCGGTGGGGCGGCGGCCCAAAACATTCACGACGTCGTCGTACTCGTTCTGCTTCAGCCCCAATTCGGCCCACGGCAGCTCGGTGTCGGGGGTTGCCGCGGCGTTCTCCACGGTGTCGATGTTGAATTGCTGGCTCATTTGGTGCCTCCCACCAGGGTGCTCAGGACGGAGGAGAAGAAGCCCAGGCCGTCGGTTCCGGTGTGTGCGCCGGCGGCCGTCGTGGGGCCGAATCCTGCCTCGACCGCGTGTTCGGGGTGCGGCATGAGTCCGACGACGTTGCCGGCGGCATTGGTGATGCCGGCGATGTCGCGGCGCGAGCCGTTGGGGTTCCAGCCCACGTAGCGCAGGGCGACGCGGCCTTCGGCCTCCAGGGCGTCCAGGGTCTTCTCGTCGGCGACGTACTGCCCGTCCTGGTTCTTCAGCACCACGGTGATCTCCTCACCGGCGTCGTACTGGTTGGTCCACGCCGTGGTGTTGTTCTCCACCCGCAGGACCTGGTCCCGGCAGAGGAACTTCAGGTGGTCGTTCTTGATCATCGATCCGGGCAGCAGATGCGATTCGGTGAGGATCTGGAATCCGTTGCAGATGCCCAGCACGGGGAGCTTGGCCTCCGAATTCGCGGCGTCGATGATGCGGGACATCATCGGGGCGAATCGGGCGATGGCCCCGGCGCGCAGGTAGTCGCCATAGGAGAAGCCACCGGGGATGATGACGGCGTCGACGTCCGCGAGGGAGTCGTCTCCGTGCCAGAGGGCCACGGCTTCGGCGCCGGCCAGCCGCACGGCACGGGCGGCGTCGCGGTCATCGAGGGTGCCGGGGAAGGAGACGACGCCGATGCGGGCGCCGTTCAGGGTCGTGTCCGGCGCGCTGTAGTCGCCGATCAGGGGCAGTGAATCGTTGCTCATGCTTCGGTGACGACCTCGACGTTGACCACGTCTTCAATCACCGGGTTGGAGAGCAGGGTCTCGGCCGCGGTGCGGGCCTGGGCCAGGATCTGATCGGTCACCTCGCCGTCGACGGTCAGTTCGAAGCGTTTGCCCTGACGGACTGACGAAAAGGCGTCGAAGCCCAAACGGGGCAGTGCGCCCACGATGGCCTTGCCCTGGGGGTCGAGGATCTCTGGTTTGGGCATGACGTCAACAACGATGCGGGGCATCCGGGGTCTCCTGTGCGCGAGGTGGTTTGAGTACGCCTGCGGAGGTGCCGTCTCACGCCGGGCTGGAGGCGCTCCGCGAGCTTGCCCGATCAGTCTACCGGGTTCGGCGGGGCCCGCGGCCCGGGGTGACCCACCCCACGTATCCGCGTGAGGGTCCACGGTTTGCCCCTAGGCTGGGGCCATGGATGAGCAGCAGGATGCCGGTGCCGATTTCCCCGTGCTGGACGCCGATGCGCGCTGCCCCTGCCTGTCGGGCGAGGTCTTCGGCGCCTGCTGTGGGCCGGTGCACGCCGACCGTGCGGCAGGAGGTCCGGGGGCGGCGACGGCCGAGGCCCTGATGCGTTCGCGTTATAGCGCCTTCGTCACCGGGGACGCCGCCTACCTGCTGGCCAGTTGGCATCCCTCGACCCGGCCGGCGGAGCTGGACTTGGACCCGTCGATGAGCTGGCGGCGGCTGGACATCGTGGACACGGTCGCCGGAGGCCCCTTCGAGGGCACCGGGATCGTCGAGTTCGCCGCGCATTACCGCCAGGACGGCCGGCGCGGCGTCCAACGCGAACGCAGTACCTTCCTGCGCGAGGACGGACGCTGGTTCTACCTCGAGGCAGTGGCCGGCTAGGAGTCCTGTCCGGTCTTCCCGGCCGCCTTGGCCGTGGCCTTCGCGCGCCAATCGTCTTCGATCTCCTCCAGGGAGCGTCCCGCGGTTTCGGGGATGCGGGTGAGCACATACCAGAGCCCGAGCGCCGAGAGCAGGGCGAAGAGCAGGAAGACCACCCCGCCGAACTTCTCCAGGGCGACGGGGAAGGCGGCAGCGAAGATCGCGTTGAACAGGTATTGGGTGAACGTGATGACCCCGACGCCGATG
Source organism: Arthrobacter sp. 179 (assembly GCF_052379645.1). Lineage (NCBI taxonomy): Bacteria > Bacillati > Actinomycetota > Actinomycetes > Micrococcales > Micrococcaceae > Arthrobacter > Arthrobacter sp. 179. The sequence goes on along the minus strand of NZ_JBQSYU010000010.1, from coordinate 70,359 downwards.
GCGCGCATGCGCAGTGGCAGGATCTCCGGCACATAGAGCCAGAACACCGGGCCCAGGCCGAACCCGAAGGAGAAGGTGTAGACGAAGACCGCGGCGATGGAGAGGTATCCGGCGTCGGGGAGCAGCCACAGCCCGACCATGGCCACGGCCTGTCCGGCCATGCTCAGGGCCAGCATCTTGATCCGGCCCAGCTTGTCGATCAGCGGCAGGGACACCCCGGTGGAGATGACCAGGGCGATGCCGACACCGTAGTTGGCGACGGCCCCGGCATTGGAACCCATTGAGGTGATGTCGGCGAAGATGATCGGCGCGTAGTAGACGACGGCGTTGATCCCGGTGAAGACCTGGAAGAACGTCAGGACGAACAGGACCACCATGGCCGGGCGGGCGGAACGGAACAGCGTCCCGATCCCCGCGTCCTGCTGTTGGAGGCTGGCTTGGATGTCGTCCACTTCGGCCTGGGCGATCTCGTCGGTACCGCGCAGCTTCTTCAGGACCTTCAGCGCTTCCTGGCCCCGGCCCCGGGTGAGCAGCCAGCGCGGGCTGGCCGGGCTGAGCAGCATGCCGAAGAAGAAGATGATGGCGGGGAAGACCCCTGCCGCGAGGATCCACTGCCAGGACCCCGAATCGTGGAGCAGGTCCCCGACGATGTAGGCGCCGAGGATGCCGACGTTGACCGCCAGCTGGTACAGGCCGGTCAGCAGACCGCGAATCCGTGTGGGGGCCAGCTCGGAAAGGTAGATCAGGCCGAACATGTTGGCGATGCCCACGGCCAGGCCGAGGAAGAAACGGGCGAACATCAAAAACCCGATGTTCGGGGCCAGCCCGCAGGCGATGGACCCGACGATGAAGATCCCCGCCCCCACCAGCAGGATGTGCCGGCGGTCGAAGCGCCGTGAGGCGATGGTGCTGACCACGATGGCCGGCAAGGCGCCCCAGAGGAGCAGGGAGGTGACCAGCCCCTGGGTTTGGGCGTCGATGCCGAAGTCCTGGGTCAGCAGGGGCAGGGCCCCGGAGATCGCGCCCGAGTCGTAGCCGTAGAGCAGGCCGGAGAACCCGGCCAGGATGGCAATGAGGATGACCACCTTGGGGATCGCCTCGGTGGAATGATCTCTGGACGATGGCGCCTTGTTCTCAGCCATGGAGGTGCTCCTTTGCGGGCTACGTGTCGGCGGATTCGTTGGCCGGGGGGAGACTGCCTCCACATCGGCCGGAAGGCTCGGCCCGAAAGTAACGAACGACACAACACTAGAGGTCCTATGTCTGGATCGTCAAAACTGGCAATTCAGCACGGATTTACGAATTCATGCACAAATCACCGGAGTTACATAGGATGTTTTGCCGTCGGGTTAGCGGTCCAGGGTGACCGTACGCAGGTCCAACCGGCGTAGCACCCGATCCACCGCCTCGGGATCCGCCTCGGGTTCCCGGCGCATCGACAGCACCTCGCGCCGGGCTGCGTCGAGGGCCTCGCGTTGGACCTGGTCCATGGCCGCGAGGGTCTTTTTGACGATGCGCGCCTTCTCCGGGTCGTCGCCGAAATCGTGTTCGAGGATCCGGTGCAGCGAGGACATGCGACGGGCGAGCTTCTCGCGCCGTTCGGGGGAGAGCTTCTGCGCCGCCTCGGATTGCCTGACGGTGTCCATGGCCACCTCCTCGGCGCGGACGGCGATGGCCCGTTCGGCCCGTTCGGCCTTGGCCCGGTCGTCGGGCAGCTTCAGATGCCGCATCAGGGTCGGCAGGGTCAGCCCCGGGCCCACCAGGGTGACCAGCAGGACGGCGCAGGCGCAGGTGATGATGAAGTTGCGCCCCGGGAACGGGTCCCCGTTGTCCATCTCCAACGGGAGCGCCAAGGCCAGCGCCAGGGTGGCCAGACCCCGCATGCCGCACCAGCTGACCACGAGCACTTCCTTGAGCGAGCCCGGCACGCTGTTGCGCTTTTCGGTGCCCCCGACCTTGTACATCAACATCATCCAGCCGAAACGCACCAGCAGCACCGCGGCGCAGACGACCAGGATCCCGGGGATGAAGGCCATGATGCCCGCTCCTTCGTCCTCGAAGACGTAGCGCATCTCGATGCCCAGCAGGCCGAAGGCGACCCCGGTGGTCAGCATCTCCACCACGTCCCAGAAGGAGTTGCGGGTCAGGCGTTCGGCGGAATCCTGGGGGCGGGCCCGCCGGCCCAGTTCCAGGGCGGTGACCACGACGGCGACGACGCCCGAGCAATGGATCTCCTCGGCCAGGATGTAGACGGCGAAGGGGGCCACCAGGGTCGCGGCGGAGCGGGCCACCAGATCGGGGACGAAGCGGTTCAGTGTTCCCACGAGCCAGGCCATGGCCAGGCCCAGGACGACGGCTCCGGCGGCGCCGAGGAGGAAACGCGGGATCACATCCCAGCCGACGTCCCGGCCGCTGGCGGCCGCGGCCACGGCGGTCTGGAAGATGACGATGGCGGTGGCGTCGTTGAACAGCCCCTCGGTTTGTAGCACGGTGGTCAGCCTGCGGGGCATGCTGACCTTGGCGGCGACCGCCTCGACGGCCACGGGGTCCGGCGGGGCGACGATGGCGCCGAGCGCGATGGCCGCCGGCAGTCCCATGGAGGGGATCAGCAACCAGGTGGCCCCGGCGACGATGGCCACGGTCACGGCGATGAGCAGGACCGCCAGCAGCACCAAGGAACGCCAACGCAGCCGGAAGACCGCCCAGGAACTACGCTGGGCCACCGCATACAACAGCGGAGGCAGGAACAACGGAAGGATCATTTCCGCGTCGATGTGGATCTCGGGGATGAACGGCAGATAGGCCACCAGCGCCGAGAAGACGAGCATCAGCACCGGATAGGGCAATCTGATCCGCTCCCCGAGCCCGGCGACGAGCACCGTTCCGAACAGCAGGCCAACGAGCAGGATCAAGAATTCCATGGGTGTGTTCCTCCGGGCGCCAGTCTTTCACGCCGCGGGCCCGCCCGGGCCCTGAAATCGACCTGGGCGGTAATGAATCGGTGACTACCCGGGGGAGGGGGCAGTGCCTACTGGTCGCCGCTGGCCGTTCCGCGTCCCAGCAATGCCTCGGCGGACTTCCAGGCCGAGATCTTGCACCCGTTGCCCAGGGCGAAGGCACGTTGGACCGTCGTCTCGTTCAAGGTGCCCTCCACGATGGCCGTCTGTGGACCGGCCGACTCCTGGGTGCAGTCGGCATCCTTCTTCGCCTTCCCGGTCAGCACGGTCTTGCCGGGGCCGTCGAGGAAGGTGCAGGCCTCCTCGGCCTGAGGATGGTCGGTCCCCTTACCGGGGACCCCTCCGGAACAGACGAGCCGGTACCGGTGGACTACATCCTCGCCATTGGAGGTGATGGTGATGGACAGATCGGCGTCCGTCCCCTCCTCCGGGCCCGCCGGTTGTTCGGTGGGCTCCGGGGCCGAGGACTCCGTGGCGGCAGTGGTCTGCGTTGGTTCGGAGTCGGGACTTTCGCCTGCGCAGCCGCTGAGCAGCAGCAATCCCAGTGCGGCGGCGGCCATCGTCGATAAGGTTCGTGCGGTCCAGCGGTTGGCTTGGTTCGTTTCCATCGTGCACCCCCGGTAGCGGTTGGTCGGACAAAGACCCTTAGGGGTGAATCTGCCACTCCCGGCGTCCGGTGTCCACTGTTCGGCGTCGGGGATTCATCGGCCGGGGGTCGGGACCGGCTCCGTTTCCGCGGCCGCGATCAGGTCGTCGGCGACGGCCAGCAGGCGAAGGCGCAGCCCGGTGGCCTGCTCGGCAAAACCCTGTTGCAGCCTCACGTATTCGGCCTTCCCGGCGGCGGTTTCGATACGGATCGGCGTATAGCCCCAGTCGCCCAGTTCGTAGGGGGAGGCCCGCATGTCCATGGTCCTGATGTCCCAGGCCAGTTCGAAGGTCGCCAGCAGCAGTTCCCCCGGAACCGCGGCCGAGAGCTTATAGGCCCATTTATAGAGGTCCATGTTCGCGTGCAGACAACCGGGCTGGTCCAGCGACGCCTGGTTCTCCCGGGTGGGCCGTTCCTCGTTCAGGCCCACGGCCTGCGGGGTGTAGAAGCGGAAGGCGTCAATATGGGTGCAGCGGATCCGGTGGCCTTCGACGACCTCGTCGGTGCCGGCGGCGCCCAGCCGCAGCGGTAGGTAGTCATGGCGTACCCCGTTCTCCTCCGATTTATACGCCATCGCCCATTCATGCAGACCGAAGCAGGAGAAGCGGGCGGGGTTCGAAGCCGCCCCGGCCAGGATCGACCGGGCGTGGGTGACGGTGCGGTGCCGTTCGGCCATGAAGGCCGCCGCGTCGAAGGTGACCCCCTCGCCGTGGGGCCGGTGGTGCCTCCACGTCAGCCGCTCGGCGGCCTGGTCGCCCAGCAGGACGACGCCGGTGCCCGGGTTCCAGCGCTGCAGCCGGCCGGGCTTCTCGGTGTAGTAGGTGAACAGGAAGTCCTCCACCGGATGTTTGCGCTGGGTGGAGCGACGCTGGAGGAATGGTGCGGCGAAGTGTTGGACCCGGTCACGGTGGGCCCGGGCGCGGGGGAGCCAGAGGTCCTCGGTCAGATGGGGCAGATCGGCTGGCATGGTCCCATTATCGCGTTCTCCCGCCCCCGGGACCGCATCGGCGGCGGGAGAGGGGAAAAACAACCGTGGAGTAGGATGGTGGGTCGGGGGGTTCCCGTGCCCCGGGTGCTTCCGTACCCGGCTCGAGGCCGGAATCCCGAGCCTGAAAGGGACACATGGACCATAAGCGGTTGCCCATAGTGAAGGACACCACCGGTTTGGGGATCGGATACAAGATCGGGTGGTGGTTGCAGTTCATGGGGTATTTCTTCTTCGGGCCCGCGGATCAGCTGCCCCACCTCGATCCACGCGAACGCCTGAAGCGTGAAAGGGCACGGCGGGTCCTGCGGGCCCACCGCAAGCGCGGGACCGACGCTCCGGATGAGGTACTGCTGGTCGCCGGCTCCGACTGAACCATCGAGGAGGCGGAGGGCTGGAAAGGACCGCCGGGCAAGGTTGTAGGATTGTTTGCATCCGACAAAACCGACCCCAGTGAGGAACCCCCATGCCCGCCTCGAGCCTCGAGCCGTTGCACCAGGAGTCCACTCCCTCGATCATCGCGCGCAAGATCCGCACCGCCATCGGCAACGGGGAGTTCGAGCCCGGAACACAACTGGGGGAAGCCGACCTGGCCGGGCGGCTGGGGGTCAGCCGGGGCCCGCTCCGCGAGGCGATGCAACGGTTGACCCAGGAGGGCCTGCTGATCAGCATCCGCAACCGGGGGCTCTTCGTCGTGGAACCGACCCCGGCGGATATCTCCGATATCTATCTCACCCGTACCGCCGTCGAACGCGGGGCCGCGCTGAAGATCATCGAACTGGACCGGACCGGAAGCGAGGCGGGGGCGGAGCTGTTGGCCATCGTGGAGAAGATGGCGGCCCTGGGGCCGGGAAGCGATCCTGCCGAACTGAGCCTGATCGACCTCTCCTTCCACGAGGCGATGGTCCGCTGGGCGTCCAGCAAACGGCTGACGCGGATCCACCGGACCCTGGTCACCGAAACCCGGATGTGCCTGGTCGCGCTCGAACAGGCCGAATACTCACTCCAGCACCGGGTGGATGAACACCGGCATATCGCCGAGGCCATCCTCGCCGGGGATGTCCCGGCGTTGCACCGGGCGCTGGCCGAACACATGGACAGCGCCATCGCCCAGCTGCTCGAGCCCCTGGCCGATGGGGCCGGCACCGACTGAGCCCCCTGCCCCGAAGACACCACGAACCGAAAAAAGGGAGGGTGTGCGCCGCGGCGCACACCCTCCATTTCCGAGCTGTCTTCCTACTGCGCCATGGCCTTGCCCGCGTCGGCCTTGGTCCGGTTGACCTGGACCCACTTCCTGGACGGCCAGCCGACCGATCCGGGATCGCCGGGCAGATCCTCGCCACGCAGTGACGCCTGGGACGTCTCCCGCATGCACAGGATAGCGATGAAGCCGACTATGCCGGCCAGCGACATGTAGATCCCCGGCACCAACACGTTTCCGGTGATATCGATCAACTCGTTGGTCAGTGTCTGCGAGGGGCCCGCAATGAACGCCACGGAGAAGTTGTAGCCGATCGCGAAGCCCGTATAGCGCACATTCGTGGGGAATAGTGCCGGCAAGGTGGAGGACACCGAGGCGACCAGGATGACCAGCAGGGCGCCCAGCACGGCCAGACCGATGAACTGCAGGAACAGGTTGTCGATCCCCAGCAACACCATCGCCGGAACGGCCAAGAGAATATACCCGCCAGCAGCGGTCAGGAGCAGGGGTTTGCGTCCGATCCGGTCCGAGAGGGCGCCCATGAACGGGATCACCACCAGCATGACGACCATGATCGCCACCAGCATCCAGTTGCCCTGGGCGGTACTGTGACCTAACTGTTCGGACATGTAGGTGGGCATGTAGCCGAGGATCAGGTAGAAGGCGACGTTGAGCAGGACGACGAACCCGCCCAGGATGAGCACTTCGCGCCACTGGGTGCGCAGGGTGTGGCGGATTGGGGTTTTGGAGGTTTCCTGGCTATCGGAGGCTTCGGAGAAGACTGCTGCTTCGCCCAGCTTCGTCCGGATGTACAGGGCGGTCAGCCCCAGGGGGATGGTCATCAGGAAGGGCAGACGCCACCAGCCGGCGAGCATTCCGTCGTCACCGACGATCGTGATCAGTGCGGTGCAGACCGTGGCCGAGAGGATGAAGCCCACCATCGTGCCGAATTCCAGGAACGAGCCCAGGAAACCGCGACGCTGATCGGGGGCGCATTCGGCCATGTAGACCGCAGCGCCACCATATTCGCCGCCAGCCGAGAAGCCCTGGACCATGCGGCAGAGCAACAGCAGCAGCGGAGCCGCCAAACCGATCGTCTGGATGGTGGGCAGCAGGCCGATGACGCCGGTGGCGGTGGTCATCATCAACACGGTCAGGACCATGACCTTCTGCCGGCCGAATTTATCGCCCAGCGGGCCCAAGATCAGACCGCCCAAGGGGCGGACGAGGAAGGACATCGCCAAGGTGGCCAGGGCGAGGGTGACTCCCAGCCCGCCGTCACCCTCTTCGGAGCCGAAGAAGTTCACTGCCATGTAGATGGTCAGGTAGCCGTAGACGCCGTAGTCGAACCACTCGACCGCGTTGCCCAGTGCCGAACCCAGGATGGAGCGGTGCAGGCTATCCTTGGCTTCCTGCGTCTGGGGCTCGGCGCCCGGGGCATTGGGGTCCTCCATCGTCATTGCGCCGGATGATCCCTGGGGTTGTTCGCTCATGATCGTTTGCCTTTCGGCCGTCGGTGGGCTAGGCGCCTGATGCGCCGTTATCGGGGTTCAGCAAGGTGGATATCAGCATGCCATATGCGCGCGTTGCCGCCACAACTTCGGAGACACGAACTGATTCGTTCGGTTGGTGTGCCTCGTCGTTGAGCTCGCCCGGACCCAGCACGATGCTCGGAATCCCGAAATCGCGGGAAATGAACCCGCCATCACAGGAGGCGCTCCATCCCGAGATGCTGGTCTCCACCCCGGCGTCGGCCAAAGCGCCGACGGCCGCGGTGACCAGCGGATGGTCCGGATCGGTGCGGAATCCCGGCATCTCCATGGTGGTGTTGACCTGGACGGAAATCCCGTCCCCGGTGATGCCCGCCGCCTCGATGCCCGCGACCAGCTCCTCACGGATGGCCGTGGTGTCTTCACCGGGCATGAGCCGGCGGTCGAACCATAGATGGGCTTCGGGGGCGACCATCGAGGTGCCCCGCCCCCCGGAGATCATGCCGGTGTTCCAGGTGGCGTACCCCAGCAGCGGGTCGTTTTCGGCCCGCAGGCGCTCCTGGTCGGCGGTGACGAGGTTGCAGATCCGCACGGCCGCGTCGATCGCATTGCGCCCATCGCTGGGCCGTCCGGAGTGGGCGGCCTGTCCGGTCACCTCGACCTCCAGATAGGAATCCCCCCGGCAGGCGATGACCGTTTCCAGATCGGTCGGTTCGGCGACGATGCAGCCGAGGTAACGGTGTTCCAGTCCGTCGGCGACCAAGGCCCGGATCCCGGCCCCGGTCTCCTCCTCGTCGACCAGGCAGGCCAGAGTCACCGGACCGGCGAGCCGGGTTCCGGCCTCGTGCAGCATGGTCATGGAGGTCAGCACGGCCGCCAGGCCGCCCTTCATGTCGGTGGCGCCGCGGCCGAAGAGCCGGCCGTCGGCCTCATAGGCGTCGAAGGGCTCGCGGTCCCAGCCGTCCCCGACGGGGACGACGTCGGAGTGGCCCAGGAAGAGCAGTCCGTCCCCGTCCCCGCCGGGCAGGGTGATGAACACATTCGGCCGGCCCGGCTCGACCTCCCGGGTCCTGACCTGCAGGCCCCGCCGCTTCGCTTCGGCGACCAGGGCCTCCACGGTGGCCTGTTCGGTGCCTCCGGGGTTCACCCCGCCGGCGTTGATCAGCTCGATCGTCAGGGCAGTCAGGGCCGGGGCATCGACCTGCCACGCAGTGCTCCCGGTGGCCGTGTCCGTCATTCAGCCACGCCCCGACGCCGGCGCGGAGCCGGTGGCGGCGGCATCGGGCTGCCGGGTTTCCTCCAGGGCGAGATCCAGTGCGGCGGCCAGGCGTTGGACGCCGACGTCGGTGCGCTCGGGCCCGGTGGAGGCGAAGCACACCCGGAAGGCCGAGGCGAAGCGGCCCCCTGCCGACAGGGCCGGGCCCGGGATGAAGGCCACGCCTTCGGCCAGGGCGATCTCGAACAGCCGGCGGGTGTCCACTGCCGCGTCCTCCCCGGTGAGGGTGACCCAGAGGAAGAAGCCCCCGTCCGGATGCGTCGTGCGGATCCGTCCGCCCAGGTTCTTTTCCAGGCTCGCCTGCATCGCGTCGCGCCGGGCGTGGTACTCCCCGCGCAGGAAGGCCAGGTGCTCGTCGAGGATCCCGCGGCGCAGGTATTCGGCCACCACATGCTGGGCCGGGACGTTGGTACAGGTGTCCATCGCCTGCTTGGCGTTGATGATGAGCTGCTGCAGCGAAGGATCGGCGTCGATCCAGCCCACCCGCAGCCCCGGAGCCAAGATCTTGGAGAACGTCCTGACCGAGAACACCAGCGGGTCGTTGTCGCTGAGTTGGCGGAACCCGGGCAGGTCCTCGCCGGCGAAGCGCAGCAGTCCGTAGGGGTCGTCGTCGATGATGACCGCCGCCCAGCGGCGGGCCAGCCCGATGAGGCGTTCCCGCCGTTCCACCGAGAGCGTGGTGCCCGAGGGGTTCTGGAAGTTCGGGATCGTGTAGATCGCCTTGGGGGTGCGGCCGGCGGCGTCGACGAGGCGTTCGAGCTCGTCGATGTCCATCCCGTCCGCATCCATCGGCACCTCGAGCAGTTCGGCCCCGTAGCTCAGTGCGGTGGCCGACCCGTTGGTGTAGGTCGGGGATTCGACGATGACCAGATCGCCCGGATCGACGAAGAGCTTGCAGGCGATGTCCAGGCCCTGCATGCCGCCGGAAGTGATGCTGATCCGTTCGGGGCTGGTGGGCTCCGCCGTGGTGCCCAGGTAGTCGACCAGTGCCTTGACCAGGCGGGGTTCCCCCTCGGAGGCGCCGTAGGTGAAGGAGGAGGCGTCGTGGACGCTGGCGGCGATCTCGGTGAACGTGTCCACCGGAACGAACTCGTCCGCCGGGGCGCCCATGGCGAAACGGATGATGTCGTGCTTCTGGGCGGCGAGCAGCGAGGTGCTTGAGTCGATGACGGAGCCCACGAGGTTCTCGGCGCGGCCGGCGAGTGGCAGGTTCACGGTGGTCATGGTGTCTCCTTCGGGGGGTTTTCGGTGTCGCTGTCGTCTTCGAGGGCGTCCAGCGGAGGGCTGGTGGGACGGGCCGGGTCGCTATCGGCGGCCTCGGCGTTTCGTGCCACGATGTTCATCGAACCGGTCAGGGTCGATTCGTCGGGAGTGGTGAACCCGAAGCGGGGGGTGGCCGGACGGCGTGGTTCGTTCGTCGGAGGGGTCATCCCGGGCAGGCCGGGGGCATTGGAGATCGCGCGCTCGCCGGGGTTGCCGAGCACGTTGATCGACTCCGCCGCCTCGTGGCCGGCCTTGCCGGCGGGAACGAGCCCGCGGGGGAAGGACGTGAAAGTCTCGACCCCGGTATCGGTGACCCGGATGGCCTCGGAGACCTCGTAGCCGTAGCCGTCCATCCACATGCCACACATCAGGTGGAACGTCATGTTCTCGGCCAGCAGGGTCTGGTCCTCGCTGCGCAACGAGATCGTCCGCTCGCCCCAGTCCGGGGGGTAGCCGACCCCGATGGAGTAACCGATGCGCGAGGCCTTCTCGTAGCCGTATTCGAAGAGCGTGCGGTTGAAGACCTGCGAAAGCTCCTGCACCGGAGCCCCGGGATGTACCGTTTCCAACACCGCGGCCAACGCATGGTCGGTGGCCTGGGCCAGATGCCCCAGCTGGGCGGTGGGCGTGCCGGTCATGAACGTCCTGGCCATGGGTACGTGGTAGCGCTGGTAGGCCCCCGCCAGCTCCACGATCATCGCCTGGTCCTTCTCGAGCGGCTCGTTGTTCCAGGTCAGATGCGGGGTATCGGCCGACTCGCCGGTGGGGAGCATGGGCACGATGGCGGTGTAGTCACCACCGAACTCCTCCGTGCCACGGATCTGGGCGTTGGTGATGGCCGCGGCGACATCGCACTGCCGGGCGCCGACTTCGATGGCGTCCTGGGCCGCGTGCATGGCCATGTTGGTGACCACCGCCGCATGGCGCATCAGCTGGATCTCCGCCGGCGATTTGATCGCCCGGACCCAGTTGACCAGTTCGAAGCAGTCCACCAGCGTCCACTCCGGCAGAGCGTTGACCAGCGACCGGTATCCCTTGGGGGAGAAGAAGTGGGCGTCCATCTCCAACCCCACGCAGCCCCTCGTGGCCGGGGCGATGAGGTACCTGGCGCGCAGGGCGTAGGCGACCCAGTCGAAGGGGTGCAGGTGTGGGCGGTGGACGTAGCGTTCGGGGTATCCGACGATGTTGTCCGAATCCAGCCAGGTGGTGCGGAACGCGCCGTTGGCGTCCATCTCACGGGTAAACAGGATCATGTCCCCTTCCATGGGGACGAAGACCATCTGCGGGGTGTAGAACGACCAGGCGTTGTACCCCGTCAGATAGTAGATGTTCGCCGGGTCGGTGACGATCAGCGCACTGAGTCCCTGGTCCTGCATGCGCACCCGTGCCGCGGCCAATCGTGCGGCATACTCCTCGGTGGTGAAGAGCATTGGTGCGAAGCCCGTCTGTACCATTCAAGCTCCTTAAAAACCCATCGTAGATTGTCTACAATTCTAGGGTGTGGTTCAGGTCACTGGCAAGCATGACGCCTAGCTGTTCTGCTCATGGAGGTTGGTGACGCCCGGTGTGGCGGATAGCTAAAGAGGGCCTTTCTTGGATTCGGTGTTAAGCGACCAAGCAAAACGCCGAAAAGAAAGGCCCTCGATGTCCCACCGTAACGCCCCGCTGACCCCTGAAGGACGTCGCCGCCTCTGTGAGCGTGTTGATGCCGGCCGCCCGATCTGCCACGTCGCTTCCGAGGCGGGGATTGCCCGTCAGACACTCGGGCGTTGGTACGCCCGCTGGACCGCGGAAGGCGAACCAGGGCTCGAAGACCGGTCCTCACGCCCCGAGACCAGCCCGAACCAGACCGACCCGGACATCGAAGCACGGGTCTGCCAGCTACGCCGGAAGGAAAAGCTCGGCCCGATGCAGCTGGTCGGGCTGCTCGTCACCAAAGGCATCGAGCTACCGGCCTCGACCATCTACCGGATCCTGCTTCGCCATGGCATCTCCCGGCTCCGGGACCTGGACGTGTCCGGGGAGGACCTGCGCGAGCCCGTGGTCCGCTACGAGTGGGACCGGCCCGGGGACATGGTCCACGCCGATGTGAAGAAGATCGGCTTCATCCCCGACGGTGGCGGTTGGCGCATCCATGGCCGGGGCTCGGCCCAGCACAAGGCCTCCAGCCGCGCCAAGAATGCAGGTGCCCGCGCCGGCTACGTGTACCTGCATTCAGCCGTCGATGACCACTCCCGGCTGGCCTACACCGAGGAACACATCGACGAAAAGGGAGCCACCGCCGCCGGATTCTGGGAACGGGCCGTGAAGTTCTTCCGCCGTCACGGGATCACTCGCATCCGCCGGGTCCTGACGGACAACGGCTCCTGCTACAGGTCCTGGCTGTTCACCGCCGCGCTGGCCAAGTCCCGTACCCGGCACAAGTTCACCCGGCCCTACCGTCCGCAGACCAACGGCAAGGTCGAGCGCTACCAGCGCACACTGGCCCGCGAATGGGCCCACCGGCAAGCCTGGGCCAGCAACGCCGAAAGAACGGCGGCCCTGCAAGGATTCCTGGACCACTACAACTACACTCGATCACACACCGCGCTCAAGGGCAGGCCCCCAGCCAGCCGCGCGCCAATCGGTGTCACCAACCTCGCGGCATAGAACACCTAGCGGCGTGGCATGGCCATGTACTTGGTTTCAAGGAACTCCTCGATCCCGACCCGGCCGCCCTCGCGTCCGAGTCCCGAGGCCTTGATGCCGCCGAAGGGTGCCGCCGGATTGGAGACGATGCCCGTGTTCAGTCCGACCATTCCCACTTCGAGGGCATCCCCGACGCGGAAGGCCCGATCCAGGTCCTGGGTGAAGAGGTATCCGGCCAGCCCCCAGGGGGTGTCGTTGGCCATCGCCACGACCTCCTCCTCGGTCTGGAAGGGGATCAGCGGGGCCACGGGTCCGAAGATCTCCTCGGTCATCAGGTGGGCCGAGGGGTCCACGCCGGTGAGCACGGTGGGGGAGTAGAAGTAGCCGGCCCCCTCGGGGCGGGAACCGCCGCAGACCACGCGGGCGCCCTTGGCCACCGCGTCGTCCACCAGTTCCTGGACCTTGGTCAGTGCCTTGGGCTCGACCAGCGGGCCGACGTCGGTGCCGTCAAGGGCACCGTTGCCGACGGTGAGGGCCCCCAAACGCCGTGCGAGCTTGTCGGCGAATTCCTCGGCGACGGAGGACTGCACGAAGATCCGGTTCGCTGCGGTGCAGGCTTCGCCCATGTTGCGCATCTTCGCGGCGAACGCCCCTTCCACCGCACGGTCCAGATCGGCGTCCTCGAAGACGATGAGTGGTGCGTTTCCGCCCAGTTCCATCGACGAGCGCATGACGTTCCGGGCTGCCTGTTCCAGCAGCCGGATGCCGACCCCGGTGGAACCGGTGAAACTGACCTTGCGGGCGATCCCCGATTCCATCCACGGGGTCACGACCTCGGAGGCGGATTTGGTGCACACCACGTTCAGCACCCCGGCGGGCAGACCCGCTTCGATCAGGATGTCCACCAGGGCCAGCGAGGACAACGGGGTCAGATTGGCTGGTTTGAAGACCATGGTGCAGCCGGCGGCGATGGCTGGACCGATCTTGCGGGTGCCCATCGCCAACGGGAAGTTCCAGGGGGTGACCAGCACGCAGGGCCCGACCGGTTCCTTGGAGACCATGATCCGGTTGGCCCCGTCCCCGGTGACCATCTGGTCCCCGCCGATGCGCACGGCCTCCTCGGAGAACCAGCGGAAGAACTCGGCGGCGTAGGCGACCTCGCCGCGGGCTTCGGCCAACGGCTTGCCCATCTCGGTGGTCATCACCAGGGCCAGCTCGTCCTGCCGGGCCATGATCAGGTCGTAGGCCCGGCGCAGGATCTCGCTGCGCACCCGCGGGGGTGTGGCGGCCCAGTCCTTCTGGGCGGCGCCGGCGGCCTCGATGGCCCGCCGGGCGTCATCGGCGTTGCCGTTGGCCACGGTGGTGATGACTTCCTCGGTGGCCGGGTTCACCACGTCGAAGCGCCGCCCGGAGGAGGATTCGACCCATTCACCGTTGATGAACAGGTCGGTGCTGATGCCCGAGACGGCACGACGGGCTGACTCGGCGACGGATGAGCTGGAGGTCTCGGTGGTCATGGGTGCTCCTTCGGGTGGGTGGTGGTACGTGCATGGTCGGTGGGTGGGGCGGGGTCGAGCAGTTCGGCCAGATGCAGGCCGCGGCGGCCGGCGTCGAGCTGGGCGACCTGCATGGTGCAGGAGAAGCCGTCGGCCAGGACCGGGACCTCCGCCGTGCTGTCGGCCATGGCAGGGGCCAAGGCCAGATCGGCGACCTTCATGCTGACCTCGTAGTGGTCGGCCTCGAAGCCGAAGTTCCCGGCGACCCCGCAACAGCCGGTGGCATCGGTGACCTCGGCGACGCCCAGGGCGGCCAGGGCCCGGCGTTGGACGGCGGCGCCGAAGACCGAGTATTCGTGGCAGTGGGTTTGCAGGACCACCGAGGCCGGGACGGGGGCCGCCGGCTCGGGGGTCCACCCGTCGGCGGCCAGGGCGGCGACATGTCCGGCGAAGCTCCGGATCCGGGCCGCGACCCGGCGGGCCGCCTCGGTGTGGACGAGTTCGGGCAGGTCCTTGGACAAGGCGGCGGCGCAGCTGGGCTCGATGACGACGATCGGGCGTTCGGTGCCGTCATCCAGGACGCGGGCCGCTTTGCTCAACAGGCGGCGGGCGGTGCCCAGCTGGCCGGTGGAGATATAGGTCAACCCACAGCAGGCCTCCGCCGAGCAGGTCACCGGCTCCCCGGTGCCGACCATCACGCGGGCCGCGGCCCCGGCGACCTCGGGGCGGAAGCCACGGGTGAAGGTGTCCACGAACAAGACGGCACCCGCGGTGCCCTGCCCGGCCCCGGCGTCGTTCCCCGCCGCGACCCGGGATCCCGGGGATCCGGAACCGGAGAGCGTGCGGGGCGGGCCGATGCGCCGGCGCGGTCCGGCGGCCAGGGCGGCGTCGACCTCGCGGCGCCAGGCCGCCCCGGAGGCGAAACGCGGCAGCGCCCGCTTGGTCGTCAGCCCGCCGGCGGCGGAGACGAGCTTGCCCAGCGGGGAGCCCATGACGGCGTTGACCAGCGGGGCGACCCGTCCGGTGATCTTGAGCCACCGCGGCAGCCAGCCCAGCGAGAAGTGCGAGAGCGGGCGCATCCGCCCGGGGTAGTAGTGGGAGAAGAACTCGGATTTATAGGTGGCCATGTCCACCCCGGTCGGGCAGTCGGTGGAGCAGGCCTTGCAGGACAGACACAGGTCCAGGACCTCGCGGACCTCCTTGGACTTCCAGCCCTCCTCGACGGTCTTCGCGCCGCGGACCATGTCCTGCAGCACGCGGGAACGGCCGCGGGTGGAGTCCTTTTCATCCCCGGTGGCCCGGTAGCTGGGGCACATCACCCCGCCGGTGGCCGAACGGCAGCGCCCGATCCCGATGCACCCCTGGACCGCGTGGACGAACGGATCGAGTCCGTCCCCGGTGGCGCCCGAGGCGGGGGTCAGATCGAAGCTGGTCCGCCACTGGCGTGCGGGCACCCCGGCCAGCAGCAGATTCTCGTCGAAGGCGTCGGGACTGGTCATCACCCCGGGGTTCAGCAGCCCCGTCGGATCCCAGATGGCCCGGAAGTCCTCGAAGGCGGTGAGCATTGCCGGGGAGTACATCAACGGCAGGAACTCCGAGCGGGCCCGCCCGTCACCGTGCTCGCCGGAGAGCGAACCACCATGGGAGACCACCAGCGCCGCGGCGGCCGCGGTGAATTCGCGGAAGACCTTCCGGCCGGCGTCGCTGCGCAGATCGTAGGTGATGCGCACGTGCATGCATCCGGCGCCGAAGTGCCCATACATGACCCCCTGGAGCCCGTGCTCGGCCAACAGATCACGGAAGTCGGAGAGGTAGTCTGCCAGGCGTTCGGGGGCGACGGCGGAGTCCTCCCAGCCGGGCCAGGATTCCCCGCCGGTGGACAGCCGGGCCGAGAGCCCGGCCCCGTCCTCACGGACCCGCCAGAGCGAGGCGCGTTCGGTGGTGTCGGGGACGACCCGGCCGTCGACCATCCGCCCGATGCCGCGCAGCCTTTCGAGCAGTTCGTCGGCCTGGGCCTGGACCGAGGCGGGGTCGGTGCCGTCCAGATCGATGTAGAGCCAGGCTTTGCCCTCGGGCAGCCCCGTGACGGAGTCCTCCCCGCGCCGTGACTTCATGGTGGCCACGATGGCGTCGTCGATGCCCTCGACGGCCGCCGGGGAGAACTCCAGGATCGTTTCGATGTCCCGGGCCGCCTCGACGACGTCCGGATAGCCGACACAGAGCAGCAGCGCGCTCGCCGGTTTCGGCACCAGGGCCATCCGGGCGCGGACGACCAGGGCGCAGGTGCCTTCCGACCCGACGAAGGCCCGGGCGATGTTGAAGCCCTTCTCCGGCAACAGGTGCTCCAGGTGGTAGCCGGAGACCTGGCGCTGGATCCGTCCCAGATCGGTGCGGAACCCGGCAAGGTTCTCCTGCGCCAGACCCTCCAGTGCTTCGGTCATCCCCGCAGCGCGACGCACCGCGGCGACGTCGTCCGCGTTCGTGGCGCGGATCCCGGTGGCGGTGGCCGTGAGCCGGATTCCCTCGACGGTGACCAGATCGATCTCCACGACGTGGTCGCTGGTGCGCCCGTAACGCACCGAGTGGTTCCCGCAGGCGTCGTTGCCGATGGCACCGCCGACGGTGGCCCGATTCTTCGAGGACGGGTCGGGGGCGAAGGTCAGCCGGCCGGAGGTGTGGGCCTCAATGCGGGTCGAGAGCGTGGCCAGCACCATCCCCGGTTCCACGTCGACCCACAGGTTCTCCTCGTCGATGGCCAGTAGGTCGTTGAAGTAGGGCGTGGTGTCCAGCACCAGACCCGGGCCCACCGCGTTGCCGGCCATCGAGGTGCCGCCGCCCCGCCCTGTGAGCGGAGTGCCGGTCCCGTGGCAGGCCTGGACGATCGCGGCCACCTGATCGGCGTCGTGCGGGAACACGACGCCGATCGGCTCCACCCGGTAGTTGGAGGCGTCATAGGAGTATTCGGACAAACGCCTCGGCGAGGTGTCGACCTCGATTCCCGCCTCGTGCAGGATGGCCGTCACGGCCGGGGGGCTCGGTGGTGCGATCTGGGTCACGGGGGGTGGATTCCTGTCTACGTCCGGCTTAGGGAGCGTTCGGTTACGGCGGAAAGTGCTGCCTCGAAGCGTTCCAGTCCGAGGGTGATCTCCTCGGCGGTGGCGACGAGGGCCGGGATCAGCCGCACGACGTTTCCGTGCGGGCCACAAGTCAGCGTGAGCAGACCGTGTGCGGTGGTCTCCTGCTGCAGGGCCGCCGCCGTCGCCGCGTCGGGGGCACGGTCGGCGGTGCTGAATTCGATGCCCTGCATCAGACCCAGTCCGCGCACGTCGCCGATCGCCGGGAACCGGGCCTGCAGATCCTTCAATCCGGCCTGCAGCTGGTCCCCGCGGATCCGGGAGTTCTCCACGAGCGACTCGTCCTCGACCACGGCCAGGGTCGCGACCCCGGCAGCGGCGGAGACCGCGTTGCCGCCGTAGGTTCCGCCCTGGGAACCGGGCCAGCCCTTGGACATCAGCTCGGTGGAGGCGGCGATGGCGGAGATCGGGAAGCCCGAGGCGATGCCCTTGGCGGTGATCAGGATGTCAGGGGTCGCGGTGGAGTGCTGGTGGCCCCAGAACTTTCCGGTGCGTCCGACGCCGGCCTGCACCTCGTCGATGATCAGCAGGATGCCGTGCTGGTCGGCCCGGGCGCGCAGACCCTCAAGGAAGCGCGGCGGGGTGGGCAGATAGCCGCCGTCGCCCAGCGCCGGTTCGATGATGAAGGCCGCGGTGTCGTTGGGCGCGGTACGGGTGGCCAGCAGGTAATCCAGTTCCTGCAGGGCGAAGTCGACGGCGGTGTCCACATCCCAACCGTAGCGGTAGGCATACGGGAAGGGGGCCATGTGGACCCCCGCCATCAGCGGGGCGAAGCCCGCGGAGAACCGGGTGCCGGCGCTCGTCAGCGAGGCCGCGGCCACGGTGCGTCCGTGGAAGCCGCCCTGGAAGGAGACGATGTTCGGCCGAGCGGTGGCCATGCGGGCCAGGCGGAGCGAGGCCTCGACCGCTTCGGCACCGGAGTTCGCGTAGAACACCGAGTCCAGTCCGGTCGGCAGCTTTTCGCCGAGTTTTTCGGTCAGTTCCAATAATGGCTGATGCATGACCGTGGTGTTCTGGGCGTGGATGATCTTGCCGCACTGTTCCTGGGCGGCGGCCACCACGCGCGGGTGGCAGTGGCCGGTGCTGGCCACCCCGATGCCGGTGGTGAAATCCAGGTACTCGTTCCCGTCCGTGCCGTAGATCCAGGAACCGAGGGCGTGGTCGACCACTACGGGGGTCGCTTGCTTCAACAGGGGGCTCAGTGAGGTCATATGCTCATCGTGGAGGCCCCCTCGGTAGATTGTCAACAATCTTTCGGGCCGGTAGCGTAGGTGACGTGAAACACGATGATTCCCCCCGTCCCCGCCTGGCACTGCTCACTGCCGCCGGCGTTCCCGAACCCCATAATCTGGCAGAGATCCGGGAGCGCGCCGACGTCGTCGTCACCGACGCCGATGGCCTGGCAGCGGCGCTCGAAGGCGCCGATGCCGTCCTGCTCTGGGACTTCTTCTCCTCCGCCCTCAGCGACGCCTGGCATGCCGCCGGCACGGTGGACTGGGTGCATGTCGCCGCAGCGGGCGTGGACGCCATGCTCTTCGACGGGCTGCGGAAGGCCCCGGTGACGCTGACCAACGCCCACGGGACGTTCTCCCAGCCAATCGCCGAGTTCGTGCTGGCGTCAGTGCTCGCCCACGATAAGCAGTTGCACCGCAGCAAGGCCCTGCAGCGCGAACGGACCTGGAAACACCGTGAACTCACCCGCACCGCAGGGTCCCGGGCCATTGTGGTGGGCACCGGGGGCATCGGGCGGGCCACCGCGCGGTTGCTGCGGGCCGTGGGACTACAGGTCGAAGGGGCCGGACGCAGACCACGGGACAACGACCCCGACTTCGGCACCGTGTACACCAGCGACCAGCTGGCGGACCGGGTGGGGGAGGCCGATCATCTGGTCATGGCCGCACCGCTGACCGAGGCCACCCGGGGTATCGTCAACGCCGAGGTGTTGGCCGCGATGAAACCCGGCGCCCATCTGGTGAACATCGGACGCGGGGCTTTGGTGGACGAACCGGCACTGATCGAGGCACTCCGGGCCGGGGAAATCGCCGCCGCGTCCCTGGACGTCGTCGCCGTGGAGCCGATGCCGGTGGACCACCCGTTCTGGGACATGGACCACGTGCACATCTCGGCTCATATGAGTGGGGACGTGCACGGATGGCGCGATGAACTGGCGGACCAGTTCCTGGCCAACCTCGATGCCTTTATCGCCGGCAGGGACTTGGCGAACGTGGTAGATAAGGACCGGGGCTACGTATCCACCGCGCCGGCGTCGTCCTAACGGCAGCCAGGAGCGATCCTGTGACCCATAGCAGCGCCCACTGGGCCAAGAAGAGTTCCGGCTAGTCCGCGAGCGGGGCCGGGGAAGGAGCTCGGCTCGCGGCGCACTGCGAAGCCGTGGGGGATGAGGTCGCGGGG
Source organism: Arthrobacter sp. 179 (assembly GCF_052379645.1). Taxonomy (NCBI): domain Bacteria; kingdom Bacillati; phylum Actinomycetota; class Actinomycetes; order Micrococcales; family Micrococcaceae; genus Arthrobacter; species Arthrobacter sp. 179. The sequence goes on along the minus strand of NZ_JBQSYU010000010.1, from coordinate 50,871 downwards.
CAGCTCGTCGGCCAGGCCTGTCAGGACGGTCCTGGACTTCTCTTGTCCAGTGTCCCGGTCGTAGCCGATGATGCGGAATTCGGAGCCATCGTTGTTATCCACCAGTTGGACGACTTCCGTGGGGGTGAACACCACCGTGGACGAGGCCGAGTCAGTGCTTTTCCCCTCTACGTCGAAACGGCGCGTCGTTTCTCCGGTTTCCAGGTCGGTGGAGAGTAGGGCGTTCTCCAGGAGTGTCTGCTGATACTCTCCGGTCTTCGCATCCCCACTGGATAGCACCGGTTTCGGTTCCCCCCAGGGCAGCTGAACCGACGTTGGAGATGAAGTAGACGTCGCCGTCCACGCAGGGTGCATCAGCGGCCACTGCGTTCTCGTTGGCGATGTTGCTGGTACCTGCTCCGTGCTCGGTGTGGTCCTTCGTTCCCGGTAACTGCGCGAGGATCATGGGCTCGGTTTCAGGGTCCCCGGTGGGTGAACAGGGGGCGGTGGCGCGGCTGGCCCCATAGACGATTTCGTCGCACTGGGCCGTTCCAGAAGAGGTGCCCCAGGTCCACGCCGTGGGTTCCTCCAAGATCCGTGCTCTATCGGCTGAGAGAGACCACGAACGTGGATTACCCGAGGTTGTCGACCTCAGTGGATGCCAAATCCTGTTTCGCCGAGCCGCCGACGCACCCGGTCATGGTCAGGGCCAGTGCGGTTCCCAGGGCGATGTTCCTGGCTCGAACTCGAGTCTTCCGGTGATGGTGCCGATCTCTTGGTGTGTGGGCGGCCGTAGCGGAGGACCGGGGGAATCGTTACTCGGCGATACCAACCAGCCGCGCCTGCAGGGAGCGGATCTCCGCGGTGAATTCAGGGACCGGGCCGATCACTTCAACGCCCGGGGCGACGGTGTTGATCGGCAACGGTGCCACCGGGCCGGCGGGAATGCCCCATTCGCGGTGCCAGGCGGTGAGTTGTTCGGAGCTGGAGGCCATCACGATGGTCCCCAACCCCACCCAGGCGTGGGCTGCGCTGCACATCGCGCAGTGTTCGCCCGAGGTGTAGACCACCGCCTCACGGCGTTCGGCCGGGCTGAGGTGATTTGCTGCCCACCGGGCGATGGCGATCTCGGGGTGGCGGGTGTCGTCGCCGTCCTTCACCCGGTTGCGGTCCTCGAAACGGACGGTGCCTGCCGCGTCGACCAGGACCGAGCCGAAGGGGTGGTCGCCGTCGTCCAGCGCCTCACGGGCCAGCTCCACGCAGCGGCGCAGATGGCCACGGGCGGTCTCATCCAGCCCGGGGTCATTGGTTCCGGTGCCGCGGTGGTTGCCAGCAGAAGTATTCGCGTCCATGCCGCCAACCTAACAGGAAAGGCCCGGCCTCCCTCGTGAGGGGGGGAGGCCGGGCCCGTGACCTGCGGGAGGCTTTAGCGGCCGGAACCGCCGTGGACCGTTGCCTCGGTCTCACCATCGAGTTCGAAGGCTCCGTGGACGGCGCGCACCGCGGTATCGAGCAGCTCGGCGTCGGTGACCACGGAAATACGGATCTCCGAGGTGGAGATCATGTCCACGTTCACTCCGGCCTGGTGCAGGGCCTCGAAGAAGCGGTAGGAGACGCCGGGGTTCGACCGCATGCCGGCACCGATCAGCGAGAGCTTGCCGACCTGGTCGTTATAGGAGATCTCCTCGAAGCCGATATCGGCTCGGGCCGCTTCCAGAGCGGCCATGGCTTCGGCGCCCTCGGCGCTGGGCAGGGTGAAGGAGATATCCGTCTTGCCGGTTTCGGCCTTGGAGATGTTCTGCACGATCATGTCGATGTTGACGTTGGCGCCGGCGATCACGCCGAAGATCTCAGCAGCGGAGCCGGGGACGTCGGGGACGCCGACCACAGTGATCTTGGCTTCTGAACGGTCGTGGGCCACGCCGGAGATGATGGGCTGTTCCATGGTGTCTCCCTCTTGGAGCTTGATGTTGTCTTCGGGGCTGGGCAGCACCCAGGTTCCCTCATGGTCATTGAAGGATGAGCGCACGTGCAGTGGCACCCCGAAACGGCGGGCGTACTCGACGCAGCGCAGATGCAGGATCTTGGCTCCGTTGGCCGCCATCTCCAACATCTCCTCGCTGGAGATCACATCGATCTTCTGGGCGGCATGCACGATCCGCGGATCCGAGGTGTAGATCCCGTCGACATCCGTGTAGATCTCACAGGAATCGGCACCGAGGGCGGCGGCCAGGGCCACCGCGGTGGTGTCGGAGCCGCCGCGGCCCATCGTGGTGATGTTGTTGGATTCGCGGCTCATGCCCTGGAACCCGGCCACGATGGAGATGTAGCCGCGGTCGATGGCCTGGCGCACGCGATGCGGGGAGACATCGATGATGCGGGCCTTGCCGTGCACCGCATCGGTGATCATGCCGGCCTGGCTGCCGGTGAAGGACACCGCCTGGCTGCCGGAGGAGTTGATCGCCATGGCCAGCAGGGCCATGGAGATGCGCTCACCGGCGGACAAGAGCATGTCCATTTCGCGGGCGGGGGGTGAATCGGTGAGCTGATTGGACAGATCAAGCAGCTCATCGGTGGTGTCACCCATGGCCGAAACCACGGCGACGACGTCGTTCCCGGCCTCCTTGGTGGCGAGGATCCGGGCCGCGACGCGTTTGATGCCTTCGGCATCAGCGACCGACGAACCGCCGAACTTTTGGACAATCAGGCTCATGCGTTTGCACACTCCACGGTGTTGGGGACAAGACGGCCGGCCGCCGAGCCGGCCGGGCACATTCTTAACCAGTGTAACGAGGCTGCGGCGTGGTGCCGTGTTCGAGTGACTGTGAACCGTCATGATTCGCCCCGGGATCATCCCGTGGGGTGACTGCCCCTGCCACGAACCAACGTAGGATGATCGGCACGATCACGGGGCAGAAGCCACCGTGGCGCAGTCTGTCAGGAGGGGTGATGGGCATCCAGGAAACCCAGTACGACGGCGGTGCTCCGGCACGGACACCGGAGGCCGGAACGGGGGTGGTTGCCATCGGCTTGGCCCGCTCCTTCGGAACCATCCGCGCGGTCGAGGCCATGGATTTCACGGCGCGGCCCGGGGAAGTCACCGCATTGATCGGCCCCAACGGTTCGGGCAAGACCACTTTGCTGCTCATGCTTTCCTCGCTGCTGGCCCCCGATTCCGGGAGCATCAGCATCTGCGGCATCAATCCGGTCGATGATCCGCGGGCGGCCAGGGCCCGGCTCGGCTGGATGCCGGACACCCTGGGTGTCTGGGAGGAGCTGACCGTCCACGAGATCCTGGCGATGATGGGCCGGCTCTACGGAGCGTCCAAGGCCGATGCCGCCGCCCGGGCCCATGAGTTGTTGAAGCTGGTGAAGCTTGACGAATTCGCCTCCCGACCGGCCCGCGTCCTCTCCCGGGGACAACAGCAGAAACTTTCCCTGGCCAGGGCGTTGGTCAATGATCCACAGGTCCTGCTGCTGGACGAACCCGCCTCCGGGCTGGACCCGGGAGCCAGGATCGAACTGCGCACCCTGCTGCGTGAGCTGGCCGGGCGGGGACGCACCGTGGTGGTGAGCTCCCATGTGCTGGCCGAACTCGACGAGATGGCCGACCGGGCGGTCTTCGTTGCGGCCGGCCGGACCGTCAGCGAACAACGCGTCGACGATGCGGGGACCAGAGGGCGCCGCTATGCCATCGAAGCCCTGGACCGCGAAGCGCTGACCGACGCCCTGGAGCACGCCGGGATCGAATTCACCCTTCCGGCAGGAACCCGGCGGGCAGCGGCCGTGGTCCTCCTCGGGTCGGAGGCGGAAGCCGCGGCCCTGTTGCGCCAACTCGTCGCCGCCGGGGTGGCCGTAGTGGCCTTCGCGCCCGCCGCGGGGATCCTGGAGGAGTCCTATCTGCGCGCCGTGACCACCTCCTCGGATCCTTCCACCCGTCCAACACCAGCAGAGGAGCCCCGGCCATGAGTACCTCGACGACCACGCGCCGCCCCGACGACGAGGGCCGGGGCGGAGAACGGCGCAGTGGATCCGCACTGGGCTTCTGGGCGGGAGCCGGCACCGTCTTCCAACTGGAAAGCCGGCAGCGGATGCGCTCACGCGGCTGGTACGTGATGCTGGCCGTCTGGTTCGTCGTCACGGCACTGGTCGCCGGGCTGGCCGCGTGGACCGCCGGATCCGAAGAGGGTTTCGGGCAGGTCATGTTCGAGCTGGTCATCGGGTTCGTGCTGTTCTTCGGTCTGCTGGTGGCCCCGGCACTGTCGGCCAATACGATCACCGGCGACCGCGCCGGCGGGACCCTGGCCATCCTGCAGAACACCCTGCTCACCCCGGGGCAGATCCTCTGTGGAAAATGGCTGGCGGCCTGGGTTTCCTCGCTGGCCTTCCTGCTGGTCTCGGTCCCGATGATCATCTGGGCGATGACCTATGGGGACGTCTACCTTCCCGCCGTTCCGGTGCTGGTGCTGCTGACCGCGGTGGAACTGGGCATCGCCTGCGCGATCGGGGTGGGTATTTCCGCCCGCTCGGCACGGCCGCTGTTCGCGATCGTCGCCAGCTATCTGGTGGTGGCCCTGCTGGGGCTGGGAACGGTGATCATCTACGGGTTGAGCTTCCAACTGGTCAAGGGAACGGCCATGGCCTCCGAACAGATCTGGCCCGACGACCCCTGGGATGACGTCCAGTACAACGACCAAGGCGAAGCGGTGGACGCCCACGGGGAGGTCATCGAGGACCAGGAAGCCTACTTCGCCGAGATCGAGGAGAAGGCGGTGATGAACTACGACGGACAGGACTTCACCTGTGGCAAGTCACTGTCCCGGATCACCGTCTACCACACCGAACGGAACACGTGGCTGCTGGCGGCCAACCCCTTCGTGGTGGTCGCCGACGCGGCCCCGGTGAAGCCCCGGGCAGCAGCCGACGATTATTACGGGGAAGGGCCGATGGAGGCCGTCAGTTCCATCGTCCGTCAATCACAGCGCGGCGCCGCGGCGATGGACCCTTGCCTCGACGGGGTGAAACAGCCGGTGGTTGATGAGACCGACCTGGCCGGTACCGCCCCGCTTTGGCCGCTGGGTCTGGGAGTCCAGGTCGTGCTGGCCGCGGGGTTGCTGGAGTCGGGCCGTCGCCGGCTGCGTACTCCGGTGAAGAAGCTCGCGCGGGGGAGCCGGCTGGCATGAGAACGGCCGGGCCCCGTGAGGGGCCCGGCCGCAATGCTGCCGCGTGGGCGGTGGTATGGACGCGGGTGTTCCCATCCCCCCGGGAACACCCGCGCGACTAGCGGGTGCCGATGGTGTCTTCGCCGTCGCCGAGCACGGCGTGCAGGAAGTCCTTCGTGCGCTGGTGCTTCGGATCGCTGAACATGACCGAAGGCGAGGCCTCTTCAACGATCTTTCCACCATCGAACATCAGCACCCGGTTGGAGACATCACGGGCGAACTGCATCTCGTGGGTGACGATGAGCATGGTGATATCGGTGGTTTCGGCGATATTGCGCAGGATGCCCAGCACATCGCCGACGATCTCCGGGTCCAGGGCACTGGTGACTTCGTCCAACAGCAGGATCTCCGGGTCCATGGCCAGGGCCCGGGCAATGGCCACGCGCTGCTGCTGTCCACCGGAGAGCGACGTCGGGTGGGCGCCGGCCTTATCGGAGAGACCGACCCGTTCCAACAACTCCTTGGCCTTCAGCGTGGCCTCGCGCTTGGACTGTCCGAGCACATGCACCGGGGCTTCGATGATGTTCTCCACCACGGTCATGTTGGGGAAGAGGTTGAACTGCTGGAAGACCATGCCGATCCGTTGGCGGATGCGCTTCTGGTTCCTCTTGCTGACGGGGACCCGCTTGCCACCGCGTTCCTCGTGCGTCAGCGGCTCACCACCGACGAAGATGTATCCGCCGGTGAGCTCCTCCAACGTCATGACCAGACGCAGGATCGTGGTCTTGCCGGAACCCGAGGGACCGATGAGGGTGACCCTGTCGCCTTTCTGGACACTGAAGTTCAGGTCGTGCAGCACCACGTTGTCGCCGAAGGCCTTCTCGACATCGCGGAAGTCGATCACGGGGGAGCCAGCGCCGCCGGCACCTGCCGTCTGGGTGGCTGTTGACTCAGGTTTTGTAGGCAAGGCGCGTTTCCAATCTGCCAATGAGAAGTGAGGTCGGGTAGCTGGCCAGCAGGAAGATGATGCCCACCAGGGTGAACGCTTCGGTGTACCGGTAGGTGTCACCACCGTAGATCCTGGCGGCGTTGACCATGTCGACGACGCCGATGACCAGCAGATACGGGGTGTCCTTGAACATCGAGATCGCGTAGTTGCCCAAGGCGGGGATGGTCGCGCGCAGGGCCTGCGGGATGATGATCGCGGTCCAGGTCCGTAGCGTCGACATCGACAGGGCGGTGGTGGCTTCCCACTGCCCCTTGGGTACCGAATCAATGCCGGCCCGGTAGACCTCGGACATGTAGGTCGCGTAGTGGATCCCGTAGACGATCACACCGATCGTGATCAGATCCAAGGACAGGAAGGCGTAGGAGGCGAAGAGCAACTGGATGATGATCGGGGTCATCCGGATGACGTTCGCGATCCACTTCACCGCCTCGGACAGCGGACGGGGCAGAACCCGGATCGCCATGGCGATCACCAGCCCCAGGATCGAGGCGATCACGGTGCCCAGGACGGTGACCAACAGGGTCACCTTCACGAACTGCGTCAGCAGCGTGGGCAGGACTTCCGCGGCAGCGCTCCAGTGCCATTCGAAGGCGGCGGAAATGCCAATCATGAGGCACCTCCTGCCGGGGTGCTTGCCGGGGGCGCCGGGGAGAGTATCCGCCAGAGCGACTTGCCCTGGCCGAGCTTGTGCTTGGCCTGATGCTCCAGCGCGTTCATGAAGTACATGAGGACCAGGGCGAAGACGAAGTAACTCAGGATGCCGACCACTCCGTAGGTGAAGAGGGTTCCTGCCGTGCGTTTGACCTGTTCGAGCTGGTAGGTCAGATCGGCCAACGTGATGAATCCCACGATGGCGGTGCCTTTCATCAGGTGGACCAGCAGGCTGGATAACGAGGGGATCATCAGGGCCCAGGCCTGGGGGAAGATGATCCGGCGCATGCGTTGGATGGGACCGAGGCTCAGCGCGGTGGTGGCCTCCCACTGCCCCGTGGGTACTGCCTGGATCGAGCCGCGGACGACTTCGGCGGAGTACGCGCCGTAGTTCAGGCCTAGGGCCATCACCCCGACCAGCATCGGGTGGAGGTCAATGCCCAGCAGAGGCAGGACGAAGAAGAGCCAGAAGACCTGGACCACGAGGGAGGTCCCGCGGAAGAACTCGATGACGACGCGGGCGGGGATGCGGAATCCCTTGGCGGGGCTGGCTGCTGCCAGACCCAGGATCACGGCGAGGATGAAGGCGGCGATGGCGCCGAAGATCGTCAGCTCAATGGTGACTACGAGACCGTCGAGCAGGCGGGGCATGGCCTCGCCGATCGCGGCAAATTTCTCGTCCACGAGGGATGGGCTCCTTCTGGTGCGGGGGACGGGCTAGCAGCGCTGCGGCCGACCGAAAGGCCGGCCGCAGCGAGATGTTGCTATTACTCGTCGTCGGGAGCACCCTCACAGAGCTGTTCGGTGGTCATGTCCTTCGGCGGCAGGTTCTCTGCCGTGAAGCCGAATTCACCGACGACATCCAGGTAGGAGTCCTCGGATTCGGTGACCTTGGCCAGGCCCTCGTTGTAGGCCTCGCGCAGTTCGTCGTCGCCCTTGGCGAAGACGGTCGAGCCGGCACCGAGCTGCTTGACGCCGTCGATCTCCTGGACGAACGGGTCGCCGACGGAGATGTTGGCATCCGGGTTGTCCTTGGCCATGGTGGTCAGCGAGATCGCGGTCATGGCGAAGGCATCGGCGCGACCGTTGTCCACGGTGTCCATGCCCGTCTGTGCGTCGGGAACGGACTGGACCTTCAGACCCAGCGACTTCGCGTAGCCGGCTTCGATGCCGCCAGCGAGCACGGCGAGCTTGACCTTCTCACCGTTGTCCATCTTGGACTTGATCGTGTCGAGGTCGTCGAGACCCTTCGGGTTGTCCTTCTGGGTCATCACGGCCGTGGTGTACATGATTTCCGGATCGGCGAAGTCGGCCTCGGCGCAACGCTCGGGCAGGATCGACATGCCGGCACTGACGGCGTCGAAGCGTCCGGCCTTCAGACCGGGAATCAGTGAATTCCAGTCCACGAGCTTGGAATCGACCTTGTCGATGCCCATGTCGCCGAAGATCTTCTCGGCCAGCGCGATGGTTGCGCCGGTGGGCTTGCCGTTCTCTTCATAGGAATAGGGGACCTCGCCGGCGATGGCAACGGTGATGGAGCCCTGGTCCTTCAGCTCCTGCAGGTGGCCGGACCCGGCCTCCACGGCGCCGCTTTCGCCGCCTGCTTCGCTGTCGGTGGTCGTGGAACCGCCACAACCGCTCAGGGCGAGGGAAGCGGAAGCAAGGACGGCGCCGGTGGCCAGCAGGGACCTGCGACGGATACTGCGGATCATGGTGTACCTCTTTCAGGGATGCATTGACCGGAAGGCGACGGTCCAGCCTCCCCCTAGGAGAACGGACCGACGTCGGGCGGACCCGACCGGTTGGTACTGAGTGGTGTGAATCACGCTAGTCATGAAATAGTCAATTGACAATCCGATTTTCCAGACGTTGGATTGTCAACAATCAAGGTTCGATGATGCCTAAACCGCGGAAACCCGCGGAATTTGGGTCCTTCAGCTCAAGAAAAAGTCCGTGAAGTACTCCACAATCACGATTAAGTTACGATCGAACACCCGCGAATGCGGTGGCATGCCCCTCACAGGGACCAGTCGTCGCACTCCGAGGGCGGCAGAGAGGGAACTTCCAATGCCCATGGGGCACCACTCAACGGCACCGAACATGGCACGGGTGCAACGGTCTTCCACGGTCGACCTGATCACCACCGAGCTGCGCAATGCGATCTATGAAGGACTACTTCTGCCGGGAAGCCAACTCCATGAGTCGATCGTTGCCCAACAACTGGGCGTGAGCAGGGGATCCCTGCGTGAATCCGCCCAACGACTGGTCCAGGACGGGCTGCTGATCGCCCGCCCGGGACAGGGGCTGAAGGTGGCCACGGTCGGCGTCGACGATCTGGAGTCCCTCTACGCGGCCCGTCTGGTCATCGAAGGGGCCGCTCTACGCACCCTGGCCGGGCTTGCGGGCCGCGATGCCAGAAGGGGGCGCCTGGCTACCGTCATGGCGCTGCTGGAACGGCTGGAACATTGGGAAGCCGGGAAGGAGGTTCCCGGGTCCCCGCGCGCCATCGGGGACACGGACCTGGATTTGCATTTTGAAACAGTACGGGCCGCCGGGAATCTACGGATGGCCCACTACATGACGTCATTGGTCATGGAGACCCGGATCGCCAGCCTGGGACACCCGAGGGGCTATATCGTGCGCACCGACGTGGGGGAGGTGCATCGACAGCGTCTGGAGCTGGTGCTTTCGGGGCGGGGGGACGCCGCGGTGGAGCAGCTCAGCGAACACTTCCGGGACACCCTGGACCGGCTGACCGGGCGGGCAGCTGCGACGGTGGCCACGGCCGCCGTCGAACAGCCCGGAAAGGGCCAGCAGTTGGGACCCATCGCGACCTGAGCGCTTCCACGGGTGGAGCCGGTACCACCGGGCACCTATGCAGGAAACCCATGCCGAGCCGCGCCGGAACCGCTGCCGGGGATCCGGCCCCCGTGGCAGGAACCGACCAATCGGTCCAGGGGGTAGCCGGGACCGGGCAGGTCAGGACATGACGCGGCGGCCTTCGAAGGCCCGACCCAGGGTGACCTCGTCGGCGTATTCCAGATCCCCGCCCACGGGAAGCCCGGAGGCCAGACGGGAAATCTTGATGCCGATGGTGGAGAGCATGCGGGCCAGGTAGGTGGCCGTTGCTTCGCCTTCGAGGTTCGGGTCGGTGGCGATGATGACCTCGGTGATCTTGTCGTCGTGCAACCGTCCGAGCAGTTCGCGGATGTGCAGCTGGTCCGGCCCGATCCCCGCGATCGGGTTGATGGAGCCGCCGAGCACGTGGTAGCGACCGCGGAAGGAGCGCGTGCGTTCGACCGCCATGACGTCCTTGGACTCCTCGACCACGCACAACACGGTGTCCTCACGGCGCGGATCACGACAGATGCTGCAGGTCTCGGATTCGGTGACGTTGAAGCAGACCGTGCAGAACTTCACCTTGTCCTTGACCGCACGGATGGCATCAGCGAGCCGGTTCATGTCCTCCCGATCGGCTTCCAGGACGTGGAAGGCGATGCGTTGGGCGGATTTGGGCCCGATGCCGGGCAGCCGACCGAACTCGTCGATCAGCTCTTGGACTGCACCTTCGTACACGAAACCTCACACTGCAAAGTCGGATGACGGCTCCGGGGGAACCTAGATGATCGGGGTGCCGTCGTGGTTGCGCTCCTCGATCAGGCGGCCGTTGAGCAGGCGTTCGATCGCCGGACGGCCGACCATCCCGGATTCCTCGATGGAGATGTCATCGTCGCTGGGAATGTCCTCAACGTACGTCGATTCTACGTCCGTCCGGGGCTCCGGGGGTGTTGCCCCGCCGCCGGAGGCCATTCCTGGGGCGGACGGGGCGGACTGGTCCTTCATCCGGGCCTGGTTCAACAGCTGCTGGTACCGGCTCATCGGCTTATCGGAAACGGGCTGCGGAGCCTCCCGTTCGGGCACGGCAGGGGCCGAAGGCGGGGGGACGGCCCCGGGAGCCGGGGCCACTGGTGCCCCGAAGCCAGCCGGTGCCGGGGCTGCTGGTGTCACCGGATCGGTGGGGGCGGGGGCCGCGGGCGTGGCAGCACCTGCAGGTGCCGGGGCCGCCGGAGCAGGGGACTCTGCCGGTGTCGGGGCTGCCGGTGCGGGGGCGGCCGGAGCGCCGGCTTCCCGGGGTGCCGGTGCCGTCGCCGAGGGGGCGGCGTCGACGGGCGCAGGTGCAGGTGTGGCCGGCTCCGGACGCTGCCAGGTCTCGCCCTCCGGGGCGGTGGCCCGAGGAGTCGGGGGGTCGGCCGGTGGCGCGGCGGGTCCGGCGGGCTCGTCCCAGGGGGCCACCGGTACGGTGTCGCTGCCCCAGTCGTAGCCGCCGTCGTCCTCGGGCTCCGGGCCGAAGTCCGCGGGCCCCTCATCGGGGGTCTGCGAGGGGGCGCCGGGTGAAGGTCGGGGGCTCGGCGCTGCGGCTCGATGCTGGCGCAAGGCCGCGGCCGGGCCCGAGGCGGCCGGGGCCTGGGCCTGGGGACTGCTGTCCCCGGGAGAAGGTGCTGCCGGAGGTCGGGCCGCGGGGGCCGGCTCCGCGGATGCCGGGCCGGGGGTGTCCCGGCCCTGGGGTGCCTGCTGCGCGGGCGCGGGCCGGCTGGGCGTGGAGCGGGCGGGCGTGGGTGCTGCCGGAGCGCTGTTCGTCGCTACCGGGCCGCGGGACGCCGGCGCGGGCCGGCGCTCAGCTTTTGGGCCCGAACCACCCGCCGGAACGGAACCCCCGCCGGTGATGACGATCTCGGGTGCGACACCCAGGATGTGATTGATGGCGCCCCGGAGCAGGTCGGTGTTCTCCTGCTTGGCGGCAAAGGCCTTCATCGGTCCCGGGTTGGCGAAGGCGACCGTCAAGGTCCGTCCGTCGAATCCGGCCAGCGAGGCGTGCGGTTGGATCGTCATCCACACGAACTTCTTCTCCTGGCGCAAGGCGTCCATGATTTCCGGCCAGGCCCGGCGGAACATCTCCACCGTGCCGGCCGCGCCTCCGGCGGCGGGTTCCTCGGCGGCTGGTTCTTCAGTGGCAGGTTCCTGCGCGGCTGCCGGTTCGTTGACCGGCGCCGGGGGTTCTTCCGGAGCCCCGGAGGAGGCGGGTACGTGCTGTTCCGGGGCCGCGGAGGGCGGGGCAGCAGTTGTGGGCCCGGCGGGTGGCGCCTCGGCAGGCGGTGATGGTTGCTCGTCGACGGGACCCCAGGCACCCCAGTCGGCCGCAGACTCCTGCGGCGTGGTGGTGGATTCGGTGGCTGCCGCCGGGGCGTCCGGTGCCGGGGCAGCGGTTTGGGGCTCGGCCGGCGGCGGGGTGGCTGCCGGTTCGGTGGGGCGCGGTGCCGCGCCGTGCGGTTCGGTGGCCGCCGGCGTGGAGGCGACGGTGGGGGTCGGCTCCACGGCCTGGGGAGCGGCCTGGGCAGCGGCGGGTTGCTGGGGCTCGGGGGTGGCCGGCTGGTCCTTGCCGCGGGCGGCCCGCAATGCTTCGCGGGCCGCGGCCGCCCCCTGGGGGCCGGGTGTGAACTCGAAACCCGTGGCGGCCCGGGGCGTGCCGGCATCGGGGGCCGGGGCGTCGGCCGCTGGCTGGCCGGCCGGGACCTCGGGAACGTCCCCGGCGTAGCTGAGGCGGCGTTCGATCCGGTCCACCCGGGCATTGACGCCGCGCTCGGTGGCATCCGAGGCCGGCAGCAGCAGCCGGGCGCACAGCAGTTCGAGGTGCAACCGCGGGCTGGTGGCCCCGGTCATCTCGGTCAGGGCCTGGTTGGTGACGTCGGCGCTGCGGCTGAGTTCGGCATGGCCCAGCAGTGTGGCCTGCTGGGTCATGCGGTGCAACTGGTCCTCGGGCAACCCGCGGATGACGTGGGAGGCGTCTTCGGGCATCGCCTTGACGATGATCAGGTCACGGAAGCGCTCGAGCAGGTCCTCGACGAAACGGCGTGGATCATGCCCGGTCTGGATGACCCGGTCCACCGCCGAGAAGACGGTCGCCGCGTCCTGGGCGGCCATGGCGTCCACGACGTCGTCCAGCAAGGTGGCATGGGTGTACCCGAGCAGGGACACGGCCAGTTCGTAGTCCAGCCCCTCGACCCCGGCGCCGGCCATCAGCTGGTCCAGCACCGAGAGGGAATCGCGCACCGAACCGCCGCCGGCCCGAATGACCAGCGAGAGCACCCCGGGGGCCACGGGCATCTCCTCCTGGGCGCAGAGCCGCTCGAGGTAGGCCATCAGGGGTTCGGGCGGGACGAGCCGGAACGGGTAATGGTGCGTGCGGGATTTGATGGTCCCGATGACCTTGTCCGGTTCGGTGGTCGCGAAGATGAATTTGATGTGCTCCGGCGGCTCCTCGACGATCTTGAGCAGCGCGTTGAAGCCGGCCGAGGTCACCATATGGGCCTCGTCGATGATGAAGATCTTGTACCGGTCGCGGACCGGGGCGAAGGTGGCCCGTTCGCGCAGGTCGCGGGCGTCGTCGACGCCGCCGTGGGAGGCGGCATCGATTTCGATGACATCGAGTGAACCGGATCCGCCGGTGGCCAACTCCAGGCAGCTGTCGCAGGTGCCGCAGGGATCCGCCGTCGGACCCTGGGCGCAGTTCAGGCAACGGGCCAGGATCCTGGCCGAGGTGGTCTTGCCGCAACCACGCGGACCCGAGAAGAGGTAGGCATGGTTCACCCGGTTCTTCGACAGGGCAGCCATCAACGGGGTGGTGACATGCTCCTGCCCGATCACGTCCGCGAAGGCGTCCGGACGGTAACGACGGTAAAGGGCTGTACTCACGAGTCGAAGCCTATCCGTTCCGCCGGGCTCATTGCATCCCCGAGGTGTCCGCGGTGAACCCGCCGAACACCCACGGTTCGAGGGGAAGGCCGGCGGGGTCGAAGGAGTCCAGCGCGGCGGCCAGCGGACCACCGGGAAGCCCCAACGATTCCAACAGCAGGGACCGCACCCGGGGCGGGGGGACGCCGTCGTGGTCCAGCTGCGCCAACGTGACCGAACCGTCCCGTTTGGCCAGGCGTCGGCCCTGGTCGTTCAGGACCAGCGGCACGTGCCCGTACTCCGGCAGTTCCGTGCCGTGGAAGTCTCCGGCCAGCCCGGATAGCAGGGTGGCCAGGTACCCCTGCCGTGGGGTGGAGGGCAACAGATCGTCACCGCGGACCACCTGATCGATCCCCTGCAGGGCGTCGTCGACCACGACGGCGAGGTTGTAGGCGGGGACCCCGTCGTTGCGGACGACGACGAAGTCATCCACGACCCCGGTGTATTCCCCGTGCAGGACATCGGTGATGGTGAACTGCACGACGTCGGTGCGCAACCGCAGCGCCGCCGGACGCGTGGCCCGGCGGCTGGCCCGTTCGGCCCGGCCCAACCCGCGGCAGGTGCCCGGATAGGCCCCGGGGGCGGCATGGGGGGCCGAGGGGGCCTCGGCGATATCGCGGCGGGTGCAGAAGCATTCATAGAGCAGACCGGCCGCCTCCAGGGCGTCGATGGCCGCACGGTAGCCCTCGGGGCGTTCGCTTTGGCGGACCGCGGGGCCGTCCCAGTCGATGCCGATGGCGCGCAGATCGGCCAACTGGAGTTCCTCGGCGCCGGCCCGGGCACGGTCCAGGTCCTCCACCCGCAGCAGGAAGTCCCGGCCGGTGGAGCGGGCGAAGAGCCACGCGAGCACGGCGGTGCGCAGGTTCCCCACATGCAGTTCACCCGAGGGGCTGGGGGCGTAACGGCCGGCACCCATGGTGGCCTCCTCAACGCGCGGCGGTGGGAAAAGTAAAGACCCCTCATGCACCTGCCAGAGCCCACCTACCCTTGCTACCTTCCGGTCCTGGGGGAGTTCGACGGGATGACACCACATGAGGGGCCGACAAATAGTGTACCTGAAAACGGCTGCGACCCGAGCCGGGATCAGCCCTCCCCGTCGCGCTCGGACTTCACTGCGTCGGCCACGACCCGGGTTTCGGGGGAGTAGGCGTAGAGGTGCCCGCCGTCGAAGGAGACCCACCACTTCCCGCAGAGGTGCGTCGTCTCCTGCTCTTGTCCTGCCGGCCACCAGTCGACCTCCAACAGGGGGCTGCGGTGCAGCGCGTCGGCGTCGTCGGCGGCCTCGGCCTTCGAACGCCCCTCCCGGACCAGACCGCCTTCGATCTCGCTGGCCGTCGGCGATCCGGGGGTCTTCAGCCCGAGGCAGGATTCCGGCAGGGTGGTGTCGGGGACGTCCATGACGATGAGGCGTTCATGACCGGTGGTGCGCTGTTCCTCCTGGATGGCCGAAGCCTGCTCCGGGACCCACGAGGGCAGGACCTGCTCGGCGGAGGGCTCCTGGAGGTTGGTGAATTCGTAGCTCTCGGCTTTGTCGTATCGGTCGCCGCCCATCGAGGAGAGGTCGCTGCAGCCGGTAGCTGCACAGAGGACGACGCCGAGGCCTGCGGTGGCTCCGAGGAGCCGGGTGGTGGAGATCGGTGTGGATTTCATGCTCCCCACGCTATGGAGCGTCCCCGGGCCCGCGGATCGGGCCGTGGGCCCCATTGCCGCCTGCCGTGGTCATCCCGCCGGATGACCGTGGAGGGGCCGGCGCGGCAGGGGCCGGTACCCCGATTCGGCCTGTGGCGATTCTTCCGGTAGTCTGGAGCCTGCTCTTTTGGGCAATCTGGAGGATTCGCCTAGCGGCCTATGGCGCACGCCTGGAACGCGTGTTGGGTTCACGCCCTCGGGGGTTCAAATCCCCCATCCTCCGCGGATGCAGAAGCGGCCTCGACATCGAGAATGTCGGGGCCGCTTTTGTCTGCCCGGAAACCGGTTCCTGTCGCGGCCGTGCATTCGTGCTTACCATGGGCAGTAGGTCCGCTGCCGGGCCGGTGGCGGATAGTCAACCGGAGGGAGCCCACCATGGCCAAGCAGAGCACCAGCAGCCCAGCGCGCAATGTCGCCCAGAAGCTGATCTCATCGCATCTGGTAGACGGGGAGATGACCCCGGGGGCCGAAGTCGGCATCTCCATCGACCAGACGTTGACCCAGGACGCCACCGGGACGATGGTCATGCTGGAACTGGAAGCCATGGGGCTGGATCGGGTCAAAACCGAACTTTCAGCCCAATACGTCGACCACAACCTGTTGCAGACCGATGAAAAGAACCCCGAGGACCACCTCTTCCTGCAATCGGCGGCCGAGCGGTTCGGATTGTGGTTCTCCAAGGCCGGCAACGGCGTCTCCCACCCGGTCCACCAATCACGCTTCGGCAAACCCGGGGCCACCATGGTCGGTTCCGACTCCCACACCTGTTCCGCCGGAGCCATCGGGATGCTGGCCATCGGCGTCGGGGGCCTGGAAGTGGCCATGGCCATGGCCGGGGAACCGCTCTATGTGGCGATGCCGGAGATCTGGGGCATCGAACTGACCGGGGAACTGCCCGACTGGGTCTCGGCGAAGGACGTGATCCTGGAGATGCTGCGCCGCCACGGAGTGAAGGGCGGCGTCGGGCGGATCATCGAATACCACGGCCCGGGCCTGGCGGGCCTGACCGCCATGGACCGCCACGTCATCGCGAACATGGGCGCCGAACTCGGGGCCACGACCACCGTCTTCCCCGCCGATGAGGCGGTCCGCGAATATCTGGCGGCCGTGGGGCGGGAGGACGAGTTCCAGGAGCTGCTGGCCGACCCGGGAGCGGGCTACGACCGGACGGACTCCATCAACCTCTCCGAGCTGGAACCGCTCATCGCCAAACCCTCCTCGCCCGGCAACGTGGTCACCGTGGCGGAGGCCGCCGGCGAGGACGTGTTCCAGGTGGTCGTGGGCTCCTCGGCGAACCCCGGTCTGCGCGATTTCGCCGTGTTCGCCGAAATCCTTGCGGGCCGGCAGGCCTGCGAGCAGGTCTCGGTGGACGTGAACCCCACGTCCCGCGAGGTCCTGGCCGATCTGATCGGCGGCGGCTGGCTGACCCAGATGGTCGGGGCAGGAGCCCGGATCCACCAGTCGGGCTGCATGGGCTGCATCGGCATGGGCCAGGCCCCGGCCACCGGCCGGAACAGTCTGCGCACCATGCCCCGGAACTTCCCCGGACGCTCCGGAACCGAGGAGGATGCGGTGTGGTTGTGTTCCCCGGAGACCGCCGCGGCGGCGGCACTGACCGGCAGGATCACCGACCCGCGTGAACTCGGCCGCACCCTGGAGCTGGCCTACCCCCGCCCGGAAATGCCGAAGACGTTCAGCCAGAACACCGATATGCTCCAGGAACCGCTCCCGCCGAAGGAGGCAGCCGAGGTCGAATTGGTGAAGGGATCGAATATCTCCAGCCTCCCCGATTTCGATGCCATCGCCGATGATCTGGATCTGCCGATCCTGTTGCAGATGGCCGACAACGTCTCCACCGACGAGATCATGCCCGCCGGATCCAGGGTGCTGCCCTTCCGCAGCAACATCCCGAAGATCGCCGAGTTCTCCTTCTCCCGCATCGACACCAGCTATCCGGACCAGGCCCGGGAGCATGAAGGCGGCCATGCGGTCATCGCCGGGGAGAACTACGGGCAGGGATCCTCGCGCGAACACGCGGTCATCGCCCCGCGCTACCTCGGATTGCGGGTGGCCGTCGCCAAGTCCTTCGCCCGCATCCACTGGCAGAACCTGGCCAACTTCGGGATCCTTGCCCTGGAATTCACCGACGCCGCCGATTACGACGCCGGGACCACGGGGCAGCGGCTGGTCATCAACGGGCTACGGGACCAGCTGAAGGCAGGCAACGAGGTGGCGGCGACGTTGGGCGGCCGGGAGGTCACCCTGCGCCATAAGCTCTCCGACCGGCAGGTCGATATGGTGCTGGTCGGCGGACGCATCCCGTCGGTGGCGCAGGGATAGCGCCGGAACCACCGGCGGCCCGGCCGCTGGTCCGGCGACGACGGCGGGGCCGCCACCGCCACCGGACCAGCCGGGCCGGACCCTAGTCGGTGAGCAGTTCGCGGTTGGCGGCACGACGCCGGGCCTGCTCGGCCGGATCCGGGACCGGCAGCGAGGCGATCAGACGCCGCGTGTAGTCGTGGCGTGGGCTTCCCATGATCTGGCTGCCGATGCCCTCCTCGACCAGTTTGCCGCGGTAGAGGACCCCGACCCAATCGGCGAGCATGTCCACGACCGCGAGGTCGTGGCTGATGAACAACGCCGCGAATCCGTACTCCGTCTGGATCTCCTTGAACAGGTCCAGCACCGCTGCCTGGACGGATACGTCCAGGGCGCTGGTGGGTTCGTCGGCGATCAGCAGCTTCGGGTTCAGCGCCAGGCCCCGGGCAAGGCTGGCCCGCTGCCGCTGCCCGCCCGAGAGCTCGTGGGGGTAGCGGTCCACGAACCGGCCGGGCAGCTGGACCGCGTCCATCAGGTCCCGGACCCGGTCCCGGGCGCCGGAGGCCGTGGGATCCTGGTGGACCCATAAGGGTTCGGCCACGCATTCGCCGATGGTCAGATGCGGGTTGAACGAAGCCCCCGGATCCTGGAAGACGAAACCGATGTCCTTGCGCAGCGGTTTGAAGGTCCGTTCGCGGAAGTCGAGCATCTCGTAGCCGAGGACGTTGAGGCTGCCCCCGGTGATCTTGTTCAGCCCCGCGATGGACCGTCCGATCGTCGTCTTGCCCGATCCGGATTCGCCCACCAGCCCATAGACCTCCCCGGCGGAGATCTGGAAGGAGACCCCACCCACGGCGCGGAACGCGGATTTGCCGATCCCTCCGGGGAATTCGACCTCCAGATCCGTGGCGCGCACCAGGACCTCGGCCTCGGAGTGGGCCCGCTCCTCCAGTCCGGCCGAGGCGGAGTTCCGCCCCAGGTGGGGGACGGCGGCCAGGAGTTCCTTGGTGTAGTCCTGCTGCGGGTGGGCGAACAAGTCGGCCACGGGGGCCTCCTCGACGACATCGCCGCGATACATCACCACGACCCGGTCCGCCAGATCCGCGACGACACCCATGTTGTGGGTGATCAGCACGATCGAGGTCCCGTCCTTGCGCTGCAGCTCGCGGAGCAGTTCGAGGATCTCGGCCTGGACGGTGACGTCCAGGGCGGTGGTCGGCTCGTCCGCCACGATGAGCCCGGGATTCAGGGCCAGCGCCGCGGCAATGACGACCCGCTGCTTCTGCCCGCCGGAGAACTGGTGCGGATAGAAATCCACCCGGTGCCCCGGATCCGGGATGCCCACCTTGGCCAAGGCCTCGATGGCCCGGGCCTTGGCCTCCTTGCGGCTGATCCGGTGTCCGGAGCCCGCATGGGCGCGGATCCCCTCGATGATCTGCCAGCCGACGGTGTGGACCGGATTCAGTGCGGTGGAGGGTTCCTGGAACACCATGGCGACATCGCGGCCCCGCAGGTCCCGCAATTGGCTGGCGCTGACGGAGAGGACATCGGAACCATTGACCAGGACCACCCCGGCACTGGTCGCCGTTTCCGGCAACAGTCCCAGGATGGTCTTGGCCGTGACCGTCTTGCCCGAGCCGGATTCGCCGACGATCGCCACGACCTCCCCGGGACGTACGTCCAGGTTCACGTCGTTGACCGCGTGCACATCGCCACCATCGGTCGCGAAGGTCACCTCCAGTCCCGAGATGGACAGGACGGGTTTGCCGTCGTCCGGGGAGGCGGTGTTCGGGTCCTGCCCGGGTTCACGTTCGTGACTCATTTGGTGACCTCCAGTCCGGTTCCATTGACATAGGCGTCGGCGGGCATGTCGGGTCCGCCGCGCTTCTTCCTGCCGGCGCGACGCCGGCCGCGCAGCCGCGGATCGTTCAGGTCGTTCATGGACTCGCCCACCAGGGTCAGGCCCAGCACGGTCAGGACGATCGCGAGGCCCGGGAAGAGCCCGGTCCACCAGATGCCACTGGTGGCATCGGCGAGGGCCTTGTTCAGGTCGTAGCCCCATTCCGCGGCCGATGAGGGTTCGATGCCGAAGCCCAGGAAGCCCAGCCCGGCCAGGGTCAGGATCGATTCCGCCGCGTTGAGGGTGAAGATCAACGGCATCGTCCGGGTGGCGTTGGGGAAGACGTGCCGGGAGATGATGCGCAGGTTCGAGGTGCCGATCACCTTCGCGGACTCCACGAACGGTTCGGCCTTGAGCCGGATGGTTTCGGCGCGGGCGACCCGGAAGTACTGCGGGATGAAGACCACGGTGATCGAGATCGCCGCGGCCATGATCCCCCCGAAGAGGTTGGACTGGCCGCCGCTGATGACGATCGACATCACGATGGCCAGCAGCAATGCGGGGAAGGCGTAGATGGCATCGGCGATGACCACCAGCAGCCGGTCGACCCAGCCACCGAGGTAGCCGGAGACCAGCCCCAGGATCACCCCGGCGAAGATCGACATGAGCACTCCGAGGACGATGACCAGTGCCGCGGTCTGGGCGCCCCAGATCACGCGGGAGAAGACGTCGTATCCCCCGACGGTGGTCCCCCAGATATGGGCGGCGCTGGGGGCCATCTGCGCGCCGAAGTTGGCGCCGTCGGCGGAGGCCTGGGCGTAGCCGTAGGGGGCGATCAGGGGGGCGAAGATCGCGGTCAGGAACAAGATGCCCGACAGGATCAGCCCGATGATCAGCATCGTGCGTTGCAGCCCGACGCTCTTGCGCAGATGCGAGATGATCGGCAGTCGGGTCCAGCGCGGCTGCCGGGCGGGTTTCGATGTGGTGGTGTCCACGATCAGTACCTCACTCTCGGGTCGATCAAGGCGGCGATGACGTCCACCAGGAAGTTGGTCAACGCCACGATCACTGCGATGAGCATGACGATGCCCTGGACCGCGACGAAGTCCCGGGCGGTGAGGTATTCGGCGAGCATGAAGCCCAGTCCCTTCCACCCGAAGGTGGTTTCGGTCAGGATCGCGCCGCCCAGGGTCAGGGCGATCTGCAGGCCCATGACCGTGACGATCGGGATCAGTGCCGGCTTATAGGCATGTTTGGTGACCAGCCGGTATTCGCTGACACCGCGTGATCTGCCGGCCTCGACGAAGTCGGAGCCCAGGGTGCCGATGAGGTTGGTGCGCACCAGGCGCAGGAACACCCCGCCGATGAGCAGCCCCAGGGCAATGGCCGGAAGAACCGCGTGTTTGAGCACATCCAGGGCGATCGTCATGTTCCCGGCGCGGAGGGCGTCCAACAGGTAGAGGCCGCTGGGGTTGCGTAGCCCGGAGAGTTCGGACAGATAGTCGGTTCTGCCGGAGACCGGGAACCACCCGAGCCAGACGGAGAAGATCAGTTTCAGCAGCAGCCCGGCGAAGAAGACGGGGGTGGCGTAGCAGAGGATGGCGAACAGCCGCAGGAATGCGTCGGGGAGCCGGTCCCGCTTATAGGCGGCAATCATGCCGAAGGGGACCCCGATGATGAAAGCGACGATCAGTGCGTAGATCACCAGTTCCAGGGTGGCGGTGCCGTATTGGGCCAGGATGTCGGTCACCTCGCGGTTATCCGAGAGCGTGGTCCCGAAGTTGCCGCGCAGGATGTCGCCGAGGTAGTCGAAATACTGAATGAGGACGGGACGGTCGTAGCCGGCCGCGTGGATCCGGTCGGCCAGCTGATCCGGGGGGAGTCGGCCGCCCAGTGCCGCCGTGATCGGGTCACCGGTGATCCGCATCAGGAAGAAGACCATGCTGATCAGGATGAACATGGTGGGGATGATCAGCAGGAACCTGATCACCAGATAACGGGCCAGACCGAGACTCTGGCTCCGGGGTTTCTTCCCCTTCGCCAGACCGAATCCGGCCGGGACCTTGTCACTCTCTACTGTCATATCTACCTATACTCGTGCGGCCCGGATCCAGTGATCCCGGCGTTGGACGGCAAGCGGGGCGGGGCGGCCATATGTCCGAATGACCGCCCCGCCCCCATGGACCCGGTGTACTACTTCTTGGAGATGACACCGATCCGGAACTTATAGGAGGCGTCCAGGGTGCTCTCGACCCCGTCCACGTCCTCACCGGCGATGGCCACCGTCGCGCCCTGCAGGAGGGGCAACGTCGACAGGTCCTTGCCGACCTCGGTCTGGATCTCGCCGATCAACTCGGAACGCTTATCCTCGTCGGTGGTCACCTGCTGCTTCTGGACGAGCTTGGCGACCTCCTTGTTGTCGTAGTGGTTCGCCAGGAAGTTACCCGGTGCGAAGAACGGCGTCAGGTAGTTGTCCGCATCCGAGTAGTCCGGGAACCAGCCGAGCTGGTAGATCGGGTAGACATCCTGGGTCCGGTCCTTGTTGTACTGGACCCATTCGGTGGACTGCAGGTTGACCTTGAACAGATCGGTCTTTTCCAGCTGCGACTTCACCATGGCGTATTCCTCGCCGGAGGAGGGGCCGTAGTGGTCGGCGTTGTACTGGATGTTCAGTTCCACCGGGGTCTTGACCCCTGCATCCTTCAGGCGCTTCTTGGCCCGATCGACATCCGGGCCGCCGTCGCCGTCACCGTACATCTCCTTCAGCGGCTCGATCGCGCCGGGCAGGCCGGAGGGGACGAAGGAGTAGACGGGGGTGTAGGTGTCCTTGTAGACCTGCGTGGCGATGTCCTGCCGGTTGACGGAGTCCGCCATGGCCTGCCGGACGGCCAGGGCCTTATCCGGATCGGCATCCGAGGTCTTCGCCCCGAACGGCATGGTGTTGAAGTTGAAGACGACATAGCGCAGCTCGCCGCCGGGGCCCTTGAGGACCTGGACCTTGTCATCCTTCTCGAGGTCCTCGATATCGGTCGCCGCCAGGCTGCGGAAGGCGACGTCGATGTTGCCCTGCTGGATATCGAGCTTCAGGTTGTTGGCGCTGGTGTAGTACTTGTAGTCCACGGTCTTGGACTCGGGCTCACCGAGCAGGCCCTGGTAGCCGTCGAAGGCCTGATAGGACACCAGTTCGTTCTTGGTGTAGTTCGTGATTTCGTATTGGCCGGCGAAGGCCTTGCCCTTCACGATCTCGTCGTCGGGGGTGATCTTGTCCTTGGAGAAGACCTCCTCGTCCACGATCGGACCGGTGGCGCTGGTGAGGACCCCGAGGAAGGTCTGGTCGTTGCCGGCCTTCAGGTGGAACACGACGGTGGAGTCATCGGGGGCCTCGACGTGGTCCAGGTTGGTCAGCAGTGCCGCGGGACCCTGCGGGTCGTCGATGGAGACGACCCGGTCGAAGCTGAACTTCACGTCGGAGGAGGTGAGGTCGTTGCCGTTGGCGAACTTCAGCCCGTCCTTGAGCTTGACGGTGAATTCCTTGGGGGAGGTGAACTCCGCCGAGGTGGCGATGCCCGGTTCCGGATCGGCACTGCCGGGTTTGGAGTTGAGCAGGAACGGGTAGACCTGGGTCATCACGGTCAGCGAACCGTTGTCGTAGGCACCCGCCGGGTCGAGGGAGACGATCTTGTCGGTGGTCCCGACGGTGACCTTCTTGCCGCTGTCGCTGCTGTCGCCCCCGGAATCGTCGACGGGGCCGGTGCAGGCACTGAGCGACAGGGCGCCGATGCCCGCCGTGGCCAGTGCCAGCCTGAGGGCACGTTTGGATTTGGTCATGGTAGGTACTCCCTTTATTTGCCTCGTGGTGCAGGTGGGCTGCACGATGCAGTGCGTGTGACGTAACACACCATACTACTTATGATTCCTACCGGAAAACACTGGTCAGCGGCCCTCGGGGCCCCGTCCGTGACCGGATCGTCGCCCCGCGGGGCGGTATGGCGGCGCCCGGAGTCCCGGACTAGCCTGTGGGGTGAGTCACATCGTGGTCCGTGACCGGGCCGACCTGCGGGAGGAATGCCACCATGAACACCCCAACCACGCCCGGCAGGGCCAACACCATCGGTGCGGTCCTGCGCCGTTCCGTGGGACGCAATCCCGGGGCGACGGCCCTGCTCTTCGAGGACCGGCGGTGGACCTACGCCGAACTCGAACTGGCCGTCCACCGCGTGGCCCACCGGTTGGTCTCCAGCGGTCTTCCCCGGGGTGCGCGGGTCGCCGCCTACGGGATGAATTCCGACGCCTATGCCGTCCTGTATCTGGCCTGTGCCGCGACCGGACTGGTGCATGTGCCGGTGAACTTCGCGCTGAAGGGCGATGAACTCGGATACCTCCTGGACGACTCCGGGGCGGGCCTGGTCGTCGCCGATCCCGCCCTGCTGCCGCTGGTGGACCAGGTGCGCAGCGCCGGCAGGGCGGCGGAGGCCACCGAGGTGTGGCCGATGCTTCCCACGCAGGACGACGGCGGGGGGTCCGTCCTGGCGACCGCGATGGACCCCGGGGCCGATTCCACGCCCGTCGAGGTGGAGGTGGCGGGAGGCGACGTCGTGCAACTGCTGTACACCTCGGGAACCACCTCCGCCCCCAAGGGCGCGATGATGACCCACGAGGCCCTGGTCGCCGAATACGTCTCCTCGGTCATCGCCCTGGACTTCACCGCCGAGGACCGCCCCCTGGTGGCGATGCCGCTCTACCACTCGGCGGCGATGCACGTCTTCCTGCTGCCCTATCTTTCCCTCGGAGCCACCATCCGGTTGATCGCGCGTCCGGAGGTCGGGCAGATCCTGCGCCTGGTGGAGGAGGAACACATCGGCTCGTTGTTCCTGGCGCCCACCGTATGGGTGCCCTTGAGCAACCATCCGGAGATGGAGACCCGGGACCTGTCGTCCTTGGCCAAGGCCCAGTACGGGGCCTCCATCATGCCGGTGACCGTGCTGGCGCGACTGCGCTCGCGGTATCCACGGATCGGTTTCTACAACTGCTTCGGCCAATCCGAGCTGGGCCCGCTATGCACCGTCCTGCGCCCCGAGGACCACGAGGCCCGGCCCGCCTCCTGCGGTGTGCCGGTCTACAACGTCGAGGCCCGTGTCGTGACCGCCGACGGGGAGATCGCCGCCCCCGGCGAGCCCGGGGAGATCCAGTACAGGTCACCCCAACTGATGACCGGCTACTGGAATAAGCAGGAGGCCACCGAAGAGGCCTTCGTTGACGGCTGGTTCCGTTCGGGGGACCAGGTCACCCGGGATGCGCAGGGCTACATCCAGGTCGTGGACCGGATCAAGGACGTCATCAACACCGGGGGAGTGCTCGTGCCTCCACGGGAAGTCGAGGACTGCATCTACGAACTGCCCGAAGTAGCCGAAGTCGCCGTCGTCGGGGTTGCCGATGAGCGCTGGATCGAGGCCATCACCGCCGTCGTCGTCCTCAAGGAAGGTGCTTCCCTGACGGCCGAGGGGGTCCGCGCGCATGTGAAGGGCCGGATCGCCGATTACAAGGTGCCCAAACGGGTGGACTTCGTCGCCGAGCTGCCCCGGAACCAGTCGGGCAAACTCCTCAAACGCGAGCTGCGCGCGGAACGGAGCACCGGGCAGTGAGCGCCGGGACTGCCGGGCCGGAGCAGCCGGTGATCGGCATCGAACGCCGTCCCGGGGTCGTGCGGCTGGTCCTGCAACGGCCGGAGGGCGGAAACGTCCTGGACCTGGCCCTGGCCCGCCAACTGCTGGCCGCCGTTCGTGCCGCCGAGGCCGACCCCGAGGTGTACGTGCTCACCCTGACCGGGACCGGACGGTTCTTCTGCGGGGGAGGGGACGTGGGGAACATGGCGGGATCCCCGCCCGCCGAACGCTCCGCCTTCATCGCCGCGTTGGCCGAGGCGGCCCACGAGTTGGCGCTGGCCCTGGTTCATTCCCGGCTCCTGGTGCTCGCCGGGGTCAACGGGGTGGCCGCGGGGGCCGGCCTGGGGCTGGTGCTCAACGCCGATTGGGTCCTGGTGGCGGAGGAAGCGACGCTGATGGCCGCCTACGCGGGCATTGGATTCAGCCCCGACACGGGGGTCTCCTATCTGCTGCCCGCGACCGTGGGCCACCAGCGCGCCGTGGATCTGACCCTGGGCGGACGCCGGCTTGCGGGTAACGAGGCCGTCGACTGGGGGCTGGCGAACGCCTCGGCCCCCTCGGCCGTCTTCGAAGGCGAGCTCACCGTGGCCGAGGACGGGTTCCTGCAAGGCGCCGTCCAGACCCTGGGGCCGACGAAGGCGTTGCTCCGGGCGGGGATGTCCACCGGCTACGCGGCACATCTGGCCGCGGAAACGAGAAGCATCTCGGCCCTGGCCGCGCACCCGGATTCGGTGCAGCGGGTCAACCGCTTCGCCGGTCGCTGAAGGACAGGGGAAAGCCGGGCCGGATGGCTAGGCTGAAGGCAGGAACCCCTGAGCGAGAGGACATCATGAGCACGCCCGATTCGACCCTGCAGGATGTGGCCATCACCTTCAACGACGGAACGACGTCGACCTTCGGGGAGGCGTTCGCCGGCCGGCCGGTCCTGGTGGTCAACGTCGCTTCCAAATGCGGATTCACCCCGCAGTATGAGGGTCTCGAGAAGCTGTATGCGACGCATCGGGACCAGGGCCTGGTGGTGCTGGGGGTGCCCAGCAACCAGTTCATGGGCCAGGAGCCGGGAACGGATGCGCAGATCGAGGAGTTCTGCCAGATCAACTACGGGGTGACCTTCCCGTTGGCCACGAAGACCAACGTCAACGGCCCCGACGCCCACCCGCTCTACCGCGAGCTCACCGCCTACCCCACCGGAGAGGTCCAGGATATCGGCTGGAACTTCGAGAAGTTCCTCGTCGGGGCCGATGGCCGGATCCTGGGCCGGTTCGCGTCCAGTGTCGAGCCGCTCTCCGACGAGCTCGTCGGGGCGGTGCGGGCGGCCCTGTAGCGCTCGCCGTAGAGGCTGACGAGGCGGGGTGAAACTGCTTCATAAGCCTCGTCCCACGGGGTGTTCCCGGGCAAAAGACACGGAAACCATGCTGCTGACCGCTGTGAGGAGCCGGGGGGCGGCGCAATATCGCATCATGGGTTAAAGGTCTTGCCAAGGTGCCAAGCATCCATATCATCGTTCCATAGCAGTGTGATGCGCGATGAGAGACGATGGTCGTGGCAGCAACCGTGGATCCGGGCAGATATACAGCGGCCCCCGATCAGGAGCACGTGACCGTGTTCCTGATCGGGATGCGGGCCAACAGATGGTGGAAGCTGGCCTCGGTGCTCCCGACCGTGGCCGCCATGCCACGGAAGTTGGCTCATCTGGCGAAAGATCCTGAAACCGGTCTGCTGGGCTACCACCAATGGCTGGGTCGGACCACGATTCTGCTGAGTTATTGGCGCAGCCCGGAGGACTTGCAGCGCTTTGCCTCCGCCCAGGATGCTCCGCATCTGGGGGCCTGGCGCCAGTTCACGAAGAAGTCGGCAGGCAGCGGCGACGTGGGCATCTGGCACGAGACCTACCAGGTGAGGGTCACCGACCAAGAGACGGTCTACACCGATATGCCGGCGTTCGGGCTCGGGGCCGCCACGCGACGTGTGCCCATCGGGCGGGGTACGCACACCGCGCGCCAGCGACTGGGACGCGAGGGCTAGAACTGGATTGATCGACTGGGCTTGGGCGGTCAGGTCTCAGGGGTTGGAGCGCGAGAGGGCATCGCGCGCTCGGTGGCCTGCCCAGGGGGTAATTCCTCGTCGGCGCATTCGGTGCAGGCACCGCAACGTGGCAGGAAGACCATGAACATGCGCCGCCCGATGGCCGGATCACAGCCCCGGATAGTGCCGGGCGGCGGTTTCCGGATGAGCGCGCAACCACCCCTTGAGGACGTTGGCGCCGTAGGAGGAGAGCATCGGATTGGTCGGATCGTCGGAGACGCCACGGGCCTGGGCCGCCAGCTCCGGTGGCAGCGGGACCGTATCGATGACCGAATCCAGCCGCGGGGACCAGAAGAAGGGTACCGAATAGCGGTCGACGCCGGCCGGTGGTGCCGTCACGCGGTGGATGGTGGCCATCAGGTAACCGTTGGTGGCGACCTCGAGCATCTCCCCGAGGTTGACCACCAGAGCCCCGGGGATCGGCTCGACGGGAATCCAGTTCTGATGCCCGTAGGGCTGGACCTCCAGCCCGCCGACCTGGTCCTGGAGCAGCAGGGTCACGAAACCGTAATCGGCGTGCAGGCCCACCCCCTGGTTGCCGGCCTCCGGGACCTGGCCGCCGACGTAGTGGACCAGTTTGCCCATCCAGGCCGGGTCGTGCCGGAACGGGGCCTCGAAATGATCCTCGGGCAGACCCAGTGATACGGCGATCGCCGCGAGGAGTTCGGTCCCGACCCGTGACATCAGCTCGGCCCAGGCCATGGCCACGCGCTCGAGTTCGGGGAAGGACGCGGGCCATTGGTTGGGGCCCTGCAGGTTCAGGTAGGGGCGGTCCTGCGGGTAGCCCTCCAGCGCCTCCCGGTCCGGGCCGTAGTCGATCTGTTCCCGGGAGTCGGCCCGGCCCCGGGTCATTTCCTTGCCCAGCCGGGTGTAGCCACGGAACTGGGCCGAGGTGCGGTTGTCCAGCTCCAACCGTTCGGCCAGGGGCAGGGCGAAGAAGGCCTCCATGGTCTGCAGGAGTTCCTGCGCCTGGCCTTCGGCGGCGCCGAAACCGGTGAGTTGGAAGAAGCCGACCTGATGGCTCGCCGCACGCAGGGCGTCGATGAATTCGGGGTTGAAGCAGCCGTCGGCCCGACGGGCCGTGGAGAAATCAAGAACGGGCACTGAGGTTCGCACAAGGTTCATGGCCGTAACGTTAGGGCGCGGCGGCCCCGCGACGACAGCAACGGTTACGCCGGGTTCCGTCATATTGCCCCGGATGTCGGAACCCTTGACAGGTCTCCCCGGCAGGTCGTCGCTCCACATCGGGCTGGCGTTCCCTAAGCTGGAACAGTGATCTTCAAAGCAGTCGGCGAATCCCGCCCGTACCCCGACCACGACCTTGTCACTCCCAAGGACTGGGCCGTCGTCGCCCCCCGTCAGGTACGCCTCGATGAATTGGTGACCACCAAGGCGACCCTGGACCTGGCAGCGCTGTTGGCGGAGGACTCCACGTTCTTCGGTGACCTCTTCCCCCACGTGGTGCAGTGGCAGGGCACCATGTATCTGGAGGACGGGCTGCACCGGGCCGTGCGGACCGCCCTGCACCAGCGTTCGGTCATGCACGCCCGCGTCCTGATCCTGGATTCGTGATCCCATGAGCGATGAACGAGACCCGACCGACTGGCATGGCCAACGGATCGTCACCGAGGAGGACCTGGACGAGGGGTTCTCCGATCACGACCCCGAACGCGTGGAGAACCCGCGCTACTACCGGCGCCGGCTGCTGCACGGGATGGTGCTGGGCCTGCTGGTCGCGCTGGTGATCGCCGCGCTCGTGCTCGCCTACCTGGTCAAGACCGGGCAGGTGGTCATCCCCGCCCTGGAACCGGCGCCGACGCCCACGGCGACGGCCCAGGCGGAGGATCCGGCCGCCGCCGTCTGCCCGCAGGAGGAACTGGAGTACGCGAAGCCGAAGGACGTCACCGTCAACGTCTACAACGCCACCACCAGCGCCGGGCTGGCCGCGGCCACGGCCGAATCGCTGAAGAAGCACGGTTTCACGATCGGGAAGGTGGCCAATGCGAAGTTGAAGAACGCCGACATCGTGGGCACCGTGGTCTCCGGGACGAAGGGCCGGGCCAACGCCCTGACCGTCCAACGCCATATCAAGGGCACCGAATACGTGAAGAAGCCCAAGCGCAGCGCCGACACCATCGATTTCGTCATCGGCAAGAAGTACAAGGCCGGGTCGATCGTCCCGAAGAAGAAGGTGGATACCTCCGACGGCCAGCTCAGCTGCCCGATCGCGGTGAAGGAAGCCCGCAAGAAGGCCAAGGAATCCGCGGCGGCCTCCGGGAAGGCGGACCCCTCACCGGCGAAGGATCAGGACGGGAAGTAACCCGGGACGGCGGCGGGTGGGCCGCTGCTAGTCGCAGCCCTCGGGGCCGCAGGCGGGGGCCTGGGTGCCGGAGGCCGGGTCCTGTCCGGCGTTGACCATGGATAGCGGGGAGACCTCACCCCAGGCGGTGGTCAGGGCCTCGGCGAACACCTCGGGTGGCTGGGCCCCGGAGATTCCGTACTTCATGTCCAGGACGAAGAACGGCACCCCGGTCACCCCCAGGGCGCGGGCCTGGGCGATGTCGGCCTCGACCTCGGCGGTGTACCGATCCGATTCCAGGACCGCCACGACGTCGTCCTCGGCCAGTCCGGCGTCGGTGCCGATCCGGCGCAGCACCGTGGTGTCCCCGGTGTCCAGGCCCTTTTCGAACTGGGCGGAGAGCAGCGCCTCCTTGACCTCGCCGGCCAGGCCATGCGCCTCGGCCAGATGCAGCAGGCGGTGGGCGGTGAAGGAATTGGCGACCTTGAGGTTGCCGAAATCGTAGTGCAGCCCCTCGTCGGCGGCCTGGCCGGTGACGTGTTCGAGCATCTGCTTCACCTGCGCCGGGTCCATGCCCTTCTTCTGCGAAAGATACTCGAATTCGGTGCCGTCGTAGTGGGCCGGCAGCGAGGGATCGAGCTGGTAGCTGTGCCAGGTCACGTCCACCTGGTCACGGAAGGAAAGGGTGGCCAGGGCCGCTTCGAAACGACGTTTGCCGATGAAGCACCAGGGGCAGGAGATGTCGGACCAGATATCGACGGAAAGGCGCGGAGAAGTCATGGATGCTTCAACCTCCCCGCGCCGAGGACTATTCCCGTCCGGTGTCCGGGGGCTAGTTCTGCCAGAACGGGTAGTCGATGTACCCGGTGGGCCCCTCGGTGTAGAAGGTCGCCTGGTTCGGTTCGTTCAGCGGCAGGTCCTCACGCCAGCGCCGCACCAGATCCGGGTTGGCGATGGCGGGCCGCCCGACGACGACCGCCTCACCCCAGCCGCTGGAGGTCAGCTCCCGGGCGTCCTCGACGGTGGTGATCTCGGCGAACCCCGAATTCAACAGCACGGGGCCGCCGAAACGCGAGCGCAGATCCTGGGCCAGTTCCCCGGTCGGCTGCCGGTGCAGGATGCTCAGCGCCGATAATCCCAGCGGGGCGATCCCGTCGATGAGCGCACCGTAGGTGGCCGCGACGTCGTCGCGGTCCTCCTCCAGGGTGCTTTGGACATTGTGTTCGGGGGAGATCCGCAGGCTGGTGCGGCCGGAACCGATGGCCGCGGCCACCGCGGTGGCCACCTCGATGACCAGGCGGGCCCGGTTTCCCGGGGACCCGCCGTAGGCATCGGTGCGTGTATTCGTCGAGGAGGCCAGGAACTCATGGAGCAGGTAGCCGTTGGCGCCATGGAGTTCCACCCCGTCGAAGCCGGCGGCGATCGCATTGGTCGAGGCCCGGACGAACTCCTCCACGATGCCAGCCAGCTCGGAGGTCTCCAGGGCGCGGGGGACCGGGTAGGGGTGCTTGCCGGTGTAGGTGCGGGTGCTTCCCTCGACGGCGATCGCACTGGGGGCGACGACCTCCTGGACCCCGGTGATCTCCGGGTGGGTGACCCGGCCGGCATGCATGACCTGGGCGATGATCAGCCCGCCCTCGGCATGGACGGCGTCGGTGACGCGTTTCCACCCGGCGACCTGCTCCTCGGTGGCCAGTCCGGGCTGGCGCACGAATCCCTGGCCCGTCTGGCTGGGATAGGTTCCCTCGCTGACGATCAGCCCCATCGAAGCCCGTTGGCGGTAGTACTCCACGACGTCGTCGTTGGGCACCCCGTCAACGCGGGACCGTGATCGGGTCAGCGGGGCCATGACCAGCCGGTTGGGCAGGTCGAGGTCGCCGAGGGTGAGCGGGGCAAACAGATCCATGGAAAGGCTCCTGTGGTCGGGGATGCCTGGTGCAACACCGACCGGCGCCCGGGGTATTCCCCGGCGCCGGCCCGCAGCTCAATCCCGGCTGTGGACCCCACCGCGGATCCAGGGGCCGACCAGGTCCAGCCCGGCCTGGTGGCGGAGGGGGCCATAGACGCTGAACTGCCCGTAGGTGGGGTGGTTGACGTCCAGCCGTTCGAGGTCGTCCTGCGGTGCCGATTCATCACCGCCGGCCAGGCCCAGGGCGCGCACGATCTTATCGGGGGTCCCGGTGGAGCCGGCGACGGCGACGCCGCCGACCATCCAGGCCTCGCCGAGGGCCGAATGGCGGGCGGGACCGCGGACGACGAAGACCCCGGCCTCCGGGGTCTTGACCAGGGCCTGGACGGGGAGTTCCTCGCGCAACGCAGCGCAGGCGAGCTTCACGGCGGGAAGATCACGTTTGGCATTCGGGGGCAGGTCGTCCAGCGAGGCCGGGGCCGAGAGCTCGGGGGCCTCCGCCGTGGCCGGGAGGACCCCGCCGAGGAAGCGTTGAACGAAGTCGTGCTCGCCGATGACGGGGATGCCGTAGTCGCGGGCCTTGCGCGACTTGGTTGAATCCACGTCGGGGTCCCCGGCCACCAGCAGGGCGGTCTTCTTCGAGACCCCGGGACCCACGAGGTAGCCGGCGTCCGTGACTGCCTGGGCGAGATCGTTCTTATCGAGTGCTTCCAGGGAGGTGAAGACGACCTGGTCGCCGGGCTTGAGCGTGATGTTCTCCATGGTTCCCCAGAGTACCGGGCGGGGACCGTCGAGGGGCTACCCGGCCCCCGGTCCGGCCACGAGGTGGATCGGGGCCCGGCCCTGCGCCAGACGCTGGACCTGCTCCACGGCGCCCTCGGTGGACAGGCGGATGAATTCGTTGGTGTTCCCGGCCATATGCGGGGTCAGCAGGCAGCCGGGGGCCTCCCAGAGCCGGTGGCCGGCCGGGAGCGGTTCCGGGTCGACGACATCCAGGGCGGCCCGTAGCCGTCCGGACTGCAACTCGGCGACCAGTGCCTCGGTGTCCACGACCGCGCCGCGACCGATGTTCACCAGCAGGGCCCCGTCGGCCATGGCGGCCAGGAAGGCGCCATCCACGAGCCGTTCGGTGCCCGCCGCGTGGGGCAGGGTGACGATGACGACGTCGGCCCGGGGCAGGAGCCCGGGCAGCTCCTGGACCCCGTGGACGTGGACCCCGCTCTCGGTGGTGCGTTCCCGGCGGGCCACGGGGAGCACGGCTGCCGGACGGAAGGGCGCCAACCGGGCGGCCACTTCCCGGCCCACCCCGCCATGGCCCAGGAGGACGACCACCGAACCATGCAGGGACGTGGTCCACAGCGGTGTCCAGTCGTGGCGGTGCTGTTGGGTGGCGGCGACCGGCAGATCGCGCAGTGCCGCCAGGGTCAGGGCGAGCCCGTGTTCGGCGGTGGCATCCTCGACGGCGCCCCGCGAATTGCTCAGCGTGGCCCCGGGCGGCAGATGGTCCAGGACCCATTCGTAGCCGATGGACAGCAGATGGACGTGGCGCAGGCCGGGGATGCTGTTCACCCGGGAACGGTGGGCCTGGACGCGGGGACGCTCGGTGATCAGGACATCGGCTGCCGGGGCCGGGGAGGCCTCGGAATCGATATGCCAGATGATGGCTTCGATCCCCGGACCGCTGATGGCGTGGGCCAACGCGGGGGAAGGGACCAGAACACGAAGTGCCATGGGTGCTCCGTTCGCAGGTGTCGGGGGCGGGCCTGGGCCCTCGCCGGTGGTCCCCGCCATCCTATAAGCGGTCGACGGGCAGGAACCGCGGGAGCCCCTGGCCGGACGAGCGGTTCAGGGCAGGGCCAGCCCGCCGGCGAACACGATGCAGCCCACCAGCGCACCGGCGAGCACCTGGCCCGGGGTATGCCGTCGCAGCTCCAGACGCGACCAGCCGACCAGCAAGGTCAGGAAGAGGGCGGCGGCCGCACCCCAGTCCGGGTCGGAGAAGACCTCGAGCCAGATGAAGGCGGCGACCGCCGTATGCACGGAGATCTTCCACCGCAGGTTCACCACCAGGCAGATCAGCAGTCCGGCCAGGATCAACCCCAGCGCGCTGAAGACCGCCGCCGGGGCCCGCAGCAGCACCAACGCGCCGCCACCGATCAGCAGGGATGCCCCGGCGAGGACGAACACGGGCCGGCGCTGCGACCGCTCACGGACATGCAGATCGGTGACCCGGCCCCGATGCTTCATCCACACCACGCCCAGCCAGGGCAGTCCCGTGGTGAAGACCAGGGCCACGATGGCCTGCAGCCAGGTGGTGTCCGGACTCCGCAGCGGCAGCACCAGCAGGTAGGCGCTGACCAGGACCACGGGGGAGAGGAGGGTGGTGACGGTCCGGGCCGCCGGCGATCCCCGGCGAGGGGCCGTGTCGACGTCGTTCCCCGGATCGATGTCCATCGGTTTGCTCCCCGCCGTCTCCACTCATCCGGGCCCTCCGGAACCGGTATCCAGCCTACTGGTGCACCCGTCCCGGTCGGGTCGCCTGACTTCGCGCGCGAAGACTGGGATGATCAAGGCATGAAGAACCCATCAACATTCATACCCGCCGATCTGGCCCGGGCCGCCCGCGCCATCACCCAGGTCTCGAGCAAGGTCATTGGTCGGGCCGCCGGACTGGAGAAACAGCAGATCCGGGCCTTCGAAAAAGGCAACCACGATCTGACCGTCGAGCAGAACGCCATGCTGCGCCACGCCCTGGAACAGTACGGCGCCGTCTTCGTCGAGGAGGACGAGGATGCCGGCCGCGGGGTCCGCCGCAAATACAACGCCTCCAAGGTCCGCCGGCTGGAGACCTGGGAGGGCGAGGGCGGCCCCGCCTACGAGGACGACATCTAGACCCCGACCTCAAAAAGACGACGGACCCCGGCAGCTCTGCCAGATGGGGTCCGTCGTGGTGTGGGGGCCGACCGCCCCGGCCCGGGATCCAATGGAGGAAGAACCCCCGGCGGGGCGGTCGGTGGCTGGTCAGGCGTCGATCATCTGCCGCGCCTTGGACTGGCAGAGGAACCGCGTGTAGGACGGCACGGTCAGGAAGGCCGGGTAGTCATCCTGCAGGGCACACTCATCGAAGATCTCCCGGGCATCGGCGAACCGGTCCCCCTCGAAGCGTTCCATCTTCGCGTACTCCTCCTCCACGATCTCCTCGACGAACTCGGCGGTGATCAGCTCACCGTCGTCGGTCACCGCACCCTGGTGGATCCACTGCCAGATCTGCGAGCGGGAGATCTCGGCGGTGGAGGCGTCCTCCATCATGTTCTTCAGGACCACGGCCCCGTTGCCCCGCAACCAGGACTCGATGTAGCGCAGCCCGATGACCACGTTCATCCGGACCCCGCCCTCGGTGATCAGCCCCGGGGTTCCGGCGATGTCCAGCAAGGCCCGGTCATCGACGGCGACGTCTTCGCGCAGACGGTCGATCTGGTTCGGTTTTCCGCCCATCTCCCGATCGAAGATCCGCTGCACCACCGGGACCAGATCCGGGTGGGCCACCCAGGCGCCGTCGAAACCGTCGGCGGCTTCGCGGGATTTCTCGACCCCGACGGTCTCGAAGGCCACCGCGTTGGCGGCCTCGTCGCGCCGGTTCGGGATGAAGGCGCTCATGGAACCGATGGCCGTGGCCCCGCGGCGGTGGCAGGCCCGCACCAGCTGTTCGGTGAAGGACCGCATGAAGGGGGCGGTCATGGTCACCATCGCCCGGTCCGGCAGCACGAACCGCGGTCCGCGGGTGCGGAAGTTCTTGATCACTGAGAAGATGTAGTCCCACCGGCCGGCGTTCAGGCCCGCGGAGTGCTCCCGCAGTTCGTAGAGGATCTCCTCGAGTTCGAAGGCCGCGGTGATGGTCTCGATGAAGACCGTGGCGCGGATGGTCCCCCGGGGGATGTCCAGCAACTCCTGGGCCCTGATGAACACGTCGTTCCAGAGGCGGGCCTCCAGATGGTTCTCGATCTTGGGCAGGTAGAAGTAGGGGCCACGTCCGCCGGAGATCAACCGCTGCGCGTTGTGGAAGAAGTAGAGGCCGAAGTCGACCAGCGCCCCCGAGGTGGACTTGCCGCCGATGGTCAGGTGCCGCTCGGGCAGGTGCCAGCCGCGCGGCCGGACCATGATGGTCGGCAGCTCGGTCAGCGTCCGTCCGGTGACCGTGTACTCCTGGCCCTCCTCGGAGGTGAAGTCGAGGTCGTTCTCGAGCGCGGCCCGCAGGGTCAGCTGCCCGTTGATGACGTTCTGCCAGGTGGGGGTGGTGCAGTCCTCCAGATCCGCCAGCCAGACGTTGGCACCGGAGTTCAGTGCGTTGACGGCCATCTTGCGTTCCGGCGGTCCGGTGATCTCCACCCGGCGGTCCTCCAGGCCGGGGGCGATGGGGGCGACCGTCCAGGAGTCGTCTTCACGGATGGGCCGGGTCTCTTCCAGGAAGTGCGGATCCTGGCCGCCGGCGATCTCGCGGCGGCGCGTTTCGCGCAGGGCCAGCAGTTCCTTCCGGCGCGGCTCGAACTCGTGATGCAGCTGCGCCAGGAAGTCCATGGCCCGGGGGGTGAGGATCTGCTCCTGGCCGCGGACCGGCGAAGCATTCGGCGTGGTGCCGTTCAGGGTGATGGGGTCGTTCATGGCGGATCTCCTTAAAAATGGTGGGGGACGACGCCGGTGCCCGGGTGGGTGGGCCCCGGCACCGGCGTCGTGTGGTGCCTAGTGGAACTGGCCGGCTTCGGTGGATCCCACCAGAGCCAGGGTGGATGCTTCGGGGTTCAGGGTCGTGGCGATCTGGTCGAAGTAGCCGGTGCCGACCTCGCGCTGGTGCTTGGTGGCGGTGTAGCCGGCGGCCTCGGAGGCGAATTCGCGTTCCTGGAGTTCGACGTAGGCGCTCATGCCGTTCCGGGCGTAGCCGGAGGCCAGATCGAACATCGAGTGGTTCAGGGCGTGGAACCCGGCCAGGGTGATGAACTGGAAGGTGAATCCCATGGCGCCGAGTTCGCGCTGGAACTTGGCGATCGTGGCGTCGTCGAGGTGCTTCTTCCAGTTGAAGGACGGCGAGCAGTTGTATGCGAGCATCTGGTCGGGGTGTTCGGCCTTGACTGCTTCGGCGAACTTCTTGGCCATCTCCAGGTCAGGGGTCCCGGTCTCCATCCAGATGAGGTCGGAATAGGGGGCGTAGGCCTTGGCCCGGGCGATGCAGGGTTCGATCCCGTTGCGGACCTTGTAGAAGCCTTCGGCGGTGCGCTCGCCGGTGACGAACTGCGCGTCACGCTCATCGACGTCGGAGGTGATCAGGGTGGCGGCTTCGGCATCGGTGCGGGCGATGATCACGCTGGGGGTATCGGAAACGTCGGCGGCCAGGCGGGCGGCATTGAGGGTGCGGATGTGCTGGCCGGTGGGGATGAGGACCTTGCCGCCGAGGTGGCCGCACTTCTTCTCCGAGGCGAGCTGGTCTTCCCAGTGCACCCCCGAGGCGCCGGCGGTGATCATCGACTTCATCAGTTCGTAGGCGTTCAACGGGCCACCGAAGCCGGCCTCGGCGTCGGCGACGATCGGGACCAGCCAGTCCTCGACGGAATGGATGTCCTCGGCGAATTCGATCTGGTCGGCGCGCTGGAGGGCGTTGTTGATGCGGCGCACCACCTGGGGGACCGAGTTGGCCGGGTAGAGCGACTGGTCGGGGTAGGTCTGGCCGGCGAGGTTGGCGTCGGCGGCGACCTGCCAACCGGAGAGGTAGATGGCCCGCAGGCCTGCCTTGACCTGCTGGACCGCCTGGTTGCCGGTCAGGGCGCCCAGGGAGTTGGTGTAGGCGCCGGTCGTGGCTTCGGTGGTGAGCTGGTCCCAGAGCTTTTCGGAACCGCGACGGGCCAACGTGTTCTCTTCGACGACGCGTCCCTGCAGCCGAACGACCTCCGCCGCCGTGTATTCGCGGGTGATGCCTGCCCAGCGGGGGTTGGCGCTCCACTCCATCTCCAGGGCCTGTTCGCGCTCTGCGGCGGAATTCTGCTTCTGCGTCATGGCATTCTCCTTGGTGTCGCTCCGGGTGTCCCGGGGATCCGACGACGTTCCCGGCGCCTCTGCCGGTCGGTCGATGTTTCCGTGTTTTTGTTCGTAGTCATGACTCTTCGCGATCCGCAAGGGGTTTTCTAGGGGGTTGGGGTGGAAAGATTTGCACTTCTTGAGCTATTCTCAAGAAGTGACGACTCCCACATGGAACCGGCCCTCCGGCGGACAGTCCCCGCAGGGCGCCTCGACCCACGACGACCCCGAACTGGATGCCATTGCCCTGGGCCGCCGGGTGCGCCACCTACGCAAGGGCAAGGCGCTGACCCTGGATGGGTTGGGTGCCCTGGTCTCGGTGGCCCCCTCGCAGCTGAGCCTGATCGAGAACGGAAAACGCGAGCCCAAGGTGGGGCTGTTGCGGCAACTGGCCGCCGCCCTGGATACCGGCGTGGACGACCTGCTCGGATCCGAGCCTCCGAGCCGGCGGGCCGGGCTGGAAATCGAGTTGGAAAGGGCCCAGCGCGGACCGCTCTACGGATCCTTGGGGCTGCCCAAGGTCCGGGTGTCCTCACGGTTGCCGATGGATGTGCTTGAATCCATGGTCGGCCTGCAGCATGAGCTCGAACGGCGGCTCGAGGAGCAGGCGGCGACCCCCGAGGAAGCGCGTCGGGCCAATACCGAGATCCGCACCGAAATGCGTGAATGCAACAACCACTACCCCGAGCTGGAGAAGCAGGCCCAGGGTCTGCTCGACGCCGTCGGGCACACCTCGGGACCGTTGTCCCACCATGTCGCCGCCGATCTGGCCGAGCATCTGGGATTCGGGCTGCGCTTCGTCGGGGACCTGCCGCATTCGACCCGGTCGGTGACCGATCTGAAGAACCGCAGAATTTATCTGGTGCAGGGGACCCGAAGCGATCATGACGCCCGGTCGGTGCTGCTGCAGGCGCTGGGCCACTACGTCCTGGGTCATGAGGCCCCCCGGAACTACAGCGAGTTCCTCCGTCAGCGGGTCTACACCAACTACTTCGCCGCGGCCCTGCTGATGCCGCAGAAGACCACCGTGGGTTTCCTCGAGGAGGCCAAGAAGTCCAAGTCGTTGGCGATCGAGGACCTGCGTGATGCCTATGCGGTCTCCTACGAATCGGCGGCCCACCGCTTCACGAACCTGGCCACCGAACACCTGGGCATCACCTGCCACTTCCAGAAGGTCCACGAGTCGGGCATCCTGCACAAGGCCTACGAGAACGACGACGTGAACTTCCCCGCCGACCACACCGGCGCCATCGAGGGGCAGTCGATCTGCCGGTACTGGACCAGCCGCGAGGTCTTCGAGGTCCCGGATAAGTTCCGGGCCTTCGAGCAATACACCGACACCGTGGTGGGGACCTTCTGGTGCACCGCCCGCACCGAACGCCACTCCTCGGGGATGTACTCGCTGAGCATCGGGGTCCCCTACGAACACGTGAAGTGGTTCCGCGGCCGTGACACCACCGAACGGTCCAAATCACGCTGCCCGGATGAGTCGTGTTGCAAGCGTCCGCCGGAGGCGCTGGCCCGCTCCTGGGCCGGTCAGGCCTGGCCGGCGGCCCGGGCGAACTCCCACCTGTTGGCCGCCATGCCTTCGGGGGCGTTCCCCGGGGTCGACGAAACCGAGGTGTACGAGTTCCTGCAGGCACACGGGGGCTGAGACCCGGTCACGAAATGCGAGGGAGCAGCCCCGGTGTCCCGGAGCTGCTCCCTCGCTTTTCTACTGGTGTCGGTCTGGTGTCCGGGGCCTAGACCTCGGAGACTTCGTGGGTCTCGAAGTCCTTTTCGGTGGCCGGCCGGACCGGGGCCTTGGCGAAGACCGAGGGGTCCGTCGGGGTTCCGACCTTGATGTGGTTGAACAGGATGTTCAGCAGGATCGCGGCGACCGCGGCCGAGCTGATGCCCGAGTGGAAGATCGTGCCGACCCAGGTCGGGAACTCGTTCCAGAAGGCCGGGGCGGCGATCGGGATGATGCCGAAGCCGACGCCGGTGGCCACGATGATCAGGTTCATATTGTCCTTGTAGTTGACCTTGGCCAACGTGCGGATGCCACTGGCGGCCACGGTGCCGAAGAGCACGATGCCGGCTCCGCCGAGGACCGCGGTAGGCACCGCCGCGACGATGCGTCCCATGACCGGCAGCAGGCCCAGCAGCACGAGGATCAGGCCGCCGGCGCTGACCACGAAACGGCTCTTGATGCCGGTGATGGCCACCAGCCCGACGTTCTGGGCGAAGGCGCTCTGGGTGAAGGAGTTGAACACCGGCGAGATCAGGCTGGAGATCATGTCGGCGCGCAGACCGTTGCCGATGCGCTTGGAATCGACCTCGGTTTCGACGATTTCACCGACGGCCAGGATATCCGCCGTGGTTTCGGTCAGGATGACCAGCGTGACGATCAGCATCGAGATGATGGCCGGCAGTTCGAAGGTCGGCCAGCCGAAGGCGAAGGGGGCCGGGAAGGCGAAGACCGGGCCGTTGCCGACCCCGGAGAAGTCGGCCATGCCGGTGAAGACGGCGACCAGCGTACCGATGACGATGGCCAGCAGGATGGACAGGCGGGAGATCGTCGCATTGCCGAGCTTGCTCAGCAGCAGGACGATCAGCAGGGTCGCGCCGGCCAGGCCGATGTTGGCCATGGAGCCGTAGTCGTCGGCCTTGTCATTGCCGCCCATGGCCCAGTTGGCGGCCACCGGCATCAGCGACAAGCCGATGACGGTGATCACCACGCCGTTGACGACCGGTGGGAAGAATCTGATCACCTTGGAGAACACCGGGGTGATCAGCAGCCCGACGGCTGCGGAGACCATCACCGCTCCGAAGACCGCTTGGATGCCACCGCCGCCACCGATGATGGCCGTCATGGTGGCCACGCCGGCGAAGGAGACGCCCTGGACCAGCGGCAGCTGGGACCCGAAGAACGGAATGCCGATGGTCTGGAGCAGGGTGGCCAGGCCGCCGACGAACAGGCAGGCGGCAATGAGCAGGCCGACGTCGGAGGAGCTCATGCCCGCTGCGGTGCCGACGATCAGTGGCGGGGCGATGATTCCGCCGTACATGGTCAAAACGTGCTGGAAGCCGTAAGCGAAGGTGCTACCGATGGGCAGACGCTCGTCTTCGGGACGTGCAGGCGCGGTGCGGCGGCCTGCCGCGGCGCTTGATGCGTTCTTGTTCATGGAGTTTCCCTTGTGTGCGGATGATCGGAAGCAGGTCCGGGCGACAGCTGTTCCTTGTACTGGGGTCCGGATCCCTGGCTGATCACCTGGGATTCCGTATAGCGGAAACTGAATTCCGTTATGCAATATAGTGAACTGGGTCACACGGGCAATGTCAAGGGTTGTGTCGAGGCCCTGTCATGGCGGCGATGGGTCGGCGGTCGAAGATCCCCGGGTCCGGACCGCGTCGGACCTGGGCCTGGGGGAGCCCGGCGGTCGCGGCTGTGACATAGTCCCGGTGGACCAAGGAATAAAGTAGGGCAAAGACCGAAGTAAATGCTGAATTACCGTCTGTGCCCGTGATTAATTCATGATTTGGCCTCCGGGTGCCAGCGCTACCGTGGAAACCTCCCGAGGGGTTGAGGTTGGCGGCGGGCTCGGGCATCCTTACGGTGCGAGTCTGATCGAGCCAACGGGAGAAACCATGGGCATGCAACATCCTGAACACGTCGTCGTCGTCGGCGCGGGCATCGTCGGTCTGTCGACCGCCTGGCACCTGCAGGAGCGGGGGGTCCGGGTCACCATCGTCGACCGGACCGGAGTCTCCGCCGGCTCCTCCTGGGGCAATGCCGGCTGGCTGACCCCGGCCCTGACCCTGCCATTGAGCGAACCCTCCGTGTTCGCCACCGGAGCCAAGGCCATGCTGGACCCTGCCTCGCCCCTCTACATCCCGTTGACCACCGATCCTTCGTTGATCAGGTTCCTGGCCGGATTCGCCCGGCACTGCACCCCGGGCAAATGGCGCGAAGCCATGAAGGTGTTCAGTGAGATCGGCAGCACCGGTCTGGATGCCTTCGCCGAGCTGGCCGAGGGCAGCAACGCGGTCACCGAACCCACCAAACCGGCCGAGCCCTTCCTGGCCGCCTTCGCCACCGAGAAGGACCGCGAGGGACTGGTGCACGAGTTCGAGGGCATCCGCGAAGCCGGAGGATCCGTGGACTTCGATCTGATGACCGGCGCGGAGATCCGCGCACTGG
Source organism: Arthrobacter sp. 179 (assembly GCF_052379645.1). Taxonomy (NCBI): domain Bacteria; kingdom Bacillati; phylum Actinomycetota; class Actinomycetes; order Micrococcales; family Micrococcaceae; genus Arthrobacter; species Arthrobacter sp. 179. The sequence continues at coordinate 9,231 of NZ_JBQSYU010000010.1, read as the reverse complement.
AGCCCACCTTGGGTTCGGGGGTCACCGCCGGCGTGAAGATCCACGACCAGCGTTTCCTCAACCCGCCGAACTTCATGGAATCGCTCGCCGAGTCGGTACGCCAGCGCGGCGGGGAGATCATTGACGGCTTCGCCGTCTCCGACGTCCGTGACTCCGGGAACTCCGTGACGGTGATCGGTTCCAGCGGCAGGAGCATGACCGCCGATTCGGTGGTCCTGGCCACCGGAGCCTGGTTGAACTCGCTGACCCGCAAATTCGGCGTCCGCCAGATCGTCCAGGCAGGGCGTGGCTACAGCTTCACCGTCAAGCCCGAGTCCATGCCGACCCACCCCATCTACTTCCCCGCCCAGCGGGTCGCCTGCACGCCGCTGGGGGATCGCTTCCGGGTCGCCGGCATGATGGAATTCCGCGACGCCGATGCGCCGTTGGACGAACGCCGGATCCAGGCGATCATCAAGGCCGCCTCCCCGATGTACACCGGCATCGATTGGGAGGACCGCCAGGAGGAATGGGTGGGAGCCCGTCCCTGCACCGCCGATGGCCTGCCGTTGATCGGCGCCACCAAGTCCCCGCGCGTGCACGTCGCCGGCGGCCATGGCATGTGGGGCGTCGCCCTCGGCCCGCTGACCGGCAAGATGCTGGCCGCCGAGATGACCGGCCAGGGCACGGCCCCGCTGATGCGCCACTTCAGCCCGCTGCGCTAGTAGGAAGCAGGCAGGGCACTGCCACCGGCAGTGCACGACGGCGGTACCCCCTGCGGGTGCCGCCGTTTCCTTGTTCTGGCGGTGTGTCGGGCGGGCTACTCGTCTAGGCTGGTCCCATCAACGAACGTCGGGAGTGATGATGATGGCCAGGAAGCATTTCAAGGACCTCAGCACGGGACGCAAGTTCTGGGTCATGCTGCTGGGAGCGGCCCAGGTCGCATTGCAGGGGGCGGCCCTGAAGGACCTCGCGACGCGGCCCTCGGCCGAGGTCAACGGGCCCAAGACCGCATGGTTCTTCGCGAGCTTCTTCAATTTCATCGGCCCGCTCAGTTACTTCGCGGTCGGACGCAAGAAGTAGTCCAGTCCGGGCCTCGTCAGGCCCCGACCCGCTCCACCGGAATGACGGATACCTCGCCCAGGACGCCGTCGTCCACCACTGCGCTCATGTAGGTGCACACCGGCTGGCGCCGCCGATCCGTCGGTGATCCGGGATTGAGCAATCGCAGGCCATTGGCCGCCGTGGTGTCCCACGGGATGTGGCTGTGCCCGAAGACCAGCACGTCGGTGTCCGGGAACTGCTGCGCGCACCGCTTTTCCCGGCCCGCGGAGGCCCCGGTTTCGTGGATCATCGAAAAGCGCAGTCCCTCGATCTCCACGTGGGCGATCTCGGGAAGCCGGGAACGCAATTCCTCGCCGTCGTTGTTCCCGTGGACGGCGACCAATGTCCGGCAGCGCCGCTCCAGCTCGTCCAACAGCTCCGGTTCCACCCAGTCCCCGGCGTGGAAGACGATATCGGCCGCCTCGATCTGCTCCCACAGGCTCGGGTGCAGTCCGCGGGCCCGTTTGGGCAGATGGGTATCGGCGATCAGGATCAGGCGCGTGCTCATGGGGGCATCCTTTCATGAACCGCCTGGTCATCTGGGCGGGGTGCCGCCAGGCCGCGTAGCACCCTGGCTCCAGGGCTGGAGGGTTGCCGGTCGCCTAAGCTGGTGGCAGGACCCTCGGATCGGGAGGGATGGCAGAAAGGTGCCGGTACATGCCCAAGATCGTCGATCACGAACGACGACGGATCGAGCTGGTGGAAGCAACCTGGCGGATCATCGCCAGACTCGGCCTGCAGCGCGCCACCATGCGTGAGGTGGCCGAGGAGGCCGGCTTTTCCAACGGTGCGCTCAAACCGTATTTCCCCACCAAGGATGCCCTGCTCCAGGCGACCTTCGAGCACGTCTTCCACCGGACCAGCGAGCGGATTGCCGAGGCGGCGGCCTCGCTGGAGGGACTCGACGCGCTGCGGGCCTTCGGCCGGGAGGTGCTGCCGTTGGATGCGACCCGCCTGGATGAGGCGCGGACGGTGGTGCCGTTCTGGCATGTGGCGATCCACGACCGCGAGAAGGCGGCGCTCAATGACGATTCGATGGTCATCTGGCGTGGGTGGATCCTGCAATGGCTCGCCCAGGCCCGGGAGTCCGGCGAATTGCGTGCGGGGGTCGAGGTCGGCCCGGCCGCCGAAGGGCTGTTGACCTTCCTGCTGGGCGCCCAGGTGGCGGCCACCCTGGATCCGGGGCATGCCGGCCCGGAGCAGTTGACCCGTCAACTCGACGTTCATTTGGGCTTGCTGTCCGCCTGAGGTTTTTCGACACTCGGAGAAAATAGTGACTTCCGCGGGGAACTGGCGTATTTTGACTGGTGTGTGACAGCTGTCACCAGAGGAGGAGGGGATCGATGACCATCGCGATGAGCCACCCGGCAGCCCAGCGGGCGGAGACCTTCACCAGATGGCGTGAACTCGTCTCCGCTTCCTTCGTTCCGCTCGAGGCCGATCCGGTGGCCCCGGGGCCTTTTGCCGGGCAGGTCTCCGGACATGGGCTCCAGGACCTGGCGGTCTTCGAAGTCGATGCCATGGCCCACCGTGTGCGCCGTACCCCGGCGCTGATCAACCCCGCGGACCCCGGCTACTACAAGGTGAGCCTGCAGATGAGCGGTCACGGGATCCTCATCCAGGATGGGCGCGAAGCCGTTCTGTCCCCCGGTGACCTGGCCATCTACGACACCCAACGCCCCTATACGCTGAGTTTCCATGAGGACTTCTCCACGCTGGTGCTCATGTTCCCCAAGCAGCTGATCGGGCTCGATGATGCCGACATGTCGATGTTGACCGCCCGTCGGCTGGGGTCCTCCGACGCCGTGGGCCGGGCCGTGGTCCCCTGCATCGCGCGCATCGGGGACCTGGTGCCCGAGGTCGGGGACGGGCTCGGCTACCTGCTGGCCCGCAATGCCGTGGATCTGCTGGGCACCGTGCTGGCGGCGGAGGTGCAGGTGGGGCCGCGGGCCGCCGATGCCGAGCAGGTGTTGCAGCTGAACAGGATCAAGCAGCACGTCGAGGCCCATCTGGCCGATCCCGCGTTGACGCCCGGCTCGATCGCCGCCGCCCACTACATCTCGCCCCGCACCCTGCATAAGCTCTTCGAGCCCACGGGAACCACCGTGTCGGCCTGGATCAGGGCGCGCAGACTGGATCGGTCCCATCGGGAGCTGTTGGACCCGCTGTTGGCGCATCTGCCCGTCGGGGTCATCGGGGCCCGCAACGGGTTGCCCGACGCCGCCCACTTCAGCCGGTGCTTCCGCGCCGCCTATGGTTCCGCCCCCAGCGCCCTGCGCGCGCGGAGCTGACGGCAGGGCCCCCGGGAGCCCTGGCGCCGGGTTTCCCACGGGCCGGCCGGTCGCCGGAGCGCGGCGTCGACACCTCGACGCCGCGCTCCGTATCTCAGGCGTGCCCGGTGGGCCCGGCCTCCAGCTCCTGCAGGATGGTCCGGGCCGTGGTGATCCCGGACTCGATGGCGCCATCGACCACGACACCGTTCCAGCCCTTGGCCCAATCCGCGCCGGCGAAGTGCAGCCGGGTGCCCGTGGAGCGGAAGTGGTGCCAGCCGTCGGTGAACTGCTCGGAGGCAATGGTGGACCAGGTCTGCCCGCTCCACTTATCGGCCACCCAGTCGTGCCCGGTGGTTTCGAGCACCTCCAGATCCGGCCGCCACCGGCGGATGATCTCCTGCACCTGCTCCGCATCCTGCAGGTCGATCCGCGTGTGGTCCGGCCCGAATCCCACCAGGACGGTCGTGCCGTCCTCCAGGAAGTACTCGCTCTTCATCATCGCCAACGGATTCCCCGACGGGGCGGTGGCCAGGAAGTTGTGGTGGCCCTTGACCTTGATCCAGATCTTGAACCCGGTGGAATTCGATCCTTGGCCCACCAGCCGCTGCTGGTCGGCCGAAAGCCCGGGGGAGAAGTCGAGGTTCTTCAGTGCGCCCCACGGCACGGTGACGATGCCCGCGTCCGCCGCGTGCACCGCACCGTCGGCGGTCGTCAGGCGGACGCCGGCGCCGTCATGGACGATCTGCTCCACAGCCGTCTCCAGGTGGATGGGGCAGCGCAAATCCGCGGCCAGAGGCTCGTAGATCCCACGCATGCCGTTCTTGAGCTTGAACTTCAGCGTCTGCTCATCGAGCAGGGACAGACGGTGATCGCTGAGTGCGGCCCAGTGCTTGGCCATGAGCGGAGAGGCGGTGGCCGTATGGCCGTTGTAGCCGGCGGACCAGTAGGCGTCGGCCAGATCGATTTCCTCCTGGCTGAAGTCCCCGTCGCGCAGGGTATCGAGGACACTGCCCCGATCGGCCTGGCGGAAGCGTTCAGCCACCTCGGGGGAGCCGTCGTAGTCCGGGCTGAGCACGTGCAGGGGCTCATGCGGGTACGGGAAGAACTCCTGCGAGCCCTCGAAGATCCGTGCCTGGGGGCGCTGCAGTTTGGCATCCAACTCCGCCTCGGTCCCCTCGTGGACCGTTCCGCAGGTCAACCAGTAGGCACGATCGTAGTCCGGGCTGGGATAGATCTCCTGGCCGTAGCGGATGATCTCGGTCCAGACGAACGGTTGCATCCAATGGACCCAGGTCGCGCCGATCTCCAGGGGGAGGCCCATGCGCTCCTCGGTCCAGGCCCGGCCGCCGATCCGGTCCCGGGCCTCGAAGATCTCCACCTCCACACCCGCGGTTTGCAGTTCGCGTGCAGCGACCAGGCCGGCGAAACCGGCTCCGACAATCAAGACCTTGGCAGACATGGGGACCGCTTTCTGGAGGCAGGGTGGGGCAGCGGCAACGCGGAGGCCCTGGGTGGGCCCGTCAGGGCCGGAGCCCCGGGCGCTGCCGAGCGATGATGCCGTGCTGTGGAGCACGTCACACCTTTTTTCTATGTCTGTAGAATATACGGTCGGCATCGCGTTGTGGCAAGCCCCTGCTGCCCGGGCTCGGCTGCGGGAAGGGTCGCGGACCCGGGAGCACGGACCGGTCAGAGGGCGGCGGGACCGGCTATTCGGACCATTTGGGGGTCGGGGGTCGCCAGGTGCCGAGCTGGTCCAGCAGGTCGTCGGGATCGTCGCTGACGATCAACGTGTCCCGGTACAGCGGAGCCAGGAACCCGCGCTCGACCATGGTCTCGATCATGGCCAGGAGTGGATCCCAGAACCCCGCGACGTTGTACAGGGCCACGGGCTTGGCATGGATGCCCAGATGCTGCCAGGTCCTGGCTTCGAAGAACTCCTCGAGCGTTCCCGCCCCGCCGGGCAATGCGACGAAGGCGTCGCAGAGGTCGGCCATGCGTTGCTTGCGCTCATGCATGGTGGCCACGACCTCCAACCGCGTCAACGACGCATGGGCCGTCTCGCCCTCGAAAAGCGCTTCCGTCGTGATGCCGGTGACCGTTCCGCCGCGGGCCAGGGCGGCGTCGGCGAGGACCCCCATGAGCCCCACCTGCCCGCCGCCGTAGACGATGCCGACACCGGTTTCGGCCAGCCGGGAGCCCAGCGTGGAGGTGGCCTCGAGGTAGGTGCCTCCGTGGCCGGTCCGGGAACCGGTGAATAAGGCGATCCGGCCGATGGGCCTCCGGCCCCGGTCCTGCAGGGCGGGGATGACCTGCTCGGCCAGCAGCGGGGCCAGGTCCCCGGGCAGGGGGACCGCCGTGGGGTCCAGCCAGCGCAATTCGGCGATCTCGGCGGCGGGGTATGCCGCGACCAGTTCCGGATGTTCGAAGACGGTCGCCTGGACCTCGTGGCCCGGCTCGTTGGCGGCGCGGCAGCGGAAGACCCCGAGTTCACGAAGGTCCGCGGGGTCCAGCTCCACGCCCAGCTCCTCGGAACATTCACGCAATGCCGTGATGGCGGGACTCTCGCCCGCCTCGGGCTTGCCTCCGGGGAGCATGAACCGGCTGGTGCCTGCCTTGCGCACGGTCAGCAGCGCCCCGGAGGAATCCCTGAGGACGACGGCGCTGACATGGATGACGGGGGTATTCGATGGCTTCACGCTGATCACGCTACTCCGTTGCGTCCTGCCTGCGCCCGGGGACAAGGGGGCGTCGCGCAAAGCCAAGCCCACCGGCTGTGATCCGGGGCACAGTGGTCTGTAATGCCGGTCCCATCACGCCGTGCTGTCATCACCAGGAGGAACCATGACCACCACCAAGACCCAGCAACAGGCCGGACGGGACCCGTCCGCCGGAACCGGGTTGGGGCAACGCCGACTCGGGATCCCGGCCCTGGTCTTCATGATCATCGCCGCCTCCGCCCCGTTGACCGTCGTCGCCGGCGGGGTGACCAGCAACTTCGCGGTCACCGGTCTGCTGGGGGTCCCGCTGTCCTTCATCCTGCTCGGTGCGGTCCTGGTCATCTTTGCCGTCGGCTATCTGGCGATGAGCCGACACGTCCGCAACGCCGGGGCGTTCTACGCCTATATCTCCCGCGGGCTGGGCAAGCCGGCGGGAGTCGGATCCGCCTGGGTGGCCCTGCTGTCCTACAACGCCATGCAGATCGGCATCAACGGCCTGTTCGGCTTCGCCTTGTCCTCGTTCCTGGCAGGGTCGATGGGGCTGGAAATCCCCTGGTGGGTCTGCTCGCTGGCCGGATGGCTCATCGTGGGCATCCTGGGGGTGAACAAGGTCGACCTCTCGGCCAAGGTGCTGGGCGTGCTGGTCGCGCTCGAATTCGTCGTGGTCATCATCTACGACGTGTTCGCCTTCGGCACCGCCCCGGAAGGAATCAGCACCGCCTCGCTGGAACCGGGATCGCTGTTCACCACCGGTGTCGGGGCGGCCCTGGCCTTCAGCGTCGCGGCCTTCATGGGCTTCGAATCAGGGGCCATCTACAACGAAGAGGTCAAGGATCCGCGCAACACCGCCCGCCGGGCGACCTATATCGCCGTCGTCGTCATTGCCGCCTTCTACGCCTTCTCCGCCTGGGCGATGACCATTGCCGAAGGCGAGAGCCAGGTGATCGGCCGGTCGGAGGAATTCGGGCCGGACCTGATGTTCGTGTACTTCGCCGACCACGCAGCCGTCTGGTTCGTCGATCTGGCCAACCTGCTGTTCATCACCAGCCTGCTGGCCGCCCTGGTGGCCTTCCACAACGTCGTGGCCCGCTACATCTTCTCGCTGGGACGCGAAAACGTCCTGCCGGCGAAACTGGCCGCGGTGTCCGCCCGGACCCGGGCCCCCTTGGCCGGTTCGATCGCACAGTCGGTGCTCGCACTGGTCGTCCTGGTGGTCTTCGCCGTGGCAGGAACCGGCCACGAATACGGGGAGCTGTTCCCGGTCCTGACCCTGTTCACCTGGCTGACCAACACCGGCGCGTTCGGTCTGGTGCTGCTGATGGCCCTGACGTCCTTCGCCGTCATCGGCTTCTTCCGCCGCCAGCCCACCAGACCCGGGGCCTGGACGACGATGGTCGCACCGCTGCTGGCCGGGGTATCGCTGACCGCGGTGTTCGGAATGATCGTCGCGAACTTCGATGTGCTCATCGGGTTGGAGGAACCCGGGATGCTCAGCTGGCTGCTTCCGGCCATCATCGTGGTCCCGGGGCTCCTCGGTGTCCTCGGTGCCTACTGGTTGCGATCGGCCCGGCCGGGCGTCTATGCCGGCATCGGCCGCGGGGGTCTGGACCCGGAGGAACTGGACTAATACCGTCACGGTCGTAGGCTGGAAGAAGAGCCCGAAACGTCGTCACGGGGGCAGGTGGCACCGCGGGCCCGGACCGATATGTCGAGGAGGACACGATGGGTACCCACGAACACCACCACCAGGACGCCGTCTCGCAAGCCGGGATGGGCATGGACGGGACGCAGCTGCCCCAGCCGGAGGCCACCGAGCACGAGAGGCGCCGCGACGTCGACGGCCCCACCGAGATCGACTCCGAGTCCATTCCCGTCCACGGTGACGAAGACACCGCCGACGAGCTGGCGATGGAGGCCTACGGCGATGAGGACGAGGACGGGAATCCCGACATCCCCAACGCGCCGTTCCCCGGCTGAGCCCCCGGACAGGACCTGTCACGACAACGCCCCCGGACCATGGAAGCCATGGTCCGGGGGCGTTCGTCGTCCCGGCGGGAGCCCGGGGATACCTACCTAGGCGGCCAGCGCCGGGCGGGTGGAGGAGGCCGCGACGCGCAGTGCGCCCTCCTCGACCCGGAGGGTGATCCTGCCACCGTCCCGGACCGCTTCGGCGACCAGCAGGTCGGCGATCGGGTCATCGACCTCGCGCTGGATCACCCGACGCAGCGGACGGGCCCCGTATTCGGGCTCGTAACCGTGCTCGGCAATCCACCCGATGGCCGCATCCTCCACGTCCAAGCCGATTCCCTGGGCTTCGAGCCGGGCTTCGGTGTCACGCAGTTGGATGGACACGATCTGGCGCAGCTGCTCCTGCTCGAGCTTGCGGAACAACACGATCTCGTCGATGCGGTTCAGGAATTCCGGACGCATGGTCTCGCGCAGCCGGCCCATGACCCGATCGCGGAGCGCCTTCTCGGAGCCGAAACCGCCGGCCCCCTCGCCGGACTGGGCGTTGAAGCCCAGGGCGCCGGTCTTGCTGGCCAGGAACTCGGAGCCCAGGTTGGAGGTCATGATGACCACCGTGTTGCGGAAGTCCACGGTCCGGCCCTGCCCGTCGGTGAGCCGGCCGTCGTCGAGCACCTGCAGCAACAGGTTGAACACGTCGGGGTGCGCCTTTTCGATCTCGTCGAGCAGCAGCACCGAATACGGGTTGCGGCGCACCCGTTCGGTCAGCTGTCCAGCCTCGCCGTAGCCGACGTAGCCCGGAGGGGCCCCGACCAACCGCGAGACGGTATGCCGTTCACCGAATTCGCTCATATCGAAGCGCAGCAGCGCCTCCTCGCGGCCGAACAGCGACTGGGCCAGCGACTTCGCCAACTCGGTCTTGCCGACCCCGGTGGGCCCCAGGAACATGAAGCTGCCCACGGGACGGGAGGCATCGCCCATGCCCGTGCGGTTGCGCCGTACGGATTTGGCGATGACGCCCACCGCATCGTCCTGCCCGATGACGCGCTCATGCAGTTCCTCCTCCAGCTTCGCCAGCCGGGCCCGATCGCCCTCGGTCAACCGGGCTGCGGGGATGCCGGTGGCCCGGGCGATGATCTGGGCGATCTGCTCCTCGTCCACCACGCTGGTGCCGTCGGTGTCGTCGTCGGTGC
>NZ_JBQSYU010000009.1:0-113446 GCF_052379645.1 Arthrobacter sp. 179 | reverse complement strand
CAACGGTGGGCCGTCGGCGCGGGGAAAACACCGCGCCGCGCCCACTGAACCGAAGCCGAAGCGGCGGCCTACCCCACAGCCGACCCTCCATAACCCGAGGCACGCGTCGGCCCGGGGCGAGGAGCCGGACTCGTGCTAGCCGGCGATCGTGGTCAGCAGGAAAGCTGACGGCTCCGAAGCCAGGACGTTGTGGACGACGTCGGGGATCACATACAGCCCACCGTGGTTGATGATCTGCTCGCCCTCGGCCCAACGAACCGTGACCGTCCCCTGCAGGACCAGCAGGGTGGCCGATTCGGGCTTGCTGTGGTCAGCCATTTCGGAACCGGCATCCAGCGCCAGCAATGTCTGGCGTAGCTTCCCGTCTTTCAACACCGCCGTGGCGCTGCGACCATGCGGGGCGGTCTTTGCCTTCTCCAGGTGCAGCGCGACGAGTTCGTCGAGATCGGCCTTGCTCACATGCATGATTCCCACTTTCGTTGTTCCGGAGCCGGACCCGGCGGCATTGGTGCCTCCACCATGGTCCCCTACCTTCCATTGTCACCCCGCGTGACGGGGGGGCCACGTCAGTCGTGGCCGTTTTCCTCGAAACCGTAGAAGTGGCGTTCGAAGACGCTGCGGGCCCTGCGCGTGACCCGCCGGTAGTCGTTTTCCAGTTCCGAGGCATTCCCCGCGGGATAACCGCACCACCGAGCGACGGCTTCCATGTCCCGCCATGACCGGGGGAGGACATCCGAGGCACGACCGGTACAGGCCACCGAGGCCCCCCGAATCTGGGTGGCCAGCAACCACGCCCGATCCAGCAGTTCGACGTCGCCCGGGGGCAACAACTCCAGCTCGGCCAACGCGGCCAGTGCCTCACGGGTGGAGGTGGTCCGTAGTTCGGGATGATCCTTGGCATGTTCGAGCTGGAGGAGTTGAACGAGCCACTCGACGTCGCTCAGGCCGCCACGTCCCAACTTCACGTGTCGGGTCGAATCCGCGCCACGCGGCAGCCGTTCGGCTTCCACCCGGGCCTTGACCCTGCGAATCTCACGCACCTCGTCCGGGGTGGCGCCCCGGCCGTACCGGACGCCGTCGACCAGGGTCATGAATTCCGCGGCCAGGCTGTCGGAACCAGCCATCGGCCGGGCCCGCAGGAGCGCCTGACGCTCCCATACCAGGGCCCAGCGGTCGTAGTAGCCGCGGAAGGACTCCAGCGACCGGGCCAGTGGACCGTTCTTCCCCTCCGGGCGCAGACCCGCGTCGACCACCAGCTTGGGTTCGGCGAGCACCGCAGGTTTCAGCGGTTGGGTGAGCAGTTTTCCCACATGGGCGAAGACCCGCAGTGCCTGCTGCTGCGCCTCCTGCGGATCTGCCCCCTCCAACGGCCGGTGGACATAGATGACATCGGCGTCGGACCCGTAACCGATCTCCCGGCCGCCCTGACGGCCCATGGCCACCACCAGCAGGTCGGTCATCCGCCGGGTGGTCTCGAACTCATGGCTTTCGGCCACCCGCAAAGCGGCCAGGACCGCTGCCCGGTCCACATCGGACAGGGCCCAACCGATCTCGTCGATGCTCAGCAGGTTCGCCGAATCGGCCAAGGCGATCCGCAACAGCTCACGCCGACGGTTCAGACGCACCAGGCGCATGGCCGATTCCGGGTTGCCATGCCGTTTGAGCTTGGATTTGTTCTCCTGCCACAACTGGTCGAAGCTCAGTGGCCGCAATTCCCGGTCGTCCCCCAGCCAGGATGCCGATTCGGGGGACACCTCCAGCAGGTCGGTGATGAAACGCGAACCCGACAAGACATGGCAGAGCCGTTCGGCGGCCGCCTTCGAATCGCGCAGCATGCCCAGGTACCAGTGCGACTCCCCCAACGCCTCACTCAAGCGACGGAAGCCCAGCAGGCCCGCGTCGGGGTCCACCCCCTCGGCCAACCATTCGAGCAGGACCGGCAGCAGCTGGCGCTGCAAGGCGGCACGACGACGCACCCCGGTGGTGAGCGCCTCGATATGGCGCATGGCCCCCTTCGGGTCGAGATACCCCAATGCAGCCAACCGGGCCTGGGCGGCCGTGGGCGAAAGCCTGACCTCGTCGGTGGACAGGTTCGACGCCGAGGCCAACAGCGGCCGGTAGAAGATCGACTCGTGCAGACGCCGGACCGAGCGCTTCGTGTTCTGCCATTGGCGGGTCAGTTCGTCGGCGGGTTTGCGACCGCTGACCGCTTTCCCCCCGGAGGCCCGGAACAGGACACGCAGTGCCTCCTCCTTGACCGGCATGAGGTGGGTCCGACGCATGTTGACCAACTGGAGCCGGTGCTCCAGCACCCTCAGATAGCGGTAGGCCTGGTCGAAGTCGGCCGCATCGGCGCGCCCGATGTACCCGCCCACGCTCAAGGCGGTGATGGCCGACGTCGTATCCCTCACCCGGAGGGTCTCGTCGACCCGGCCGTGCACCAGTTGCAGGAGCTGGACGGTGAATTCGACATCGCGCAATCCCCCCGGGCCCAACTTGAGCTGACGGGAACGTTCATCGGGGGAGATGTTCTCCAACACGCGTTTGCGCATCCCCTGGACCGATTCCACGAATCCGTCGCGTTCCGAGCAGTTCCAGATCATCGGTGCGACGGCTTCCTCGTAGCGACGCCCCAGTTCGATGTCTCCGGCGATGCACCGCGCCTTCAACAGGGCCTGGAACTCCCAGCTCTTGGCCCACCGGTCGTAGTAGGCCACATGCGAGGACAACGTCCTGGACAGGGCACCGTCCTTGCCTTCGGGCCGTAGATTCGCATCGACCTCCCAGAGCGACGGCTCGGGGCCCGGGGAGTTGATGGCCCGGGAGATCCCGATGGCCAGGGTCGCGGCGATCTCGGCCGCACGGTCGTCGTCCAGGTCCTCCGCCTCGTGGACGTAGATGACGTCCACATCGGAAATGTAGTTCAGCTCCCAGGCCCCGCATTTGCCCATCCCGATGACGGCCAGATGCACGGCGGCCACCGCGTCGGCGGCGAACCGTTCGGCGGCTTCGAGCCGGGCGATGGCCAGGGCCCCGTCGACGGCGGCCCCTGCCAGGTCGGCGAGTTCGGCGGCCACGGCCGGCATGACGGCCGAAGGGTCTTCGGCCCCGACATCACGCAACGCCAGTTGGGCCAGTCCCGCCCGATAGGCCACGCGCAGGAGGGCATAGCCGTCCTTGCCCTCGTGGGTGGCCACCGGCAGCTCGTCGTCGGGATCGGCTCCCACCGCGCGCAGCATGCGCTGGCGCAACGTGCGGTACGGCACCTGACGCCACCCCTCGGGCGCCCCGGCAACGACGGCGGTATCGGAGTTCTCCGTGGGGGTGCCGGATTCCTCGTCCCCGTCGGAGACGTCCGGCCCGCTGGAGGGATCCAGCCCGGGGGCCTCCGGGCGGGTGTCATCGTCGGATGCCCCGGCGAAGGCCCCGGGGTCGGGGGCCTCGTCGCCGGGCCCCTCCTCTTGGGCGAAGATTCGGAGTTGTTCCGGATGCCTGACCAGGAAATCCCCGAGGGCCTCCGACGCCCCCAACAGGCGCAATACCGGGATCGCGGCGTCGACGTCGTGGAGCCGGTCCAGGATCCCCGGGGCCCGCTCGGCCAGACGCAGGACCAGCAACAGGGCCTGGTCCGGATCCGCGGCCGCCCGCAGACCGGCCAAGAGCGCGGCTTCATCGGCTCCCGCGAGGATCTCGTCCCCGAGGAACCGCTTGGCCCGCTCGACGTCTTCGAACCCGGCGGAAATCAGCTGTCGCGTCAGGCTCACGGAATCCGCCTAGAGGATGCCGAGGTAGCGGGAGGTCTCGAAGGGGCTGACGTATTGGCGGTACTCGTTCCATTCATCCTGCTTATTGCGCAGGAACGAGTCGAAGACCTGCTCACCCAGGATGCCCGCGACCAGTTCGGAGTCCTCCATGCTGCGGATGGCATCGTGCAACGATCCCGGCAGCGGGGCATGGCCCATCGCCCGGCGTTCGGCGGCGCTGAGGCCCCAGACGTCGTCGTCGGTCGCAGGAGCGAGTTCGTAGCCCTCTTCGATGCCCTTCAGCCCGGCGCCGAGGATGACGGCATAGGCCAGATACGGGTTGGCGGCGGAGTCGATGCCCCGGTATTCCACCCGCGCCGACTGGCCCTTATTCGGCTTGTACAACGGCACCCGGACCAGGGCCGAGCGGTTGTTATGGCCCCAGGACAGGTGGCTCGGTGCCTCTCCGCCGCCCCAGAGGCGCTTATAGGAGTTCACGAACTGGTTGGTGATGGCGGTGAACTCGGGGGCATGGTGAAGGATCCCGGCGATGAACTGCCGGGCCGTCTGCGAGAGCTGGTATTCCTGCCCTGCTTCGAAGAACGCGTTCGAATCACCTTCGAACAGCGAAAAGTGGGTGTGCATCCCGGAACCGGGGTGGCGGGAGAAGGGTTTGGGCATGAACGTCGCGTAGATCCCCTGCTGCAGCGCCACCTCCTTGATGACGGTCCGGAACGTCATGATGTTATCGGCGGTCTGCAACGCATCGGCATAGCGCAGATCGATCTCGTTCTGGCCGGGACCGGTCTCGTGGTGGCTGAACTCCACGGAGATGCCCACCGCCTCGAGCATGGTCACCGCACGACGACGGAAATCCTGCCCGACGCCACCGGTCACGTGATCGAAGTAGCCGCCGTAGTCCACGGGGATCGGTTCACCGTTGTCGCCCAGGTCATCGGACTTCAGCAGGTAGAACTCCACCTCGGGGTGGGTGTAGCAGGTGAACCCCTGGTCCGCCGCGGCCGCCAACTGGCGTTTGAGCACATGCCGGGGATCCGCCGGGGATGGTTCACCTTCCGGGGTCAGGATGTCGCAAAACATGCGTGAGGTCGGTTCGATCTCCCCGCGCCAGGGCAGGATCTGGAACGTCGAGGGATCCGGCTGGGCGAGCATGTCTGATTCGTAGATCCGCGACAGGCCCTCGATGGAAGAACCGTCGAACCCCAGTCCCTCCTCGAACGCGCCCTCCACCTCGGCCGGGGCCAACGCCACCGACTTCAGCGATCCGACCACGTCGGTGAACCACATGCGTACGAAGCGCACGTCGCGCTCCTCAATGGTCCTGAGCACCAATTCCTGCTGGCGGTCCATATGCGTCGCTCCTCGTCTGATCCGGCGAATGCTGCGGTGGTTCCGGGCCGTTCCACCGCGCTCAACACTACTCGGAATCCGTGTACGTCCCAGTGTCCCGGCCCACCGGTGACGTATCGTGATGGACATGTCGCACGAACAACCCTCCCCCTACGACTCCGGTCAGTCCACTACCCCGCCCCCGGCCGGCGGCAGGGTCCGCATCGGCCACCTGGCCCGCGCCAAGGCCGAAGGCCGCCGCTTCGCCATGCTGACCGCCTACGACCAGTACGCCGCATCGATCTTCGACGAGTCGGGCATCGAGGTGCTGCTCGTGGGTGACTCCGCGGCGAACAACGTCATGGGCTATTCGACCACCCTGCCCATCACCTTGGACGAGATGACCGTCTTCGCCCGCTCCGTGACCGCCGGGGCCCGGCGCAGCCTGGTCGTCTGCGATCTACCCTTCGGCAGCTTCGAGGCCTCCCCGCAGCTCGCCGTCGAATCGTCGGTCCGGCTGATGAAGGAAACGGGCATCCATGCAGTGAAGATGGAGGGCACCGCCCGCCGGGCCGAACACGTCCGTGCGGTGGTCGACGCCGGCATCCCGGTCATGGCCCATATCGGGTTCACCCCGCAGGCCGAACACGCCCTCGGCGGCTATAAGGTCCAGGGGCGCGGTGATGCCGCCCAGCAGCTCATCGACGATGCCACCGCACTCCAGGAAGCCGGGGCGTTCTGCGTCCTGATGGAGATGGTCCCCGCCGACGTCGCAGCGACCGTCGACGCGGCCGTGTCGGTGCCCACGATCGGCATCGGGGCCGGGGCCGGGACCACCGGCCAGGTCCTGGTCTGGCAGGACATGCTGGGCCTGAACCCGGGCAAGCTGCCGCGCTTCGTGAAGAAATATGCCGATCTGCGCCAGGTCATGGGCGATGCGGCCGCCGCCTACCACCGGGACGTCGTCGAGGGGACCTTCCCCGCCGAGGAACACGGCTTCTAGCTAGTCCTCGTCGTCGTCCCAGGCCTCGTTGTTCCGGGCCACCTGGGACAGCGCGCCCTGGGCCTCCTCGCGGGTGTCGTACGGGCCCAGGAGTTGCGACCAGTCCGACTGCGGGCCTGATTCGACCTGCTTGGTGTTGACGTTGAACCAGAAGTTGCCGCCCGGGGTTCCACTGCCATCGCTCATGCCGTACCTCTTTCTTTCGGTTCCCCGACGCAGGGTCGGGCTCAGCTGGGGAGCCCACCATACTCCGGGCGGCGAAGATGGCGATAGGATCAAGAACATGCCACGTACGTCCACAGCCCCCCTTGGAAACCTCGTCCCCGGAACCCCGACGCCGCAGCGTCATGTTCCGGCCTCGATCACCCGTCCCGAATATGTCGGCAAGCCGGCCCCGGCGAAATTCGAGGGTTCCGAGGTGAAGTCCCCCGAGACCGTTGAACGGATCCGCCACGCCTCGAAGATCGCGGCGGAGGCCCTGCAACTGGTCGGGCAGGCCGTCGTCCCCGGCGTCACCACCGACGAGCTGGACCGGGTCGGCCACGACTACCTGATCAGCCACGGGGCCTACCCCTCCACGTTGGGCTACCGCGGCTTCAGCAAGTCCCTGTGCTCCTCGATCAACGAAGTCATCTGCCACGGCATCCCCGACACCACCGTGGTGCAGGACGGGGACATCGTGAACATCGACATCACCGCCTACATCAACGGCGTCCATGGCGACACGAACGCCACCTTCCTGGCCGGGGACGTCGACGAGGATTCCCGTCTGCTGGTCGAACGGACCGAGGAGTCCCTGCGTCGGGCGATCAAGGCCGTCATGCCAGGACGCGAGATCAATGTCATCGGCCGGACGATTTCCGCCTACGCGAAGCGCTTCGGCTACGGCGTCGTCCGCGATTTCACCGGCCACGGCGTCGGCGAGGCCTTCCACACCGGTCTGATCATCCCGCACTACGACGCAGCGCCTGCCTACTCACGACTCATCGAATCCGGGATGGTCTTCACCATCGAACCGATGCTCACGCTCGGGAAGGTCGACTGGGACATGTGGGACGACGGCTGGACGGCCGTGACGCGCGACCGCAAACGCACCGCCCAGTTCGAGCACACCCTCCTGGTCACCGACCAGGGCGCCGAAATCCTGACCGTGGCCTGACCCGGCCCTCCCATCCCCCGCTGAGGAGCACCATGTCGAAGGACGAGAAAAGCAAGAAGAACACGGTTTCCACTGCCATCGGCGTGGATATCGGCGGCACAGGGATCAAAGGCGGCATCGTCGACCTGAAGAAGGGCAAGCTGCTCGGCTCGCGGTACCGCATCGATACCCCGACCCCCTCCACCCCGCAGGCCGTGGCCGAGGTCGTCCGGCAGATCCTCGAGGAACTCGGCACCCGGGACAAGGCCCCGGCCACAGACGCCCCGGTGGGCATCACCTTCCCGGCGATCATCCACGAAGGCGTGGCGCTCTCGGCAGCCAACGTCGACAAATCCTGGATCGACACGGATGTCGACACGCTCTTCACCGACGTGCTCCAACGCCCCGTCCAGGTCATGAACGACGCCGACGCCGCGGGACTGGCCGAAGCCAGGTACGGGGCCGGGGCCGGGGTCAAGGGCTCCGTCATGCTCATCACGCTCGGCACCGGCATCGGATCGGGGCTGGTCCACAACGGCGTCCTGGTCCCGAACCTGGAACTCGGGCACCTGGAAATCGACGGGTACGACGCCGAAACCCAGGCCTCCGCCTCGGCCCGCGAACGCGATGGCTTGTCCTGGGAGGACTACGCGGTGCGGCTTCAGCGCTACTTCTCCCACGTGGAGTTCCTCTTTTCCCCGCGGCTCTTCGTGGTGGGCGGCGGGATCTCCAAGCGTTCGGAGGACTTCCTGCCCCAGCTCAAGCTCCGCACCCCGATCGAACCGGCACATCTGAAGAACAATGCCGGCATTGTCGGTGGTGCACTGCAGTCGGCCATCCACCACGGCCTCCACGACTAGCCTGCCGGCCGGCAGGGCCGGATGCGGCGGCGGGAAGCCGTCGGGTCCGGGACCCTGCGGTTCCTTATTCGGCGGTCAGGGGACGCTGATGGGCGGCGTCGGGGCGCGGCTGGCCTTCACTGCGCAGCTTGGCGATCGCGCTTTCGAAATCCTCGAGCGACTCGAAGCCCTGGTAGACGCTGGCGAACCGCAGGTAGGCGACCTGGTCCAGCTTCTGTAGCGGGCCCAGGATCGCCAATCCGACCTCGTTGGCGTTGATCTCCGCGGCGCCCGAGGCCCTGACGCTTTCTTCGACTTCCTGGGCAAGCAGCGCCAGGTCGTCATCGGTGACCGGCCGGCCCTGGCACGCCTTGCCCACCCCGGAGATGACTTTGGCGCGATCGAAGGGTTCGGCGACGCCGGATCGCTTGACGACATTCAGGCTCGTCGTTTCCAAGGTCGTGAACCGTCGTTCGCAAGAGCTGCAGAGACGACGCCGGCGGATGGACGAACCGTCTTCGGTCAGCCGGCTGTCAACGACCCGGGAGTCGGAGTTCCTGCAAAATGGGCAACGCATCCACTCCACCTTTCCTGGGGTCATGGGCCGGACTTCGGACCCGGCTACGTGATCAAGGACATGGTCACGGCAGCACCATCATGTCATGTTCGGAGCCCCTCGACGTGTCGAAGGCCACCAGGACGCCCTGTGTAGGCCCCGCCCCGGGACCCGGGGCCGGTGCTGCCGTCGTCCCTAGTCACCCCCGATGCGCTGGCTGACCGCGTCGCCGTGCGCCGGGAGGTCCTCGGCCCGGGCCAACGCCACGACATGATTACCGACCTCACGCAGCGCCGCAGAGGGGTAGTCGATGACCTGGATGGCCTTCAGGAACGTCAGCACGTTCAGCCCCGAGGCAAAGGCAGCGGTTCCGCTGGTGGGCAGGACATGGTTGGAGCCGGCGCTGTAGTCCCCCAGGCTCACCGGGCTGTGTTCCCCGACGAAGACGGCTCCGGCCGCTGTCACCCGTGCGGCCACCGCGGCGGCATCGGCGGTGAGGATCTCCAGGTGTTCGGCGGCATAGGTGTTGCAGACGCGCAGCCCCGCGGCGAGGTCGTCGACCAGGATGACGGCCGATTGGCGACCCGCCAGTGCGGTCCGCACCCGTTCGACGTGCTTCGTTGCGGCGATCTGCCCGTCCAGCTCCTGCCGGACGGCCACGACGAGCTCGGTGGAATCGGTGACCAGCACCGCCGCCGCGTTGGGATCATGTTCGGCCTGGCTGATCAGGTCGGCGGCCACGTACCGGGCGGTGGCGCCGGCGTCGGCCAGGATCGCGATTTCGGTGGGACCGGCCTCCGCGTCGATTCCCACGACCCCCTTGACCAGACGTTTTGCGGTGGCCACGAAGACGTTTCCCGGCCCGGTGATGACATCGACGGGCTCGATGCCCTCCGTCGGCGTGGACGCGGTATCGGCGTCGACCCCGTAGGCGAAGGCGGCAATGGCCTGCGCGCCTCCGATGGCATGGATCTCGGTGATGCCCAGCAGTTCCGCGGCCGCGAGGATCGTGGGGTGGGGCAGCCCGCCGAATTCCTGTTGCGGAGGCGAGGCCAGGGCGATGGACCCCACCCCGGCGGCCTGTGCCGGGACGACATTCATGACCACCGAACTCGGGTAGACGGCCAGCCCGCCGGGGACGTACAGCCCCACCCGGCGTACCGGTTCCCAGCGCTGGGTCACGGTGGCTCCCTGGCCGAAGTCCACCGTGGCGGGGGCCGGGCGCTGGGCGGCGGCAAACAGGCGGGCCCGGCGGATGGACTCCTCCAGCGCGTCCCTGACGGCAGGATCGAGTTCGTCCAAGGCACGGCGACGGGCCTCGGCGGGGACCACGGTGCTGCTTTGCTCCACGTGGTCGAAGCGTCGGGCCAGTTCCGCCAACGTCGCGTAGCCTCCGGTCCGGACCTCGGCGATGATCTGCGCGACGGCGTCGGAGGCCGAGTCGAAGTCGTTCTCCGGCCGGGGCAGGGCGGCCTTCAGGCCCGCATGGTCCAGCGCGGTCCCCCGCAGGTCGATGGTCCGCAGGACGGGGAGGGATCCGGGGGTCTGGGTTGAATTCGTCACCGCACCAGTTTACGGCCTCGGGCCCCGGCCCGCCGAGTGCTACGGCGGACCGGCGACGCTAGATGTCCAGGCAGGTGGGGCCCAACAACACCTTGAGGTCCCCGAACAGTGCGGGGTTGGGGTTGACCCGGAAGTCGATGCCCAGGCGCATCAGTTCCACGCTGCGGGTGCCGGCTAGCTTCACCCGCACCTCGGTGTTGCCCTGGTGGGTGCGCAGGACCTCACCGAGCTGTGTGACCACCGCCTCGTTGGCCTTGTGGCTGGGCATCGAAATGACCACCGGCCCGGCCAGCCCGTCCTCGCTGATCTCGGGGATGGTCAGTTCTTGGGCGTTCAAGGACACCGCCCCGTCGTCGCGCCGTTGCAGTCGACCGCGGACCACGACGATCAGGTCCTCGGCCAGCACGCTGGCGATCGGCCCGTAGGCCTGACCGAAGAACATGACCTCCATGGAGCCGCCGAGGTCCTCGATTTCCGACCGGGCGTACGGGTTCCCGCTGTTCTTGGCAATGCGCCGTTGCAGCGAGGTGATCATCCCGGAAATCGTGACGATCTGCCCGTCGCGCGGCCCGTCCTCGGAGAGCACCTGGGTGATGGAGAGGTCGGCATGCTGTTCCAACAGGTTGCCCAGGCCCTGCAGGGGGTGGTCCGACACGTAGAGCCCGAGCATGTCGCGTTCGAAGGAAAGCTTGTCCTTCTTCTCCCATTCGGGCAGATCCGGGACGTCGATGGCCAGCCCGGAGCCGGCGGACGGATCGTCCAGGGCGCTGAAGAGGTCGAACTGGTTGGCGGCCTCGTTGCGTTTGAGCACGATGACCGAGTCGACGGCCTCCTCATGGATCATGGCCAGGGCCCGCCGTGGGTGGCCCATCGAATCATAGGCGCCCGCCTTCACCAGCGATTCGATGGTGCGCTTATTGCACACCACCGCGGGAACCTTCTGCAGGAAGTCGGTGAACGTCTCGAAGGCGCCCTTCTCCTGGCGTGCCTCCACCAGCGCGTTGACCACGTTGGAGCCGACGTTGCGGATGGCTCCCATGCCGAAACGGATGTCGGTATCCACCGGGGTGAAGTTCAGCTGTGATTCATTCACGTCGGGGGGCAACACGGTGATGCCCATATGGCGGCATTCGTTGAGGTAGAGCGCCGATTTGTCCTTGTCGTCGCCGACGCTGGTCAACAGGGCCGCCATGTATTCGGCCGGATAATGGGCCTTGAGGTAGGCGGTCCAGTAGGAGACCAGGCCGTAGGCCGCCGAATGGGCCTTGTTGAACGCGTAGTCGGAGAAGGGCAGCAGGATCTCCCACAGGGCCTTGATGGCGGCCTCGGAGAACCCGCTGTCCAGCATGCCCTGGTGGAAGCCGGCGTACTGCTTATCCAGTTCGGCCTTCTTCTTCTTGCCCATGGCCCGGCGCAGGATGTCCGCCTGGCCCAGCGAGAACCCGGCGACCTTCTGCGCGATGGCCATGACCTGCTCCTGGTACACGATCAGGCCGTAGGTCTTGTCGAGGATCTCCTGCAACGGTTCCTCGAGTTCGGGGTGGATCGGGGTGATCTCCTGCAGGCCGTTCTTGCGCAGCGCATAGTTGTTGTGCGAGTTCGCGCCCATCGGGCCCGGACGATAGAGCGCGATGACGGCGGAAATGTCTTCGAAGTTGTCGGGGCGCATCAGACGCAGCAGCGACCTCATGGGTCCGCCGTCGAGCTGGAAGACCCCCAGGGTGTCCCCGCGGGCCAGCAGTTCGTAGGCGGCCCGGTCGTCCACCTCGAGTTGTTCGAGGTCCAGGTCAATCCCGCGGTTGATCTTGATGTTCTCGATCGCGTCGGAAATGATCGTCAGGTTCCGCAACCCCAAAAAGTCCATCTTGATCAGCCCGAGAGTTTCACAGGTGGGGTAGTCGAACTGCGTGATGACCTGCCCGTCCTGGAAACGGCGCATGATCGGCACGACGTCGATGATCGGGTCCGAGGACATGATCACCCCCGCCGCGTGGACGCCCCACTGGCGCTTCAGCCCTTCGATGCCCTTCGCCGTTTCGAAGACCTTGGCGGCCTCCGGATCGGCGGCCAGCATCTGGCGGAAATCCGCTGCTTCGGAGTAGCGCTGGGCGGATTTGTCCTCGATGTCGGCCAGCGGGATGTCCTTGGCCATGACGGCCGGCGGCAGGGCCTTGGTCAGCGTCTCGCCCATGCTGAAGGGGTGGCCCATGACCCGGGCCGAGTCCTTCAGGGCCTGCTTGGTCTTGATCGAGCCGTAGGTCACGATCATCGACACGCGCTCGTCGCCGTACTTCTCGGTCACGTAGTTGATGACCTCGCCGCGGCGACGATCATCGAAGTCGACGTCGAAGTCGGGCATGGACACACGCTCCGGGTTGAGGAAGCGTTCGAAGATCAACCCGTGCTGCAGCGGGTCCAGGTCGGTGATGCGCATGGCGTACGCCACCATGGAGCCGGCGCCGGAACCACGTCCGGGGCCGACCCGGATGCCGTTGTCCTTGGACCAGTTGATGAAATCCGCCACGACGAGGAAGTAGCCGGGGAAGCCCATCTTGGTGATGATGTCCAGCTCGTAGTCGGCCTGCCGGCGCGAGGCCTCGGGGACGCCTTGGGGGTAGCGGTACCGCATGCCGGATTCGACTTCCTTGACCAGCCAGCTGGTTTCGTCCTCCCCCGGCGGGCAGGGGAACTTGGGCATGTAGTTCGCGTCGGTGTTGAAGGAGACCTCACACCGTTCGGCGATCTCCAGGGTGTTGTCGCAGGCCTCGGGGAACTCGGCGAAGAGCGCGCGCATCTCCTGCGGCGACTTCAGGTAGAAACTGGTTCCCGAGAACGCGAAGCGTGATCCCCCCTGGTCATAGGTCGGTTCCAGCAGCGTGGAGCCCGACTGCAGGGCCAACAGGGCCTCATGGGCCTTGGCATCGCGTTCGTGCGTGTAATGCAGGTCGTTGGTCGCCACCAGCGGCAGCTTCAGTTCCTTGGCCAGCCGCAGCAGATCCTTGGTGACCCGGCGCTCGATGTCCAGCCCGTGGTCCATCAGCTCGCAGTAGTAGTTCTCCTTGCCGAAGAGGTCCTGGTATTCACCGGCGGCCTGCTTGGCCTCCTCGTACTGGCCCAACCGCAGGCGGGTCTGGATCTCGCTCGAGGGGCAGCCGGTGGTGGCGATGAGCCCTGAGCTGTACTGCTCGAGCAGTTCGCGGTCCAGCCGCGGCCACTTGCCGAACACCGAGTCCAACGATCCGATCGACGAGGCCCTGAAGAGGTTGCGCATGCCTTCGTTGTTGCGGCTGAGCAACGTCATATGGGTGTAGGCGCCACCGCCGGAGACGTCGTCCCGCTTCTGATGGGCCTCGCCCCAGCGCACCCGGGTCTTGTCCTTGCGGGAGGTTCCGGGGGTGACGTAGGCCTCGACCCCGATGATGGGTTTGACCCCCGCACTGGTCGCCTTGTTCCAGAAGTCGAAGGCCCCGAACAGATAGCCGTGGTCGGTCGTGGCCAGGGCCGGCATGCCCAGGCGCTTGGTCTCCTCGAAGAGGTCGGTCAGGCGCGCGGCGCCGTCGAGCATCGAGTATTCGGTATGCGTATGAAGGTGGACGAATCCGTCCCGGTTTGAGCTGGCCACCGATCCATTCTAGGCCCGGAGGCGACCCTTCCGAACTTCCCCGCGCGGCGGCAGGCGTGTCCCGGTCGGGGGCCGGGCGGCCCCGGGTCCGTGGAGGTCGACGCGGCGGGGGCTCAGTAGCCCAGGTCCCCGTCGCGGAGGATCTCCAGGGCGTGGGAGAGGTCCTGCGGGTAGCTGCTCTCGACCTCGACCCACTCCCCCGTGACCGGATGCGGGAACCCCAGCTGGTAGGCGTGCAGCCACTGCCGGGTCAGTCCGAGGTCGGCCGCCAACCGCGGGTCGGCCCCGTAGGTCTGGTCTCCCGCGCAGGGATGGCGCAGGGCCGAGAAGTGCACCCGGATCTGGTGCGTGCGTCCGGTCTCCAGCTGCACCTTCACCAGGCTGGCCCGACCGAAGGCCTCCAGGACCTCGTAGTGGGTGACCGAATCGCGTCCGCCTTCGAGGACCGCGAACCTCCAGTCATGTCCCGGATGCCGGCCGATGGGTGCATCGATGGTCCCGGACAACGGGTCGGGCAGCCCCTGGACGAGGGCGTGGTACGTCTTGGAGGGGGTGCGTTCCTTGAAGGCACGTTTGAGTGCCGTGTAGGCCCGCTCGGTCTTGGCCACGACCATCGCCCCGGAAGTCCCCACGTCCAGCCGGTGCACGATGCCCTGGCGTTCGGGGGCCCCGGAGGTGGAGATGCGGTAGCCGGCGGCGAGTAACGCGCCGACGACCGTGGGCCCCACCCACCCGGGGGAAGGATGGGCGGCCACCCCGACGGGTTTGTCGATGACCACGTAGTCGTCGTCCTCGGCCAGGATCTTCATGGCTTCCACGTATTCGGCCCTCACTTCCAACGGGTCTGTTTCCGGGGGCGGATCGACGCTGACGACGTCGCCGTCGGCCACCTTGCGGGATTTGGCGACCTGGCTGCCGTTGAGCAGCACATGGCCCCCGGCGCACCAGCGCGCAGCCACGCTGCGGGTGGTCTCCAGTCGGGCGGCCAGCAGGGCGTCGACGCGCTGGCCTGCTTCCTCGGGCCCGACGGCGAAGATGGTCGGGCTCACGATTCGTCGGCTTTCCCGCTCTTCCGGGTGGTCTTCTCGGGCACCGGCAGGCCGTCCAGTCCGATGCCCCGGAAGAGCAGCAGGCAGATGCCGATCATGGAACACACCACGAAGGAGTCGGCCACGTTGAAGATCGCAAAGTGCGGGACGGCGATGAAGTCCACGACGTGGCCCATGCCGAACGAGGGCTCACGGAACAGCCGGTCGATGAGGTTGCCGCTGGCACCGGCCAGCAAGCCTCCCAGGGCCACGGCCCACCATCCCGAGCTCACCTTGCGCAGCAGCGTCAGGACGTAGACCACGACGACGGCCATGATGATGGTGAAGATCCAGGTCACCGAGGTACCGATGGAGAAGGCGGCCCCGGAGTTCAGGATGTAATGCCATTGCAGGGCCGATCCGATCACGTCGATCGTTTCGCCCAGTTCCATCCTGGCCTGCACCAGGGCCTTCGTCAGCTGGTCCAGGCCGGCCCCGAGGACGGCGATGCCCAGCGAGAGCGCGATCAACCGGCCGCTGGCACCCTTCGGCGGGGGCGCCGGGGCCTCATGCTCGGTGCGTGCTGCGGGGTCCTGATCCATCGGGGTCCTTAACGTGATGTCGGCGGCCGGGTGATCCGGCCGCCGACAGACATGGTCGTGGGTGGGACGCCGAAGCGTCCTCCCCGCAACGATTGGCTAGGCGTTGTCCTGGGAATCCGGGGTCGCGATGGGGCCCTGCGACTCGAGATCCTGCAGCTGACCTTCGATGTAGGACTTCAGGCGGGCCCGGTAGTCGCGCTCGAAGCCACGCAGCTGGTCGAGCTTGCGCTCCAGCACGGATTTCTGGTCCTCCAGCGAGTTGAGCGTCTTGGTGCTCTTGTCCTCGGCGTCGGATACCAGTTTCGTGGCCTGCAGCTGGGCTTCGGCGATGATCTTATCGCGCTGCTCGACCCCGGCGCCGACGTATTCGTCGTGCAGGCGCTGGGCCATGGCCAGCACACCGGCGGCGGACTCGGCGGAACCGGATCCTGCGGCAGCGGTATCGGCGGTGGGGGCCGCGGCGGCAGCAGGAGCTTCCGGCGTGGTCGGCGTCTGCTCGGTGGCAGGGGCGTCCTCGACCTCGGGGGAGGCTTCTTCGGCTGCTTCGTCGACGTTGCCGGTCACCGGAGCGGATTCCGCGGCCGGAGCGGCGGCGGTCTCGCTGGCGGGGGCCGCGGCGACGGGGGCCGGAACGCTGCCGGTTTCGACGTCCGTGGAGCCACCGAGCTCGCTGACGCGCTGGCGCAGCTGCTCGTTCTCCTGGGTCAGTCGACGCAGTTCCACGACGATCTCGTCCAGGAAGTCGTCAACTTCGTCCTGATCGTAGCCCTCCCGGAACTTCGTTGGCTGGAAACGCTTGTTGACTACATCTTCTGGCGTGAGCGCCATCTGGTCACCTCGATACTTAGTTCTCTCCCCGGCCGCCTGATTGCGGCCCGAGGGCGATTACACCGGTTATGTAAGCAAGCTGCAGCGGCTGCCGCGGCATACTTCCTGTTTCAAGACTATAACGTTTCCCGCACCGAAGACTAACCTTTGACCTCGGTCGGGAGACAAGAGCCTATCGCCCGATCTGCAGAACGACGACCTTGGCAATGATGATGGCGAAATAAAGGATCAGGAAAGCCAGATCCAGGCGCATCCCGCCCACATCCAAGGGCTTGATCTTGGACCGGAGCCACCGCATGGGCGGATCGGTGATGCGGTAGACGAAACTGGCCAGGATCAGCGCCATGCCGCGGGGACGCCAGCCCCGGGCGAACATCTGGACGATGTCGTAGACGATCCTCAGCATGAGCATGACCTGGACGACCGTCAAGGCGGCATAGACCAGTCCGAAAAGAATTCCCACGGTACGAAGCGGCCGCTAGCTCTGGTTGAAGAAGGTTGCCGTGTCCTCGGAGGATTTCTTGTCCTCACCCAGGATCTCGACGCTGGCCGGTGAGAGAAGAAACACCTTGTTGGTGACGCGTTCGATGCTGCCATGCAGCCCGAAGACCAGGCCGGCGGAGAAGTCGACCAGACGCTTGGCGTCGCCTTCACCCATGTCCGTGACGTTCATGATGACCGGGATGCCGTCCCGGAAGCTCTCGCCGATGACCTTGGCGTCGTTATATGAACGGGGGTGAACCGTCGTGATTTGCCGCAATGAAGAATCCTCGTCCCTGGATGAAGGCGCGCGCTTGATGGGGGTGACCGGAGCCCGGTATTCCGTTTCCGGTTCAGCGGCGACTGCCATGGGGGCCCGCTCGGGCTCGACACGGGACGGTTCCGGACGCTGCTGCAGCTGCTGCTGTTCGGGCATCTCGGACTGCTCGTCCTCGTAGTGCTCGTCACCGTCGGCGAGTCCCAGGTAGATCATCGTCTTGCGCAAGGCGCCAGCCATGGTCTTCTCCTTATGATCGTACGCGGCGAGGGGTCTTCTCCCGCTTGAGTCTCCGCTGCAAACGACGCTACAGCACCGGCGGGCGCTGGCCGAGCACATCGGAGCCGACACGGAGGTGTGTCGCCCCGGCGGCCACGGCCTGTTCCAGGTCGTGGCTCATCCCCGCCGAGATCCAGTCCGCGGTGGGGTGGTCGGCCCGCAAGGAGGCGGAGATTCCGGCCAGCCGTTCGAAGGCCGGAGTCGGGTCCTGACCCAACGGGGCCACGGCCATCACCCCGGCCAGGGCCAGACCTTCGGTTTCGGCGACGAGCTCGGCCAGCTGCTGGACCTCTTCGGGTTCCGCGCCGCCGCGTCCGATCCCGCCGTCGTCCCCCGTGCGCTGGTCCGCGGCACGCAGGTCGACTTGGATCACAGTGGCCAGGTCCGCTCGGGGAGCCAGCCCCTCCTCGGCCCGGCGCTCGGTTTCGCGGTGCATGGCCTTGCCCAACGCCCGGGCCAGGGAGGCCCGGTCCAACGAATGCAGGGCCGCTGCGTAACGGACCACCGATTTGGCCTTGTTGCTTTGGAGTTGGCCGATGAAATGCCAGTTCAGGTCCAGCGTCTGGACCTGAACTGCCTTGGCGGAGGCTTCTTGGTCGCGGTTCTCACCGACCTCGCGCACCCCGAGCTCGTGGAGCAGCCGGACGTCGGAGGCGGGAAAGAACTTGGTCACGACCACCAGTTCGGGCTCCTGGTCCCGTCCGGCGGCACGGGTCGCGGTGGTGATGCGTTCGCGGACGGCCGTGAGTCGTTGCTCCAGGCCCTCGCGACGCCGGGCCTCATCCGGGGCCGGGGCGGGGGTGGTGTTCATGTGTTCCTCTCCGACAGCTGGGCCGGCCAGACGATTCCGGCCAGACGGCCGGTGCGTGCATCACGCCGGTAGGAGTAGTAATCCTGGTCCTCGACCGTACACACCCCGGTGGAGGTGACGTCCACGTCCAGACCTGCCAACAGGGTGGCCGCCGCACCCGGCAGGTCCAGTGAAGGAGTACCCCAGGAGGTCCTGGCTTCGATTCCGGGCATCACGGCCGCGGCGTCCGACGCCATGTCGGCAGGAACCTCGTAGCAGGCCCCGCATACCGCAGGACCGATCCACGCATGGATCCGGGCGCCCCCGGCCTCGCGGATAGCCTCGACCGTGTTGGTCAGGATGCCCCCGAGCAGGCCGTTGCGCCCGGCGTGGGCCACCGCGGTGACCAGTCCGCCATCGTCCCGGGCGGCCACGAAGACGACCGGTACGCAATCGGCGACCATGACCGCCAGGGGGATCGAGCCGTCCGGGGACAGCAGGGCGTCGGCCTCGGCGGACCTCTCCCCCACCCCGGCGTCCCGGGCCGGGTCGACCTGCTGGTTCGGGGCCGCCGGACGGGGTTCCACGGTATGGACCGTGACCGAATGCGTCTGGTTCATGAACCGCAGGCTCCCGGGTTCCAGGCCCAGCCGGTCCTCCAGCCTCCGACGTCGTTGAAGGACCTCCGGGGCGTGGTCGCCCACGTGCAAGGCCAGGTTGCCCTCGGCGGTCGAGGTGAAGGCCACCTGCGCCGGCGAAGGGCCGGGGAACTCAAAGCGAAGCAAGACCACCACTCCAAATCAGACAACGGCGCGCCACCCGGAATGGTACCGGGCCACGCGCCGTCGACCCCATCAGGGCCACTGTCGGGGATTACTTCAGGAAGTCGGGGACATCCAGATCGTCATGCGAGGAGGACGAGAGGTCCTGCTCCACGACGTGGGGCAGCTCGTCGTACCCCTGGGAGGCAGCGGGGGCCGCTTCGGGGGCGGAGGCCGCGGACTGGCCGGAGGAGCCGGGCGTCGATTGCGCCGAGGCGGCTCCCTCGGACGGGGCCAGCGGGATGGTGCCCGGGACCGTCGTGGGCGGCGCCTGCTGCGGCACTGCCGGTCCGCTCTGCTGCTGTCGCGGCTGCGCCGGTGCGCTGGTGACATCAACCTGGTCGAACCCCGCCGCAATGACGGTCACGCGGGCCTCGTCACCCAGGGCGTCGTCGATGACGGCACCGAAGATGATGTTGGCTTCCGGGTGGGCGACCTCCTGGACCAGGCGGGCCGCTTCGTTGATCTCGAACAGGCCCAGATCCGAACCGCCCTGGATGGAGAGCAGCACGCCGTGGGCCCCGTCGATGGACGCCTCGAGCAGCGGTGAGGCGATGGCCAGCTCGGCGGCCTGGACCGCACGGTCCTCGCCCCGGGCCGAGCCGATGCCCATGAGGGCGGAACCCGCCCCCTGCATGACCGACTTCACGTCGGCGAAGTCGAGGTTGATCAACCCGGGGGTCGTGATCAGGTCGGTGATGCCCTGGACGCCGGACAGCAGCACCTGGTCGGCGGAACGGAAGGCATCGAGTACCGAGACGTTCCGATCGCTGATGGAGAGCAGCCGGTCGTTCGGGATCACGATCAAGGTATCGACCTCGTCGCGAAGGGCGTCGATGCCGGCCTCGGCGGACGTTGCACGGCGACGGCCCTCGAAGGTGAACGGACGGGTGACGACGCCGATGGTCAGCGCCCCCAACGAACGGGCGATGCGGGCGACGACGGGGGCCCCGCCGGTGCCGGTACCACCGCCTTCGCCGGCGGTCACGAAGACCATGTCGGCGCCGCGCATGACCTCTTCGATTTCCTCGGCATGGTCTTCCGCTGCCTGGCGGCCGACCTCCGGGTTGGCGCCCGCGCCGAGGCCACGGGTCAGTTCGCGCCCCACGTCGAGCTTCACGTCGGCGTCACTCATGAGGAGCGCCTGCGCGTCGGTGTTGATCGCAATGAATTCGACGCCGCGAAGGCCGACCTCGATCATGCGGTTCACGGCGTTGACGCCGCCACCGCCGATTCCGACGACCTTGATGACGGCGAGGTAGTTCTGTGGAGCTGCCACGTCCTGTTTCCCTTGTTCGATGTGCTGCTGAGTCTTAGGAAGCTTCAACCGGACCAACGTTAACCCTCAAGTTGAGGGTTATAGTTATGTCAAGTACCTGCTACTAAGACGCTATGTTTTGCATCCCCGGCATGCAACGACCGCCTAGGCGTGTCGCACCATTACCGTGGGGTGGTTCCTGCCGCATGCCCCGACCCCTACCGGGTGACCGGGTGGTCGGGGGTGCTGACGTCGAAGGTCTTGACGCCCGCCTGCTTCTTGTCCTTCAGGAAGGCCGTGAGGACCCGTGCCTTGTCACCGCTGCGTTCGTCGCTCCCCCACAGGACCTTCTGCCCGGTCGTGAGGGAGAGTTCAACCGAATCGACGGTCTGCGCGCTGGCATGGTCAAGCTTTTTCAACGTCGAGGAAGGCAAGGCCGCCAAAACGCCGGTCAAGGAGGAAAAGACCTCCGGATCCTGCTCCGAGGCCTTCCCGTCGATCAGCGGAAGCTTGACGCCCTTGCGTTTCTTGACGCTGGACAACGTCCTGCCGTCCTCTCCGACCAGGTCGTAGGACTTCGAATCGTTCTCCACGATGGCCACCGGGGCGAACTCGACGATCCGCACCTCGAGGGTCCCGGGGGCATGGGCCTGGACAACGACGTCATGGATGGCTTCCTGATCCGCGAGCAGGTCCTTGACCCGCCCCGGACCGATCCGTGGCAATGGAGTTCCTTCCAATGGTTCCAGCGCCGTGGTGATCGTCTTCGTCGGGACCAGCTTATTGCCCTCCACCGTGATCGTCTGCACGGCCAGCAGGGGCGAATAGAGCAGCACCAGCATCAGGACCACGATCACCGCGACGACGGCCCCGCCGATCCACAGGATGCGTCGACGCAGACGCCGGCCGGGCGATTCGGGCAGGGTGACGACGTTGGGGCCGCCGGAGGATCCCCCGCTCATGCGCCCGATTCCAACCTCGAAACGATCACCGGTCCGAGTTCGGTGACATCCCCGGCGCCGATGGTCATCACGATATCGCCGCTGCGGGCCACCTCGGAGATCCGGGCCGCCACGTCCCCGCGATCGACCAACCCGCCGGCGGTGTTCAACGCATCGGCCACGAGGGATGAATGGACCCCGGGCAACGGTTGTTCACGGGCTGCGTAGATCTCCAGCACCAGGGCCGTATCAGCCAGGGAGAGGGCATCGGCGAACTCCGCCCAGAATTCGCGGGTCCGGCTGAACAGATGCGGTTGGAAGACGACATGGACCTTGCCATGCTCCCCCGCCACGGCACGGCCGGCCCGCAGCGCCGCCAGGACCTCCGTCGGGTGGTGGGCGTAGTCGTCGTAGACGGTGACCCCGTGGGCCCGGCCCCGGAGCTCGAAACGCCGGGCCGCCCCGGTGAAGGCCGCCAGGCCGTCGAGAGCCGTCCCCGGATCCAGCCCGCAGTCCAGTCCGACGGCGAAGGCCGCCGCCGCATTGAGCAGGTTGTGGTCCCCGGGGGCGGAGAGCGAGAGCCGCCCGGATCCGCCACTGCCCCAGTCCAGATCGCAGGCGAAGCGTCCCTCCTCGGGCCGGGAGTTGCTCAGCCGACGGTCCGCGGAGTCGGAGAAACCGTAGGTCTGCACCCGCACCAGAGGACGTTCCGCGCGGAGGCGCCGTGCCAGGGCCAGGGCCCCGGGGTCGTCGGCGCAGGCGATCAGCAATCCGCCGTCGGGCAACAAAGAGGCGAACTGGTGGAAGCTCTCATGCACCGCGGCTTCGGTGCCGTAGTGGTCCAGGTGGTCGGCCTCGATATTGGTCACCACGATGGTATCGGGACGGTAGTTCAGGAACGAAGCGTCGGATTCGTCGGCTTCGGCCACGAAGATCCGCCCCGAGCCATGTTCGGCGTTGACCCCCAACCCCGCGATGTTGGCGCCGATGGCGAAGGACGGTGAGGCTCCTGCCTGGCGCAGCATCACGGCGATGAGCGAGGTGGCCGTCGTCTTGCCGTGGGTGCCGCAGACGGCGACGACATGGTGGGAATCCATCGTGGCCGCCAGCCCCTCGGAGCGGTGCAGGATGCGCATCCCGCGGTCGATGGCGGCATCATATTCGGGATTCCCCGCCTTGATGACCGAGGAGGCGACGACGGTATCGGCCTCCGGCAGCTCCGCGGCGGAGTATCCGACGTGGATCACCGCCCCCAGGGCGCGGAGTTCGTCCAGGACCGGAAGGTCCTTGGCGTCGCTGCCGGTGACGGCGACCCCCTGGGCCAGCATCAGCCGGGCGACGGCGGAGACCCCGACCCCGCCGATCCCCATGAGATGGACCCGGCCGAGCTCGGCCAGCGTATGACGTTGTTGCATGCCTCTAGTGTCCTCTCTTCGGGGCGCGGACGCCCCGCTGCCCGGCGGCCGCGTCGAGCACCCGGCGGGCCATCTGTTCGGCGGCGTCGCGGCGCCCCAGCGCCCGGGCCGCCGCGGACATGGTGTCCAGGCGTCCGGGGTCGGCCAGCAACCCGGGGACGACCCGGGCGACGTAGTCGGCGGTGAACTCGTCATCGGGTTTCACGATGGCGCCCCCCGTGGCCTTCAGGTCGCTGGCATTTTGTGCCTGTTCGCCGTTGCCGATCGGCAGCGGGACCAGGATCGAGGGCAGTCCGACGGCGGCCAGCTCGCAGACCGTGCCGGCTCCGGCCCGGGCAATGATCAGGTCCGCGGCGGCGTAGGCCTGTTCCATCCCGTCCACGTATTCGACCTGGTGGTAGCCGGGCAGCGACAGCGGCTCCCCGTCCTCGTCCACCATGGCCTTGCCGCTGCCGGTGACGTGCAGGACCTGGAATCCCGGGTGTTCGGCGCCGGCGTCCCCGGCCAGGCGGCGGAGACCACCGATGAGGGCCTGGTTCACCGACAGGGCGCCGGAGGATCCGCCGGTGACCACCAGGGTCGGCAGCTGTGGGTCCAGGCCCAGGGCGCTGCGGGCTTCGACCCGGGCCGCGGCGCGGTCCAATCCGGCGATCCGGCGGCTCATGGGCATGCCGACCAGTTCGGCTCCGGGCAGGCCGGTGCCCTCGAACGCGGTGCCCACGGCGGCGGCGAAGCGCGCGCCGACCCGGTTGGCCAGGCCTGCCTTGGCGTTGGCCTCATGCACGACCACCGGGATGTGCAGCCGACGGGCCGCCAGATAAACCGGAGTGCAGACGTAGCCGCCGACCCCGACGACCACGTCGGCCTCGGCCCGGCGCAGGATGTTCTGGGCCCCCCGCACTGCCGCCACGAAACGGAACGGCAGCTTCAGCAGGTCCAGCGAGGGACGGCGTGGCATCGGCACCCGGGCGATGGTCTCCAACTCGTAGCCGGCCGCCGGCACCAGCCGGGTTTCCATCCCCGAGGGGGTTCCGACCAGGCGGATCGCGGGCCGGGGTTCGGCCTCCCGCAGGGCATCGGCAATGGCGAGCAGGGGTGAGACATGGCCGGCGGTTCCTCCGCCGGCCATCACCACCGAGGGGACATGGTTCATGGGTTGGCCTTCCTGGCTTTGCGTGGGGTCCCGCCCGGGGTCGTGGCTTCGGTGGGCAGTTCAGAGCTGGCGTCGGGGCGGGAACGGGCGAAGCACAACACGACGCCGACGGCCATGAGCGAGAGCAGCAGGGCCGAACCACCCGAGGAGATGAAGGGCAGCGGGACGCCGATCACCGGGAGCAACCCGGTGACCATGCCGATGTTCAGGAATGCCTGGCCGATCAGCCAGGCCATGATGCCGCCGGTGGCGATGCGCACGAACCCGTCCTGGTGGCGGGCCGCGACCCGGTACATCGCAATGGCGAGGATCGCGAAGAGCACGACGACGACCAGGGTGCCCAACAGTCCGAGCTCCTCACCGAGGATGGTGAAGATGAAGTCGTTGGAGGCCTCGGGGATGTAGTTCCACTTCTGCCGTGATTGGCCCAGGCCCACACCCCACCAGCCGCCTGAGGCCAGCGCATAGATGCCCTGGGTGGATTGGTAGCAGGCGCCGGGCTGGGTATCGCAGTTCAGCCCCAGCCAGGCATAGATGCGGGTCATGCGGTTGCCGGAGACCATCACCATGACCACGGCCGCGATGGCCCCGAGCACCCCGGCCGCGGCGAACAGCTTCAGCCGGACCCCGCCCAGGAACAACGTGGCCACCAGGACCAGACCGATGACCAGTGCGGTGCCCAGGTCCCGGCCGACCATCACCAGTCCCAGGAGCAGGACGCCCCCGGGGAAGAGGACCGGGATCAAGGCGTGGGACGTCTGGTCGATGAGCTTGGACTTCTTGCTCAGTACGGAGGCCGCCCAGACCGCCAGGGCCAGCTTCGCCGCTTCGGAGGGTTGGAAGGTGAGCGAACCGATCTTGATCCAGTTCTTGTTCCCGTAGATCTCCAGCCCCAGCGGTGTCAGGACCAGCAGGAGCAGGAAGGCGCTGATGAACAGGGCCGGCCACGCCAGCTTCTTGAACGTCGGCAGCGAGAACCGCGAGATGATGAGCATCATCGCGACCCCCACGACGGCCCAGACGCCCTGTTTGATGACCTGGTCGTAGGAGGAGGCATCGGGGTTGCTGCTGATCGCTTCCACGGAGGAGGAGGACAGGACCATCATCAGGCCGATCACGGTCAGGGCCAACGTGCTGCCCAGGATCAGGTAGTACCCGGTCCGTCCGTCCTTATGCGGGTCGCCTTCAACCCAGTTCCAGAAGCGGGCGACCGGCGTTTGGGTGGATTTCTCCCGGGTCCTGCCCCGCGTGGCCGCCGTGTTCTCGCGTCCGGGGGTCCGGGTGATGAGGGCCCGCGACCGGTCGGGGGCCTGGAGGCCCTTCTTCCGCGGGGAGGAGGCCTTCTTCGGGCTGCCGGGGTGGGCGTTGGTGGCCGGGGCCGACTCCTGCGCCCCGGTATCGGCGGTGCCGGATGGACCGGACGCCGGCGGATGTCCCGCTGAGCCTGCGTTGCCCCCGTGGAGGCCCGTCCTGCGGATCCGGGGCTTGCGGCCCGATCCACCGGTGGGGCGTGATGTGGGGGGTTCCACGCATACTCCTTAGTTTTCTTCGTCCTCCATGAGCCGGCCGACCGCTTCGATGAAGGCGTTGCCGCGGTGGGCGTAGGACGTGAACTGGTCCATGGATGCCGCCGCCGGCGCCATGAGCACCGTGTCCCCGGCCTCGGCGATCCGCGCCGCGGCTTGAACAGCCGCTTCCATGACCGACGTTTCGCGTTCCTGCCGATCCGAACCATCTGCTGTCTGTGTACCAGTTTCGCCTACCGGCGCCTCGATCACCTGCACCGTGGGCGCGTGTCGCCGCAATGCCTCCTGCAGCGCGGAGGTGTCGGTTCCGATGAGCACCACGGCTCGGAGTTTGTCGGCGAAGCGCGTCACCAGTTCGGAGTAGTCCACTCCCTTGGACAGCCCTCCGGCGATCCAGACGACCGAGCCGAAGGAGCCCAGCGATGCGGCGGCGGCATGCGGGTTGGTGGCCTTGGAATCGTTGATCCACAGGATGTCGTCCCGACGGGCGACGGCCTGGATGCGGTGGTCCCCGCCTTCATAGGCGTGCAGTCCCCGGCGGACGGCTTCCGGTTCGACCCCGTAGGCGCGGACCAGCGCCGCGGCAGCCAGCGCATTGGCGACCATATGCCGCGGTGCCACTCCCCCGAAGTCCTCCAACGAGGCCAGTTCGGCGGCCGAATCACCGCGCTCGGCGATGTAGGCGCGGTCCACCAACAGATCGTCGACGACCCCCAGCATGCTGCGCGCGGGGACCGAGGTGGTGAAGCCGATGGCCCGGCATCCCTCGACGACATCGGCGTCTTCGACCATTTTCTCGGTGATCGGTGCCTCCACGTTGTACACCGCGGCCACCCGGGTGCGTTCGTAGATCCTGGCTTTATCCGCCTGGTACTGCTCGAAGGAGCCATGCCAGTCCACATGGTCCTGGGCGATGTTCAACACCACCGAGGCCAGCGGCGAGAGGGTGTGGGTGTAGTGCAGTTGGAAACTGGAGAGCTCGACGGCGATCACGTCATACCCCTCGGGGTCGCGGACCGCATCGAGGATGGGCGTGCCGACGTTGCCGGCGGCGACGGCCCGCAGCCCGCCCGCCTGCAGCATGGCCTCGGTCATCCCCACGGTGGTGGTTTTCCCGTTCGTCCCGGTGATGACCAGCCATTCGGCGGTCTTGCGCCCTTCACGGTGGTTCACCCGCCAGGCGAGTTCGACGTCGCCCCAGATCGGCACCGAGGCTTCGGCGGCAGCCCTCAGCAGCGGGTGATGCGGTGGCCAGCCCGGTGAGGCGATGACCAGATCGGCGACCCGGCCGTCGATGGTGGGCAGTCCCTGGGTGTGTTCCGGGCCCAGCAGGACGTCCCGGGCACCGACGATCTTCAAGGTGTCGGCCCGCTGGGCGCTTTCCTCCCCGGCGCCGGTATCGACGACGACGACGGCGGCCCCGAGCTCGATCAGGGTATCGGCGGCGGAGAAGCCGGTGACGCCCAGCCCGGCCACCACGACCCGCAGGCCGCTCCAGTCGGCGTCCCAGCTGGTCAGATCGTCCAAACGCACGTTCACAGTCCCAAAACCCATTCGCCGTAGAAGAGACCCAAGGCAACGGCGACGCACAGTCCGCAGATGATCCAGAAGCGCACGACGACGGTGACTTCGGCCCACCCCTTGAGTTCGAAGTGATGCTGCAGCGGAGCCATCAGGAAGATTCGTCTGCCGCCGGAGAGTTTGAAGAAGCCGACCTGGATGATCACCGACAAGGAGATGATCACGAACAGTCCGGCGAGGATGATCAGCAGGACCTCGGTGCGTGAGAGCAGCGCGAAGGCCGCCACGGCACCACCGATGGCCAGTGAGCCGGTGTCCCCCATGAAGATCTGTGCCGGGGAGGTGTTCCACCACAGGAACCCGATCAGGGCCCCGGAGAGGATCGCCGCGAGCAGGGCCAGATCCATCGGGTCGCGGACTTCGTAACACACCGACCCGATCGAGCGGGAGGATCCACAGGCCTGGTTGAACTGCCAGATGCCCATCAGGGTGTACGCACTGAAGACCATGATCGACGCCCCGGTCGCCAGCCCGTCCAGGCCGTCGGTGAGGTTCACGCCGTTGGTGGCCGCGGTGACGATCACATTCGCCCAGATGATGAAGAGGATGGCCCCGATCAGCGGGCCGAAGAACGCCAGATCCAGGGCGGTGTCGCGCGTGAAGGACAAATGGGTGGAGGCCGGGGTCAGACCCTTGCCGTTGGGGAACTTCAGTGCGAGGATCGCGAAGGCGATCCCCACGATCGCCTGCAACAGCAGTTTCTGCCAGGCCCGGAGCCCGAGGCTGCGCTGCTTGGAGATCTTGATGTAGTCGTCGAGGAACCCGACGAAGCCCATGCCGGCCATCAGGAACAGCAACACCAACCCACTGGCCGAGGGGCCGGGGGCATGGTCGGCGAGCAGGCCCAGGATCCCGTGCGTACCGAAATAGGCGACGAAGACGGCCGCGACGATGACGGCACCGCCCATGGTCGGCGTCCCGCGCTTGGTGTGGTGCGAGGTCGGACCGTCGTCCCGGACGAACTGGCCATAGCTGCGCTTGGTCAGGACCTTGATGAAGACCGGGGTTCCGGCAAAGGACAGGACCAGGGCGATGGCTGCGCCCATGATGAGGGAGATCACCGGGGATCCTCCGTTTCGAGCGCGCTGGTGGCACCGTTCGAGCAGGTAGTGGAAGCCACCCTGTCGCCCAGGTGGCGTAGACCTGCGGAGTTGGAGGACTTGAACAAGACGATGTCTCCGGGTTCCAGCTGGTCAGCCAACAATGCCTCGGCGTCGTCCGGGGTCTCGACGTAGTACGCCTCGTCTCCCCAACTGCCTTCGAGCACTGCCGAGTTGAAGGCGGCCTTGGCTCCTTGGCCGACCACCACCAGCTTCTTGATGTTGAGCCGGACCGCGAGGCGGCCGACCAGGTCGTGTTCGTGGATTGATTCGGGGCCGAGTTCGAGCATCTCGCCCAGGACTGCCCAGGTGCGGCGGGCGACTCCCGCCTCCGAGGGCAGACCGAGTTCGGCCAGCGTCCGCAGTGCGGCACGCATCGATTCGGGATTCGCGTTGTAGGCGTCGTTGACGATGCTCACGCCGTCGGCACGGTCGGTGCGTTCCATGCGCCACCGGCTCGCCGGCCCCCGGTCCTGCAGGGTCGCGGCGATCGTGGAGCCGTCGATGCCCACGCTGTACGCGGCGGCCGCGGCGGCCAGCAGGTTTGAGACGTGGTGCCGTCCGATGAGTCCGCTACGGATCCGGTGGCTTCCACCGTCGGGCAGGTCGAGCGTGAATTCGGGGTAGCCGCCCTCGGCGACCACGATGTCGGTGGCCATGACCGGGGCCCGGTTCCCGCCGTCGTCCATGGCGAATCCGAGGATCTCGGCGTCGGTGCGTGTCGCCATGGCGGCGACCCGCGGGTCGTCGAGGTTCAGGATGGCGGTGCCGTTGCCAGGCAGTGCCTCGACCAATTCGCCCTTGGCCCGGGCGATGTTCTCCACTCCGCCGAATTCGCCGGCGTGGGCGGTGCCCACACACAGCACGACGCCGGTGTCCGGGTGGACCATGTCGGTCAGGTAGGTGATGTGGCCGATGCCGGTGGCACCCATTTCGATGACCAGGTACCGGGTCTCGGCCGTGGCATTGAAGACGGTCAGAGGGACGCCGACTTCGCCGTTGTAGGAACCGATGGGAGCCACCGTGGGCCCCGAGGTCTGCAGGATCGATGCGAGCAGGTCCTTGGTGGTGGTCTTCCCGGCGGAACCGGTGATGCCGATGACCCGGGTCCCGCCGGCCCGCAGCCGCTCCACGAGATGGGCCGCCAGCGCGCCCATGGCGATGACCGCATCGTCGACGATGACCGCCGGGTGCACGGCCCCTGCCGTATCCAGTGTCTCGTGCTCGGCCAGGGCCAGGATGGCGCCTGCGGCGAAGGCCCGGTCGATGAAGTGGTGGCCGTCCGATACCTCGCCGGGTTTGGCGACGAAAAGGGTCCCGGTGGCGCACTCCCGTGAGTCGGTGGCGACACCGCTGACGGTGGTTCCGGGATCGGCGGTGGCCGTGATGCGCCCACCGGTAATGGACGCAATGTCGGCTGTGTTCAGTTCAATCATGGCTCTTTGACTTTACCCGTTGGCCGCCGAGTCGGTGGAACCGTCCTCGGCGGGGCGCGGGCTATGCCCTGCGGCGAGCAATGCCTGACGCAGTTCCACCCGGTCGTCCAGGGCCACGTTCACGCCGTTGACTTCCTGCCAGACCTCATGCCCGCGCCCTGCCACCAGGATGGTGTCCCCGGCCCGCGCCATCGCCACTGCGGCCACGATCGCGTCCGCCCGCGGGAAGATCTCGGCGGCCTGGCTCCCCAGTCCCTCGGCTTCGATGGCCTCCAACGCCCCGGTCAGGACATCCCGGCGGATCCCTCCGGCTTCCTCGTTGTGGGGATCATCATCCGTGATGATCACGACATCGGCGTGTCGGGCTGCGACGGCCCCCATGGTGGGGCGTTTGGTGGCGTCCCGGTCCCCCGTGGCCCCGAAGACGACGATGACCCGTGAGTCCGGATGTTGTCCCCGCACGCCTTCGATGGCCCGTTCGAGCGCGTCTGAATTATGGGCGAAATCGACGACGGCTGCCGGGGAATCACAGATGACCTGCATCCGGCCCGGCACCGCGACGGTCAGGGGGTCGGAGGCGTCCAGGACCCGTTGGAGGTCTTCCAGGGCGATGCCTGCGACATGGACCATCAGCAGGGCCAGGGCGGCGTTGGAGACATTGAAGAGCCCGGGCAGGCCCGTGTGGGCGCGCAACCGTTCCCCGTCGGGACCGTGAATTTCGAATTCATGACCGAGACCGTGCTGGGCGATGCCCTGGACGCTCCACGCCCGACCGGGCAGCTGCTCGTCGGCTCCTGCCCCATCACGGGGAACGGTCCGCAGGGTGGACACCTCGGCGGTGCTGGAGCGCGCCATGCGACGACCCCAGGCATCGTCCACCGTGATGACCGCACGGGCACTCCGCTCGGCGGCGAAGAGCCGGGACTTGGCCTCGAAATAGGCCTCCATGCTGCCATGCAGGTCCAGGTGGTCCTGGGTGAGGTTGGTGAAGCCCGCGACCCCGAAGGCCATGCCTCCGACTCGTTCATAGTCGATGGAATGGGAGGAGACCTCCATCGCGACCGTGTCCACCCCGGCCGCCCGCATCCGGGCCAACAACGCATGCAGTTGCGGGGCTTCCGGTGTGGTCAGCACGCTGGGGATCCGTGTTCCGTCGGCGAGGATCTCAATGGTCCCGATCAGCCCGGTCCGCTGGCCCAGCGCCCGCAACAGCGAGGTGATGAAGTACGTCGTCGTGGTCTTGCCGTTGGTTCCGGTGACACCGATCAGGCCGAGCCCGGGCTCCTCCGAGCCGTACAGGATGGCGGCCACGGGTCCCACGGAGGCCCGCACGGAGTCCACCACCAGCACCGGTAGGCCGGTGGCCGCCGCCCGTTCTTCACCGCTTTCGTCGGCGAGGATCGCCCCGGCTCCGGAATTGGCGGCTGCGGTGCAGTAGTCGGCACCATGGCTTCGTGCCCCGGGAACCGCTGCGTAGAGGTCCCCGGCCAGCACGGCTCGTGAATCGAGGCATACCCCCTGGACCACCGTGCCGCCGTCACCCCGGAGCCGAGGCGTGATGCCGTGCTCGGCCAGGCGACCGGCCAGCTCGTTCAGGGTCAGACGAGGAGCCTGGTCGGGACGGAACGCACGTTCGGCGTCCTGGGGGGTGGGGGGCACTGTGTTCACCATGCGTATTTCTGCTTCTTTCCGACGAAGACCTTATAGGGATCGGGCTTATCGGTGGTGGGTGGGACGTTGTAGCTGTTGAGGGTCTGGGACATGATCGAGGTGAACGTGTCGCCCACACTGAAGCTCTCCCAATTGCCCTTGGGCCGCTGCATCGTCACGACGACCAGGTACTTCGGGTCGTCGATCGGCGCCATCCCGGCGAAGGAGCTGGTGTAGCCGTCGAGTTTGCCCGTCGGACCGGCGGCCTGACCGGTTCCGGTCTTGCCCCCGACGCGGTATCCATCGATGTCCATGTCATACCCCGTGCCGTCGGTCACCACGGTCTCCATCATCCGCCGCATTTCCTTGGAGGTCTTCTTGGAGATGACCCGCTTGCTCTTGACCTCCTTGCGCTCGTGTTCGGTCCCGTCCGGATCCGTGTAGGACTCGATGAGCGAGGGCTCGATCTGGACCCCCTGGTTGGCGATCGCCTGGAAGATGCGGGCCGTGTGCAGGGAGGTCAGGCTGTAGCCCTGGCCGAACATGGTCGTGTACTGCTGGCGGCGGTCCCAGCGCTCCGGGGGAACGAAGATGCCCTTGTTGACCGGAACCCCGATGTCGAAGCCCTGGCCGATGCCGAACTTCTTCATCCATTCGTAGCGTTGTTCGTTGCTGAGCTTGCTGCCGACCATCGTGGTGCCGGTGTTGTAGGAGCGCGCGAAGATCCCCGCCGTGGTCATGTCCAGGGTCTCGTGCTTCATCGAGTCGTGGATGGTTTCCTTGCCGATGGTGTATTCGTTCGGGACGGTGAAGTGGTCCTTGGGCTTCACCACGCCTTCCTCCAAGGCGGCCGCGAAAGTGGCGGCCTTGCCGGTCGAGCCGGGTTCGTAGGCCTGCGACACCGTGGTTGAACGACGGAACTTGGCGTCCGTGGCTCCCGGGTCCGCCGGATCCACCGTCGTCGAATCCGCCAGGGCCCGGATCTTGCCGGTGTCCACCTCGACGACCACCGCGTTGACCCATTCGGCGTTGAACTGCTTCTGCTTGGCCATCACCGCTTCCTGGGCGGCCCACTGGATATCGCTGTTGATCGTGAGTTTGAGGTCCTGGCCATCGACCGCCGGCTTTTCCTTGAGCGTCGCCATCGGAATCCTGACCCCATCGGCGGCGATCTCGAAGGTCTTGGTCCCCGCTTCACCGGCCAATGCTTTGTTCTGGCTCAATTCCAAGCCCTCGGCCCCGGTCTGGGAGGTCCCGTCCTCGCTGGACCGCAGAAAACCCAATACCGAGCCGGCGACGGTGCCGTTGGGGTATTCACGTTCGAAGCGTTCCTGGCTGGTGATCCATGGCAGCCCGATCTTCAGGACCTTGTTGCGGGTTTCGGGGGTCACCCCTTTGGCCACGACGGAGTAGCCCTTCTTCTTGGCCCCCTCATCGCCGATGATGGAGGTCTTCAGCGTGTCCTGATCGATGTCCAGGGTGGCCGCGAGTTCCTTGACGGCGTCTTCGGTCTGCACGACGTCCCGGCCGCCGTCACCGTCCTTGCGCTTGAACGAGTCCTTAACCTGGCGCTGGTCGACCACCAGGTCGTAGCGTTCAAAGCTGGCAGCCAGGATCTTCCCGGATGAGTCCAGGATCTTGCCACGCACCGGCTGCTGGTCCGTTTCGCGGATCCGCTGGCCGGTGGCCGCCTCCGCAGCAGCCGACGGATCGAGCCCCTGCACCAGGAAGAGCCGTCCGCCGAGCAGGACCAGCATGACCATGGCAAGGGCCAGGCCCGTCCGCAGACGGCGCGGCTCGGTGTGCTTTGATTTCCTGGCGGGCGGCCTGGCCATAGTTCATTCCTTGGGTTGCTGATCGGTTCTTCTCGAGGTCCGTACCGAACAGGACTCGCTGCCCTACTGTCCGGAACCCTGCTGCGCCGGAGCCGGGATGGTTCCGCCGTTCAGGTCCTCGCTCGAAGCTTCGTCGGTCTTCTTTTGTGTCTTGCTCTCGGCCTCCGAGGCGCCGTCGGTGACTGCCTTGCCCTCGGGGGCGATGTTGCTTTGCTGCTCCGCGGCTTCGGACTTCGTGTCCGCCACCGTCTGTTTCTTGGCCTGGTCTTCAGGGACCGCCGGTGTCGGTACATGGGCGGAAGGAAGCTTTCCCTTTTCCGCGGCCGTGGACTTTCCGGCGATCTTCTGGGTGTCCAGATTGATCGAAGCCACCGTTCCCGGGGTGACCATACCCAATTCTGCCGCCTTGACTGCCACATTCTGGGGAGCTTGAAGGTTTTGGAGCTCCTGTGTCAGCGCTTCGTTCTGCTGGCTGAGGGCCTGTTCCTGGCCGCGGAGGCTCACGATGTCGTACTGGGAGTTGGCCACATTGACGTTGATGACCAGGACCCCGACCAGCGCCGCCAGCAACAAAGCGAAGCAGAACACGGCGAATCCGGCGCGTCGGCTGCGTTTCGTGGCCGGGACCAGGGACAGCGGTGTGCGCGGCTTGGGTTCGGAACGAGGAAGGGGCGTCGGAGCCAGTGCGCGGGCGTTGGCACCGACGGTGCTGCCTGCGGTGCTCTGCCGTGCGTGAACTGCACGCGTCTGGGTTGCGGTGCTCATGTTCAGCTCCTCTTCAGGATTCGTTCCACCGCGCGGAGCTTGGCTGATGCCGCGCGGGGGTTTTCGTCGATTTCGATGTCATTCGGCTTCTCGGTTCCCTTGGTCAGACTCCGGAAGCGGGCCTTGTGCTCCTCCAGCTCGACCGGGAACCCGAGGGGGGCCGAGGACTTGGAGGCCGCGGCGAAGTGCTTCTTGGCCAGCTTGTCCTCGAGCGAGTGGTAGCTCATCACCACCACCCGGCCCCCGATGTTCAGCACGTCCATCGAGGCCGGTAGCGCCCGGTCCAGCACATCGAGTTCTTCGTTGACCTCGATACGCAGGGCCTGGAAGGTCCTTTTGGCGGGGTGTCCCCCGGTGCGGGCGGCCCCGGCCGGCACGACGCTGCGGATGCTCTCCACCAACTGGCCGGTGGTTTCGAAGGGGCGCATCCCCCGGTCCCGGACGATGGCCGACGCGATCCGACCGGCGAACTTCTCCTCACCCCAGGTGCGGATCAGGCGGACGAGATCCGATTCGGAATAGTCGTTGACCACATCGGCGGCCGTCGGTCCGGTCGAGGTGTCCATGCGCATGTCCAGTGGGGCATCGAAGGAATAGGCGAAGCCGCGTTCGCGCTCATCGAGCTGCAGCGAGGAAACCCCCAGGTCGAACAACACGCCATCGACGCCGTCGAAGCCCAGGTCCTCGACCACATCATCGATTTCGTCGTAGAC
Organism: Arthrobacter sp. 179; assembly: GCF_052379645.1. Taxonomy (NCBI): domain Bacteria; kingdom Bacillati; phylum Actinomycetota; class Actinomycetes; order Micrococcales; family Micrococcaceae; genus Arthrobacter; species Arthrobacter sp. 179. The sequence goes on along the minus strand of NZ_JBQSYU010000009.1, from coordinate 79,154 downwards.
CGCGTGGACCAGATCGGTCCGGTGGGAGAACGGCGCCAACCGCTCCCCCGCCAAGGCCAGTGCCTGCTCGTCGCGATCCAGCCCGATCAGGTGAAGCTGGTCGAAACGACGCAACAGCGCCTCGGAGTGCCCGCCCATGCCGAGCGTGCAATCAACGACGACGGCCCGTTCGCGCTGGTCGATCCCTGCCTGGATCGACGGCGCCAACAGCCCTACACAACGTTCGAGCAGCACCGGTACGTGCCGCTCGGATGTGGGACGGGGTGTGATGTCGTCGGTCATGCCCTGTCCCCTTTCAGCGTGTCACAGCTTGCAATCGTGGTGTAGGGATTGGGCCAGATCCCCCTCCGCTCCGATCCTCATCGGCCTGGCTCCGGGGAAGTGGAGCCAGGATGATGCTGACGGGCGGCTGGAGATCTGGTCCAACCCCACCGAGCGCTTCCAGCGGTTGCTAGAAAATGCCCGGCAGTACTTCTTCATCTGTCTCGGAGAACGTGCTCTCCTGTTCTTCGAGGTATTCGTTCCAAGCCTGGGTATCCCAGATCTCGGCCCGGGACCCCGCACCGATGACGGTGACCTCACGGTCCAGTCCGGCGTAGGCGCGCAGTGCCCCCGGGATGGTGACCCTGCCCTGCTTATCCGGCATCTCGTCAGAGGCGCCGGAGAGGAAAACGCGGATGTAATCCCGCGCCTGCCGCGAGGACAACGGTGCCTGACGCATCTGCTCATGCACGTTCTCGAATTCCCGCTGGCTGAAGACGTAGACGCAGCGTTCCTGCCCCCGGGTCAGAACCAGCCCGTTCGCCAGTTCATCGCGGTATTTGGCAGGAAGGATGATGCGCCCCTTTTCGTCAAGACGCGGCGTGTACGTCCCGAGGAACATACGCACCGCCTTCCCGTCATCAAGGAGCTACGTTCACCCCGTCATCCCCCATCACCTCTACAGTCCCCCACTTTACTCCACAAAGCCCCACTGTCAACGACAGACGGTAGTTTTACCACCAATAGGGCAAATTCTTTTCCTTGCAATCAGAGGGAAGCAGGCCCGTGGTGAGGAGTGGAGGGAATTTGGTATACAAGAGCGCGCCGGACGGGAAAAAGCCCGAAAAGATGCGCAATCACGGGCTGTGCGCCCTCGCCGGGATCCTGGTGGGGCAAAGTGGAGGAACCCGGTGGCGGGAAGTGGAGGACGGCGCGGAGGGCCACCGGAGGGGATGGGCCCGCGGGGGTGTGGCGTTCACCACGAGGTCGTGGCGCCCTGAGGGCACAAAAAAAGAGCGCCGGCCGTGATGGCCTGCGCCCTGCGGTGGCTAGGGTCCTTCTTCGGGCCTGGTGGCCAGGCCCGACGACTAGTTAGTGATCGTTAGTGCTCGTCCCGATGACGGGCTTCCCATTTGGATTCAAGATCCGCCATGAATGAGCTCTTCTGCGGTCCTGACCTGGTTTTGCCCTTGCCGACCTTGCCGAAGGCATTCTTCGAAAAAGCGACATAGACCCCGATGCACATCAGCGCGAAGCCCAGGACACCGACCGGGATCCATTGGCTGGAGACACCCAGCAACAGAGCGATGATGCCCACGACTCCGATGATGGCGCCGATGGCGATGTTCCGCGTGGAATAGCCGCCGGGTGCGGCGTTTGACTTCATCGAGGAGGCAAACTTGTGATCCTCGTGCAGTTGCTTTTCCAGCTGCTCGAGCAAGTGCTGCTCGTGTTCGGAAAGTGGCATGATCCCTTCCCCAATCCCTCGTGTCCGTCGGTCTCCGTCCGGAGAACCCCTATATATAAGTCAACGGTTCCCGCAACTGCATTGTTCCCGCTGCCGCAAGTACGTCCAATTACTTTTTCGCTACCTGTGGTCCGTCAAGGATAGTCTGCATTTCCACCACCGGGAAGTCGAGTTATGTTTCCTCCTCGGGTGGGTTCTCCGGTGGGCGCATCAGGGTCGCCGGCTGCAGCGATCCGGCGGGGAACCTCTGCCGGATGCGATCCATGGTTTCCTCGGCCTGACGCCAGTTTCCGTCGCTCCGTTCGAAGCTCAATTGGATGCCGCCGTCGGCATCGGAAAGTTGTTCCACCCGGATGCCGATGAGACGAACCCCTTGCGGTCGTTCTCCGATCCCGGCCAGCAGTCCTTCCGCAGCCGCCAGCAGTACCTGCGCGGAATTCGTGGGCTGCACCAGTCGACGGCTCCGAGACATGGTGGTGAAGTCCGAGTACCTGAGTTTCAGGGCCACTGTCTGGCCCTGGCGCTCCGCCTCGCGGAGTCTTTGGGCCACGCGGTACGCCAGGCGCAGCAGTTCCCGCTTCAGCGGCGCCTCTTCATGGACGTCGACGGCGAAGGTTTCCTCGGCACCGATGCTCTTCTCCACCCTGACCGGTTCCACCGCACGGTCGTCCCTGCCCCAGGCGAGGGCATGGAGGTGGAGGCCATTGGAACCAAGCAGCCGTTCCAGCGTGGCCAGCGGGGTCTGGGCCAGTTCGCTCACCATCGAGATCCCGGCCCGGGCCAACACCTCCTTTGTCTTGGCCCCCACGCCCCACAGGGCTTCGACGGGAAGGGTGTGCAGGTAGGCGACCGTGTCCTCGGGAGCGATGCGGAGCAATCCGTCGGGCTTGGAACGGGTCGAGGCCACCTTCGCCACGTATTTGTTCCTGGCGATCCCCACGCTGGCCGGAAGGCCCAGTTCAGCGCGGAACCTGGCCCGGATCATGCGCCCGATCTCCAGTGGTTCACCCAGTCGACGCAAGCTGCCCGTGACGTCGAGGAAGGCCTCGTCCACGCTCACTTGTTCCACCAGGGGGGTGATCTCGGCGAAGACCGACATGATGCGTTCAGAAATGAGGCGATAGGAAGCCATGTTCGGCTCGATGACCGTGGCCTTCGGTGCCATCCGCATCGCCGTGCCCATCGGCATCGCGGACCGGACGCCCAGGCGACGGCACTCATAGGATGCGGAAAGCACCACCGAACGCCCCCCGGGGTTTCCCACGATGACCTGGCGCCCCTTCAATTCCGGCCGCGTCAGGAGCTCGACGGAGACATAGAAGGCATCCATGTCCACATGGAAGACCGTGCGCGGCGTGGGGGCTTCGACCATGTCACCAATTCTACGTAACTGCTCCGACAGATAGAATGGGACCGTTCCCAGCCCACCCCACACAACGGACGTCATGAATCCCACTGAAGCCCCCGGGCCCTTCCCCCGGCCCCCCCGCGCCGAGGACACCGAATTCATCAAGCGCCTCGACTCCATGCTGGCGACGTTCCTGTCGGAACAGCGGGATATCGTGACCGGAATCTCGCCCACCGCCGTCGATCTCGTCGATTCGGTCGAAACCCTCATCCAGGGCGGCAAGAGGCTTCGGCCGCGATTCGCCTGGTGGGGTTATGCCGGGGCCGGTGGGGATCCCGCCGACGAGGCGATCATCAGGGCGGCCGCGGCCCTGGAACTGTTCCAGGCGGCGGCCTTGATCCACGATGATGTCATCGACCGGTCCGCGACCCGACGCGGCCGACCCAGCGTGCACAAATCCTTTGAATCCACCCATTCCCGGCTCGGCTGGGCCCGGGACGGAGCACGTTTCGGGGAAGCAGCAGCCCTCCTGGCCGGCGATCTCTGCCTGTCGTTCAGTGAACAGCTCTTCGCGACCGCCACGGACGCCGGTTCGCCGGCGCGGAGGATTTTTGACGGCATGCGCACCCAGGTCATGGCCGGGCAGTATCTCGACGTCCTGGAGGAGTCGGCGGGGCCTTCGTCATCCGATAGCGACGTCCTTGAACGGGCCCGGACGATCCTGAGATATAAATCAGCCAAGTACTCCACCGAGAACCCCCTGCTCCTCGGGGGCGCCCTGGCCGGGGCCGACGACCACCTGCTGGCCGGCTACTCCGCCTTCGCCTTGCCGATCGGCGAGGCCTTCCAACTCCGCGACGACGTGTTGGGCGTGTTCGGAAACGCCGAGATCACCGGGAAACCTGCCGGCGATGATCTCCGCGAGGGCAAACGCACCGAAATGATCGCCCACGGGCTGCTGCTGGCCTCTGAGGAAGACCGCGACTTCATCCAGAACCGTCTGGGGGCCGATGACCTCACAGCGGCGGAAATCAATCGCATGATGACGGTCCTCACCGATTGCGGGGCGCTGGCAGCGACCGAGGGGAGCATCGCCGCACTCTCGGCGCAGGCCTTCGATGCGCTCGACGTCTTATCCGTCACCGATCAGATCCGCGAACAGTTGCGCGCGCTGGGAAAGGCCGTCACCGAGCGCACGGCCTGAGCACCACCGCCGCCCGCCCGGGCGCCGCTGCTACCAGCCGAGGGCCTGGGCCCGGCGCCTGATCTCCGTCTTCCGCCCCTCACGCAGGGCCTGGATCGGCGTACCGGGCAGCGATTCATCGGGGGTGAAGAGCCAGCTGATCAGCTCCTCGTCCGTGAATCCGGCGTCGCCCAGCACCGTGATGGTGCCCTTGAGGCTATCGATGATCCGCCCCTCCAGAACGAATTCCGCCGGAACGGAGCGCACCTTGCGTGCGCCCACCCGCAATTCAACGATCGAGCGTTCGTCCAACAGACGGTGCACGTCCTTGATCGAGACGTCCAACGCCTCGGCTAGGTCAGGCAAAGACAACCATTCGGTCACGAGATTATTAAGAGAACTCACCACACAAGAATGCCACAATCCGTGCTCTCCCCGTCGCAATGCTCAGGTGACGAGCCACTTAAGACTTTTAGGAACGCATCACATGGTGTAAATTCACATGAGTCACAGTTGCAACATAGGTCACACGAGTATCGCGAAGCCCTGCCTGGCTTCAACTCGATGGTGATCTCTTCGGCCAAGGCCGTCGCGATCAGAGGATGTCTACATGCCCGAGCACCGCACCAGCGGCGCGCGTTCCTCGAACGTCTTCGTTCAGGGAGCCCGCAACCGTTCCATTTCCGGAGCCGTCGCAGCCGCGACGATTCCCGCCGTCGTCCTGTCAGGTGTGGCAGCAGCCGCCCCCGCAGCCGCCGTCGAGGCTCCCACGTCCACAGCACTTCTCACCCCGAAGACCGCGACTCCCGCGAACATCGCGGCCGCCCAGCAGCGCATCGCCGCCCATCTGGTGGCTTCACAGCTGCCGACCCGCCTCACCGTGGCCGCAGCGCCCGCCAAGAAGGTGACCGTCAAGTCAGGCGATACCCTCTCGGGCATCGCCCATCGACACGATATGCCGCTGTCGAAACTCCTCAAGGCCAATAAGCTCAAGGCCAGCGATCTGATCTTCCCCGGCCAGAAGCTCAAGCTCTCCGGTGGATCGTCCTCCTCCAAGTCCAGCTCGAGCTCCTCCAAGAAGAGCTCCAGCGGATCGGCGTCGACCTACACGATCAAATCCGGGGACACCCTCTCGGCGATCGCCGAAAAGGCGGACATGGGCCTGTCCAAGCTGTTGGCGGCCAACAACATGAGCATGTCCACGATCATCTACCCGGGCAAGAAGCTCAAGCTCTCCGGTGGGTCCTCCTCCAAGTCCAGCTCGAGCTCCTCCAAGAAGAGCTACAGCGGATCGGCATCGACCTACACGATCAAATCCGGAGACACCCTCTCGGGCATCGCCCACAGCAAGGGCCTCTCCCTTTCGGCCCTGCTGAAGACCAGCGGACTGAAGTCCAGCTCCATGATCTACCCGGGCCAGAAGATCAAGCTCTCGGGGGGCTCCTCGAACTCGTCCAAGTCCAGCTCGAGCTCCTCCAAGAAGAGCTCCAGCGGATCGGCGTCGACCTACACGGTCAAATCCGGGGACACCCTCTCGGCGATCGCCGAGAAGGCGGGCATGGGTCTGTCCAAGCTGTTGGCGGCCAACAACATGAGCATGTCCACGGTCATCTACCCGGGCAAGAAGCTCAAGCTCTCCGGCTCCGCCTCTTCCTCCTCGAAATCCAGCTCGGGTTCCTCCAGCTCGTCGAGCTCGACGAAGAAGAAGACCAGCAGCACCTACACGGTCAAGTCCGGGGACACCCTTTCCGGTATCGCCGGCCAGGCGGGGATGGGCTTGTCCAAGCTCCTGTCGGCCAACAACCTGAACAACTCCTCGGTCATCTACCCCGGACAGAAGCTCAAGCTCTCCGGCGGGTCCCCGGCCTCCTCGACCTCCTCGACCTCGTCGACCCGTAAGCAGCTGGTGCCGGATACCTTCCTGCACTATAAGTACCCGGCCGGCACGGTGAAGTCCGCGAACGACAATAAGTACACGCTGCTCTCGCGCAACCTCCCCTCACGGTCGGAAATGCAGTCGATCATCAGCAGCACGGCACGCAAGATGGGCGTCGACCCGTCCCTGGCCCTGGCCCACGCGTACCAGGAGTCAGGCTTCAACATGGCAGCGGTCTCCCCCGCCAACGCCATCGGTGCCATGCAGGTCATCCCGACCTCGGGTGACTGGGCGTCACAGCTGGTCGGCCGGAAGCTGGACTTGCTGAACCCCTACGACAACGCCACGGCGGGGGTTGCCATCATCCGTTCATTGCAGCGCACCAGCAGCAACGTCGAAGACGGCATCGCCTCCTACTACCAGGGGCAGGGCTCGGTGAAGCGCAATGGCATGTACAGCGATACCAAGACCTACGTGAAGTCGGTCAAGGCCCACCAGAAGAAGTTCAACTGATCAATCCCGGGTCCCCATGACGCCGGCCGGTCCCTTCGGGGACCGGCCGGCGTTTTTCCTGTTCACGGGTGCGCCCCTCAGCTGCGCAGCGGCAGGTCCAGGATGACATCCGTGCCGCTATGGGTTCCCGGCTCCCATTCGATGGTCCCCGCCAGTTCGCTGGTCACCAGGGTGCGAACGATCTGCAGTCCGAGTCCGTCCTTGCGGGGCTCCGAGCCCAGACCACGACCGTCGTCGGAGACGACCACGCGCAGCCGTTCGGTGCCATCGGCGATGGTGCGTCGCACCGCGTGGAGGCTGACCGTTCCGTCCTGCTCGCCCAGGCCGTGTTCGACGGCGTTGGAAACCAACTCGTTGATGACCAGCGACAGCGGGGTCGCCAGTTCGCTGGGCAGCCCGCCGAAGGATCCCGACCGTTCGGTGTGAACCACTTGACCAGGTGAGGCCACTTCGGCGGCCAACCTGAACTGGCGGTCGATCAATTCGTCGAAGTCGACACTCTGGCTCAGGCCCTGGGACAGCGTCTCGTGCACCAGGGCAATCGTGGCCACCCGGCGCATGGCCTGCTCCAGACCCTGCTTTCCGTCTTCGCTGACCATGCGGCGGGACTGCATGCGCAACAGCGCGGCGACGGTCTGCAGGTTGTTCTTCACCCGGTGGTGGATCTCCCGGATGGTGGCATCCTTGGAGACCAGCTCCATCTCGCGGCGGCGCAACTCCGTCACATCGCGACAGAGCACCAGGGCCCCGTATCGCTTCTTGCCATCACGTAGCGGGATGGCCCGCAGGGACAAGCTGACCCCGTTGGACTCGACCTCGGTGCGCCAGGGCATCTTGCCGGTGACGACCAATGCGAGGGCCTCGTCCACGAGGCGGCGGTCCCTCAGGAGACCGGTGGTGACCTCCGCCAGTGAGCGGCTCTCCAGGGAGTCGACCCCCCCGAGACGGCGATAGGCCGAGACCCCGTTGGGGCTGGCATATTGCACGATTCCCTCGGCGTCCAACCGGATCAGCCCGTCACCGACGCGGGGAGCCCCGCGTCGGGAGCCGGTGGGTGTCGCGAAGTCCGGCCACAGGCCCTGCATGCCCATGCGTAGCAGATCGGTGGCGCATTGCTTATAGGTCTGTTCCAGCCGCGAGGCCACCCGGGAGTTGGACAGATCCTGGTGGCTGGTGACGATCGCCAGCGTCCTGCCGTTGCGCACCATCGGGAACGCCTCGATGCGCATCGCCGACTCCTGCGTCCAATGCTCCTCCCCTGCGCGTTGGGATTCCCCGCTGGTCCAGGCCTGCTCGACCAGGGGGCGCAGGTCCTTGCGGATCCGCTCCCCCACGAAGTCGCTATGGAAGACGGTATGGCTGGTGGAGGGACGTACATGGGCCAGAGCCACATACGTCCCTCCGGCCGAGGGATGCCAGAGGACCAGATCGGCAAACGCCAGGTCCGCGACCATCTGCCAATCCCCCACCAGCAGGTGGAGCCATTCCTCGTCCCCGGGCCTGAAATCGGCGTCGTCCCGGACCGGATCGGTGAAGGTCGCCAAGAGCTACCGCCGCACGATCGAACGCAGCAGGCGCAGTGCCACCGATAGTGAAGCCATGTCATCGCGTTCGAGGCTGTTGACCTCATCGAACATGTTCTTCGCCCGGGCCAGGTTGTCGGCGTTCTGTTCTTCCCACTCCACGACCCGTCCCTCGGGATCGACCACCTCCGGTGCGGCCTGCAACGCCGCTCCGGTGATGTCCACCGCCGTGGAATACAGATCGTCCCGCAGGGCGGCACGGGCCAGCGCCTGCCACCGGTCCCCCCGCGGGAGCCGGGTGATGCGTTCGAGCAAATTGTCGATGCCGAAACGCGCGAAGACCACGTAGTAGACGGCTGCGACCTCGCGGGCCGGCAGTCCCCGGTCATGGGCGGCCTGGGCTATATCCAGCAAGGCAAAGCCCTCGAACTGCAAGGCCCAGCGCGAGGCAAGATCCTCGGGCAGGCCCCACTGGATCCCGTTGTCCTTCCACCGGGCCACCCGCTCGGCGTCAACGCCGCGCAGCAGGTCCCCCAGTTCGGCCTGCAGGGCGGTGACCGTCGGCTCGAAGGCCTCGATGTCCTGCTGGATGCTCGTCCCGGAACCGACATGGGAGATGAACCAACGCGTGGCCCGGTCCAGCAGCCGGCGCATATCCAGTTGGATGCGGCACCAGTGCTCGACGGGGACGCTGGCCGGCAAACCGGTCACGGCGTCCACGAAGTCATCCAGGGCGTAGATCTCCCGCAGGGCCACGAATGAACGGGCCACGGCTTCCTCGGAAGCGCTGGTCTCCTCCAGCACCCGGAACGCATAGGTGATGCCACCCATGTTGACCATGTCGTTGGCCACCACGGTGCTGACGATCTCCCGGCGCAGCGGGTGGGCCAGGACATCCTCGGGAAACTTCTCCGAAAGCTGCACCGGGAAGTACTCGCGCATCGTCCGGTCGAAGTACGGATCATCCGCCAGCGTGGTCTGCGCCAACGCCGTGGCCAGCTGGATCTTCGAATAGGCCACCAACACGGCCAGCTCGGGAGCGGTCAGTGACTTGCCCCCGGCCAGGCGTTCCTCCAGTTCCTCCGTACTGGGCAGGAACTCGAGCTCGCGGTCCAGATCGGCATGCTCCTCCAACCAGTCCATGAGCCGTTCGAAGCTCGGGCTCCATTCGGAGAGATGCTGCTTGTCGTTGACCAGCAGGATGTTCTGGTCGACGTTGGTCCGCAGCACCAGCCGCGCGACCTCGTCGGTCATCGAATGCAGGAAGTCCGCCCGCTCGTCCTCGGGCAGCTTTCCGGCAGTGACCATCCGATCGATCAGGATCTTGATGTTGACCTCGTGGTCGGAGCAGTCCACCCCGGCGGAGTTGTCGATCGCGTCGGTGTTGAGGATGACCCCCTTCAGCGCTGCTTCAATGCGTCCGCGCTGGGTCATGCCCAGGTTTCCGCCTTCGCCGACCACCCGGGCCCGCAGATCCTTGCCGTCGACCCGGATCGCGTCGTTGGCACGATCCCCGACATCGGTGTGGGATTCCGTGGAAGCCTTCACATACGTGCCGATGCCACCGTTGTAGACCAGATCCACTGGCGCCGACAGGATGGCGCGCAGCAGGTCCGGGGGCGACATCGACGTCGTCCCTTCCGGCAGCCCCAACACGTCCCTGACCTGGTCGGAGATCGGGATGGACTTGGACTGGCGTGGATAAACACCCCCGCCTTCGCTGATCAGCGAGGTGTCGTAGTCGCCCCAGCTCGAACGCGGTAGCTCGTATAGCCGCTGGCGCTCGGCGAAGGACGGCTTCGGATCCGGATTCGGATCCAGGAAGATGTGCCGGTGGTCGAAGGCGGCAACCAGTTTGGCGTGCTCGGAACGCTGCAGCCCGTTGCCGAAGACGTCCCCGCTCATGTCGCCGATGCCGGCCACGGTGAATTCCTCCGTCTGGGTGTCGATTCCCAGTTCGAAGAAGTGCCGTTTGACCGACTCCCAGGCGCCACGGGCCGTGATGCCCATGGCCTTGTGGTCGTAGCCCACCGATCCGCCCGAGGCGAAGGCGTCGCCGAGCCAGTGGCCCCGGGCCAGTGAGATCTCGTTGGCGGTATCGGAGAAGCTGGCCGTGCCCTTGTCGGCGGCGACGACCAGGTAGGTGTCGTCGTCATCCAGGCGCACCACGCGGTCCGGGACGACCACCCTCTCGGTGTCACCGTCCCTGACCAGGTTGTCGGTGATATCGAGCAGGGCCGAGATGAAGATCCGATAGGCGGCCTTGCCTTCCTCGATCCAGGCATTGCGATCCACCGAAGGGTCAGGCAGGTTCTTCGCGAAGAAACCGCCCTTGGCGCCGGTCGGGACGATCACGGCGTTCTTGACCATTTGTGCCTTGACCAGCCCCAGGACCTCCGTCCGGAAGTCCTCCCGGCGATCCGACCAGCGCAGGCCACCGCGGGAAACCTTGCCGTAGCGCAGGTGCACGCCTTCGACGCGGGGCGAATAGACCCAGATTTCGTATTGCGGCCGCGGGAACGGGGCCCCGTCGATCCGCCCTGGTTCGAGCTTGAAGGACAGGTGGATGGTGTCCTGGTAGTAGTTGGTCCGCGTGGTGGCGTCGATGACGTTGACGAAGCGGCGCAGCAGCCTGTCGGCGTCAAGGGTCGCCACGTGTTCCAGCCCGGTCTCCAGCGCGGCCCGTGCCGCTGCGGTGCGACGCGTGCGTTCGGCGTCATCGAGATCCGGGTCGAAGGTGCCCTCGAACAGGTCCACGAGGGCCTCGGTCACCTCCGGGTTGGCCAGCATGGTATCGGCAATGAACCCATAGGAGTTCGAGGCACCGAGTTGGCCCAGGTACTTGGCGTACGCCCGCAGGACCGCCGTCTCCCGCCAAGACAGGCCCTGAGCGAGGATGAGCCGGTCGAAGGCGTCGGATTCGGCCCGTCCCACGAAGACCGCACCGTAGGCCTCGGTGAGCAGGTCACTGGTTTCGAGCGGGTCGATGCCCTCCGGATACTTCAGTCCCAGGTCGTAGAGGTAGAACTTCTTGCCGTCGCGTCGTTCGATGGCGAACGGCTTCTCGTCGACGACTTCCAATCCCTGGTGGGACAGCACCGGAAGGATCCGGCTCAAGGACAGCGGTTCGGTCAGGTACAGGTTCAACCGGGCATCCACGCCATGCTGGTCGGCCACGTTGGAGGGGACGTAGACGTGGAGCACGGGGCCTTCGTGCCCGGGCTCGTCATAGGTGGAGAAGCGTTCGATGTCATCGAGTGCGTCCTCCACTTCGAAGTCCACGCGGTAGGCCTGCGGGAAGGCATCGGCCCAAAGCCGGGACATCTCGGCGGCTTCGCCTCGCTCGAAGCGACTGCGCACCTCCTCGTCCACTCCCTCGCCCCAGGACCTGACGGCCCGGACGAGCCGCTGTTCCAGCTCCTCGCGGGAAACCTCAGGCGTCTGCTCACCCAGGGGCAGTCGGACCCGATAGAACAGCCGCACCAGGGCGGATTCGTTCATCTGTACTTCGTACTCGGTGGAATCCGAGGCGTAGGCCTTCTTCAGTTCCTCCTCGATGCGCAACCGGACCGCCGTGGTGTACCGATCGCGGGGCAGGAAGACCAAGGCGGACATGAACCGTCCGTAGATGTCGGGCCTGAGGAACAAACTGGTGCGACGACGTTCCTGCAGCCTGAGGATCCCGGTGACGATACGCAGCAGGTCCTCCGTTTGGATCTGGAAGAGTTCGTCCCGGGGGTAGCTCTCCAGGATCGTCAACAAGTCCTTGCCCGAATGGGAATCAGGGGCGAATCCCGAGGCCTTGAGCACGCGCTCGACGTTATCGCGGGCCACCGGGACGGTCCGGACCGGGCGGGTATAGGCACTGGTGGCAAAGAGGCCGATGAAGCGTCGTTCGCCGGTGACGTTGCCCTGGGCGTCGAAGCTCTTGACCCCGATGTAGTCCAGGTAGACCGCGCGGTGGACCGTGGAGCGTGAATTGGCCTTGGTGATGACCAGTGGACGCTTTTCCCGGGCCTTGTCCCTCCCCAGTTTCGTCAGTTCCTGACGGAGCATGGTGGTGCCCGACCGGCGCATCAGGCCCAATCCGCTCTCGGAACGCACGTGCAGGACATCCTTTCCGTCCTCCACGGCCAGATCGTATTCGCGGTATCCCAGGAAGGTGAAGTTGCCTTCGTCCAACCAACGCAACAGCTCGGCAGCGCTATCCAGATCGGGGATCTCGTCGTTGACATCTGCCAGCGAATCAGCGATTTCGTGGGCCTTGGCACGCATCGGCGCCCAGTCCTCCACGGCGTCGCGGACATCGGACAGGACTTGTTCCAGGCCCTCGACCAATGCGGTGACCCGCTCCGGTTCCGGCGTCCCGGCGATTTCGATGGCGATCCATGATTCGACGGTCGATTTACCGGTCTGGTCCATGAAGGCGGAAAGGTCCGGCAAGGCAGCAGTATCGCCCGATGATGTGGCCTCGGCGGTGTTGACCGGTTCGATCGTGGTCGCAATTCCCTCCTCGTCCCGATGGACCAGGAACGTCGGGTGGACGACCAAGGTGATGCCTTGTTCCTGCTGGACGATCTCCGCGGTGACAGAGTCGACCAGGAAGGGCATGTCGTCGGTGACCGCATAGACGACCGCACGGTCCTCCTCCAGATCCACCGCGACCTTCGCCCGTCCCCGGTCCCGCTGGTGCCCGAGGCCCAGATGCACCCCGACGCGGTTCCGCAGCTCCTCCGGTGGATACGTTGCCGCATCCTCCGGTGAAAGGTGCCCGTAATAGGCCTCGGCGAACTGGGGGGTGTTGGTCTCGGCAATGAATCCTGTAGGACTGCCCGACTCCGACGACATCAATTAACGCCTCCGTAAAAGGATGAGGACCGCGCCTTTGCGGTCTCGAACACCTCAAGACTAACCCGCGGACCGGTTAGCTCCCAATGGGCTGTATCAGCGATTGAAGAACCCTGCACGACGCCTGACTTCCACCGAAACCAGGGCCGCGATCCCGGCCCGCAGAACACTCTCGGGAGCCAGCTCTGCCAGCACGCTGCCCTGCAGCAAGGCCCGGTCCGCGGTGTCCGGTTCCCAGGGCAGCAGCCCGTCGATCCCGCCACCGGGACCAAAGCGCTCCCAGCTTTCCACCAGGGCCCGTTCCGGGGCGGGTCCGACCGCCGAACGACGCACCCGGTTGAAGACCACCCGGGGAGTCGTTCCGGGCAGGATCTCGCGCAGATCCTCGAGGCCCTTGATCATCCGGGGAACCCCGACGCTGTCGGCCGAGCCGACGGCGATGACCTCGGCCGCCGACTCCAACACGGCCAGGGCCGCACCATTGCGTTGCGGGGCGGACGTGTCATACGTCAGGTCCTCGTCGCGTTCGAGGAAGGAGGCGACATCGACGACCACCAGGTCGGCCCGACGACGCACGAAGTCCAGCACCCGGGCCAAGGCCCCGGCCCGCAGTTCGGGCCATCGTTGGGGCCGGGACAAGCCCGTGGCCACCCGGAGCGTTGTCCCTCCGACCGCGACCACGGCACAGGAGCGTTCGAACCCCGCCTCGTCGAGCATGCCCTGGTCCGAGAGCCGGCATAGTTGTGCCAGCCCCGCAGCCTCGTCGAGCAGCCCCAGATGGACGGCGACGCTGGCGCCGTAGGTATCGGCGTCGAGCAGCACGACCCGTTGGCCGTCCATGGCCGCTTCGGCAGCCAGGTTCACCGCAACCAGGGTCTTCCCAGTCGATCCCGCCGGGCCCCAGACCGCCAGGATCCGTCCCGGGGCCGGCTCCGGGATGTGCTCCGTCCTTGCGGGGGACTGCGCCCGGCGTGCACCGCGTGGCGCTGGACGGTGGGCGCCGGAAACCAGGAGTTCGAGCAGATCCGAGACCGACTGCTCCTGCGCGGTTTCCGGTTCCACGCCCAGACCGAGCCCGGCGAGCCGCCCGGCCTGGGAGGGTTCATCCGTGATGGCCACCGCCGGGACGCCGTGGAAGGACAGCTCGTCGGCGAATTCCGCATCGATGTCCATGGGCGGTCCCAGCAACAACGCGGCATCGGCCAAGCCGGATTCGGCCAAGGCCACGACCTCGCCCAGTTCCTCGCAGTGCCTCACGATGGTGACCATGCCGCGCAATCGTTCAAGACGGTCCGCCAGGTCCCCGGCCCGGCCCCAGACCACGACGGCGATACTCATCCGGCAGACCCTCCGCCGGCGAACACCACGGTCAGTTGCGCTTCATTGGCCAAGGCGGAAATCATCCCGGGCAGGTCCTCATCGGTCACGAGGAGCTCAACCACCTGCCCCGAGACCCCGCCGAAACCGGAATCGAGTTCGCGGATGGCACTGACCTCCACGGTTTCCAACAGTTTCTTCGGTTCCTGATAGGTCGTGGAGTCCTTGGCCCGTTCGGCGGCCCACACATCAACACGGGTGCCCACCGCCACCGCCACCGGCAGGTCCCGGGACAACTCGACGGAGAGGGGTTTGCGGTTCTGCGGGTCGCGGCCGCCCAGCGAGGCAAGGGGGACCAGTTCACCGCTGCGGATCAGCGTATTGGCCCGAAGATCCTCGGACGGGGCCTGCCGGGCGGTGAGGTATTGGTCCTGGACGGAATCCAGCCGCACATCGACAACGTCCAATCCGGAGGCTTCGATCTTCTCCCCCATGCTGATGTCCTGGCTGGCCACGTATACCGGCACCGTCTTGTTCTGCCAGGACAGCAGGGTGAGGACTCCGGCCACGGCGCCGATAACCAACAGGATGCCAACGATCAGCCGGGGATCCCTCCACCCGGGTTTGCGCAGTCTGCGCGCCGGTTGGCTGTGCTGTACATCGGTTGCCACGCTGCCTCTGCTTCCCGCCGACTGTGATGACACAGACCGCGTTGGTGGGAGAAGTTACGGTGAATGATTCCTCCCTACGCGTCAACACTAATGACTAAACCCCCACTACCCAAGGGGTGGGCCCGATCTGTGGATCGTCGGCGGCCATCAGCCCTCATGACGCAGGACGGAGATCGAGGCGAATGGCAGCAGGGCAACCGATCTGACCTCGGCGCTGCGACGGTACCCGTCGGCCGGATGCCGGGCCAGGCGCAAATGGTCGGCACCGGCATGATCCAGGGTCCCGGTCCCCAAGGCGGCCCCGTCCACGGCCCACACCGTGACCCGCGCCCGGTTGCGCACCAGTGAACGCAGGGCAGCACCCTGGCTGAGCCGGCGTCGTACCGCGGTCTGGTCCACGACCGCGGCACGCTCTCCGGCCACTTCGATCGACCTGATGCCGGGAGCCAACACCAGGTATTCGGCATGGCCCTCGAGCAGCGACAACCAATTCGCCCCCACATGCACCAGCACCCCGCGCAGCCGCTGACCGGAGAGCAGGTCCAGCGTGATCTCCGCGCCCGTCTGGCCGGCGAGATAGTCCCAGAGGCGCAGCTGGGACCGCTCGATCCGGACCATCTCCTGGATCTCCACGGTGCGCTCCCGCGCCCGGACGGCATTGAGCTGGGACTCCAGATCGGCGAATAGTGATTCCCAGCGCATGGGCCCACCCTATTCCCACCGATTTCCATTCGGCTCTGGACAGCGGGGATCCCGAGTGCCATGCTCGATCTCAATCAACACCAAATAACATCAAACTGCATCAAATGAAAAGAGTGATGGAAATGGTTCCAGGACCGACCGGTGACCCCCGGCAGACAGCCTCGGGGGTGAGCGGGGTCCTGATCGGACTCTGCACGATCCTGCTGTCGCTCTGTGCGGTGATCCGACTGTCCGGCGGACCCGAGTGGGGCGATGCGGCGACGCGCTCCCCCGCCAGCTGGGACCGCAGCGCCGCCCTCTGCTGCGTCGTGCTGGGGCTGGCGGTCATCGGGTGGTGGATTTTCAGCTTCCTGGCCGCCTGCCTCAGTGAATTCCTACGCCGGAGAGGACGGACGGCGGGCGCCGATCGCACCGCACGGCTTTCGCCGGTCTTCATGCGCCGGGCGGCGGCAGCCCTGCTCGGCACCCAACTCCTGATCGTCCCGGCCGCCCACGCCCTCGCACCGGTTCCCCCCGTCGCTGCCTCGTCTGCCACCTTCCGCATCGCGGTACCGGAGCTGGCACTCCAGGACCCACGGTCCACGGTGCCCACGGCGTCCTGGACCGAACGGCAGCTACCCACCCCCCGGTGGAATGCCGAACGGCCGGCAGCACCGATGGAGCGGCTGATGGGCAGTCCGGCCGATGCCCCCGCACCGGGAAGGACCGTGGTGGTCGGCGCCGGGGATTCCCTCTGGCGGATCGCCGCACGGATGGCCGGGCCCGGAGCCAGTGACGCACAAATCGCCCATGCCTGGCCCCGCTGGTACCACGCCAACCGGGATGCCATCGGCCCGGACCCCAACCTGTTGTCCATCGGAACCGTCTTGACCCGGCCTCCGGCCGAGTTGGACCACAACGGAAAGTAGGAGCCATGAGCCAGTCAGCACAACCGGAACCCCCGCCGCCGGGCCCCGTGAACGGCCCCGGGATCGGACCGGGGTTTTCCGCCGGAACACCGGAGGCAATGATCCGCCCCCTGCCGGTGCGCAAATTCGCCGATCTGCTCCCGGCAACCACACCCCGCTACCCCGCCAGCACTTCGAACGGGTCCGCTGCGGACCCCAGGGTTCCACCGGCACGGCACGACGCCGCGGAGGCGTCCCGGCGGGAGGAAGTCGCCCATGTGCAGACGATCGTGCGCATGGTTGCCCTGGCGGCCTTCGAATCGATGACGGGGGTCAGACCGGTCCACCAGCTGGCCCGCTGGCTCGAGGCCGGCCAGTACGAGAAGCTCCGTTGCCGGGTCGCCCTGATCAACGCGACCCGACCCGATGACGGAACCCGCTCCCGGCGCAACACCTCGATCAGACGGACCCGGCTCTGCCCGGTGGCCACCGGCGCCTACGAGGCGAGTCTGGTGGTGGCCGAAAACGACCGTGTCCGTGCCGCCGCTCTCCGGGTGGAGCGGCGACACGGACACTGGACCGTAGTCGATCTGCAGTTGGGTTAGCTGCGCTTGGCCTTCTTCGAGCGCCGCTCGGCCCGGTTGGCCTTGCCCTTGGTCTTGGCCGCCGCCGAGGCCGACCGCTCGACCCGGGATTCCGCTTCCCCGTCCTCACTGGGTGAGGTGTACTGCAAGGTCGAGGGAGGGGCCGGCGCATCCAGGCCGGGGGTGTTGAGCACCGGCGTCGTGGTGTTGGAGCGTCCGTCGGTGACCCCGGGCAAGGACACCGGGGTCGGTGCGGCGACCTCGACCTCGAGGTTGAACAAGAAGCCGACGCTTTCCTCGCGGATGGCCTCCATCATGGTCTGGAACATCACGTAGCCCTCGCGCTGGTATTCGACCAGCGGGTCGCGCTGGGCCATGGCCCGCAAGCCGATGCCCTCCTTGAGGTAGTCCATCTCGTAGAGATGTTCCTGCCATTTGCGTCCGATCACGCTCAGGACCACCCGGCGTTCGAGTTCACGCAGGTTCTCGGCACCGATGGCCCGTTCGCGTTCCTCGTACTGGACGCGGGCGTCGGAAAGGATTTCCTCGTACAGGAACTCCGGGGTGATGCGGCCGGGGCCGCCACCTTCTTCCAGGACCTCCTCGATGGTCAAGGCGATCGGGTACAACTGCCCCAGGTTCGTCCACAACTGCTTGAAGTCCCAGTCGTCGCCGTGCCCCGAGCTCGTCGCCTCGGACACCATGGCCTTGATGGCGTCCTCCAGGAAGTGCTGGACCTGCTCCTGCAGGTCGCCACCTTCAAGGATGCGCCGGCGGTCGCCGTAGATGGCTTCGCGTTGGCGGTTCATGACGTCGTCGTACTTCAGGACGTTCTTGCGCTGTTCGGCGTTGGTCGACTCGACCTGGCCCTGGGCGGTTTCGATGGCCCGCGACACGATCTTGGACTCCAGGGCCATGTCCTCGGGCATCGAGGGGTTGTTCATGATCCGCTGGGCAGCGTTGGCGTTGAAGCGCCGCATCAGTTCGTCGGTCATGGACAGGTAGAAACGGGACTCCCCCGGATCGCCCTGACGTCCGGAACGGCCGCGCAACTGGTTGTCGATACGGCGGGATTCGTGGCGTTCGGTGCCCAGGACGTAGAGACCGCCCAACCCGCGGACCTCCTCGGCCTCGGCCTTCACGCTTTCGCGGGCGGCGGCGAACACGTCGTCCCAGATCCGCTCGTATTCCTCCGAGTCGCGCTCGGGGTCGAGGCCACGGCGCTCCATGTCGGCGACGGCGAGGAACTCGGCGTTGCCGCCGAGCATGATGTCGGTACCGCGGCCGGCCATGTTGGTGGCCACGGTGACCGCACCCTTCTTGCCGGCCTGGGCGATGACGGCGGCCTCACGGGCGTGTTGCTTGGCATTGAGCACCTCATGGCGCACGCCCTCCTGGGCGAGTTTGCGGGAGAGGTATTCGCTCTTTTCGACGCTGGTGGTACCGATCAGCACCGGCTGTCCGGCGGCGTGGCGTTCCACGATGTCCTGGGCGACGGCATCGAATTTGGCGATTTCGTTCTTGTAGATCAGATCCGACTGGTCCTTGCGCACCATCGGTTTATTCGTGGGGATCTCCACGACACCGATGCTGTAGGTCCCCATGAACTCGGCCGCCTCGGTCTGTGCGGTACCGGTCATGCCGGAAAGCTTGGCGTACAGACGGAAGTAGTTCTGCAATGTGACCGTGGCCATCGTCTGGTTCTCCGCCTTGATCTCGACGTTTTCCTTCGCCTCGATCGCCTGGTGCATGCCTTCGTTGTAGCGGCGTCCCGCCAGCGTACGGCCGGTATGTTCGTCGACGATCATGACTTCGCCCTTGATCACGACGTAGTCCTTGTCCTTCTTGAACAATTCCTTGGCCTTGATGGCGTTGTTCAGGAAGCCGATCAGCGGGGTGTTGGCCTCTTCGTAGAGGTTGTGGATGCCCAGGTGGTCCTCTACCTTTTCGATCCCCGCCTCCAGCACGCCCACGGTGCGCTTCTTCTCGTCGACCTCGTAGTCGGTGTCGACGTCCAGGCGGGTCACCAGCCGGGCGAACTCGCTGAACCAGCGGTTCACATCCCCCTGGGCCTGGCCCGAGATGATCAACGGGGTCCTGGCCTCGTCGATGAGGATGGAGTCGACCTCGTCAACGATGGCGAAGTTGTGGCCGCGCTGGACGAGTTCATCCTTGCTCCAAGCCATGTTGTCGCGCAGGTAGTCGAAGCCGAATTCGTTGTTCGTCCCGTAGGTGACGTCCGCTTCATACTGCTGACGGCGCACCGAAGGATCCTGGTTGGCCAGGATGCAGCCGGTGGTCAGGCCCAGGAAGCGGAAGACGCGCCCCATCAGGTCCGACTGGTACTCGGCGAGGTAGTCGTTGGTCGTGATGATGTGCACGCCCTTGCCGGAGATGGCGTTGAGATAGGCAGGCCCGGTCGCCACCAGCGTCTTGCCTTCACCGGTCTTCATTTCGGCGATGTCACCCAGATGCAGGGCCGCCCCGCCCATGAGCTGGACGTCGAAGTGACGCATGCCCAACGTGCGGTCGGATGCCTCGCGGACCGCGGCAAAGGCCTCGGGCAGCAAGGAGTCCAGCGAAGCGCCCTCTTGGAAGCGCTTCTTGAAGTCCTCGGTTTCGGCCCGCAGATCCGCATCCGACATGGCCCGGAATTCGTCCTCAAGCAGGTTGATGGCCTGCGCGTATCCGCGCAGTTGCTTCAGGGTCTTCTTGTCGCCGGTCCGCAGGACGCGTTCTAGCAGTGATGCCACGTGGTAGCTCCAAATCTCAGGCACAGGAATTCTGGCTTGACCAGTCTACGGGAGACACGATCGGCGGCCCTTTCAGGTTCCCGCGCTTCGTGTCCCCACCGTATTGGCCAGTTCTAGGGAAAGGTTACCCTCCAGTTCGACCTGCACCGATTCCAGACCGAGCCATTCAGCCATCAGGGAAAGCTCGGACGCCAGTTCCCGGGCGGTTTCAGCGGGTGCCTCCGGTTCGGCGTGGCTGGATCTGACCAGGAGCACTCCCCGCGCCCGATCGGCCTTGAGATCCACCCGGGCCACGAGGTCCTGGCCCAACAGGAAGGGCAGGACGTAGTAGCCGTAGCGTCGTCGGGCGGCCGGGGTGTAGATCTCGAGCCGGTAGTGGAAACCGAAGAGCTCCTCCAGGCGCCGTCGTTCGAAGACCAGCGAGTCAAAGGGGCTGAGCAGCGCCCGGGCCCGTGCCCGGCGCGGTTTGAGAGCCTGGTGGTGGAGGTATTGGCGGCCGGGCCACCCCTGGACATCGACCAGTTCGAGCACCCCGTCCTCGACGAGTCGTTCCACGGCTTCGGCCGCGGCGCGGACCGGGAGCCTGAAGTAATCGGCCAGGCAACGCACGGTGCCGATGCCGTGAGCCCTGGCCGCGGCCTCGATCAGCCTGCGGGCGGAGGTGGAGCGCTCGGCGTCGGTGGCCGCGACGACCATGCCACCTCCGACCCCCTCGATCGCCCGCGGCGGCCCCGCACTGCGGGCCTGTGGGGGAAGGACCGTGGAGATGGGGGCATAACGCCGTTCGAACTGGGTGCTGCGGTTCACGGAGCCGACCTGCCCGAGGGCGAACATGGCTTCCAACGCCTCCTTCACCGAGGAGCGGTTCCATCCCCAGCCGGAACGGTCGATCACTTCATGGTGTCCCAAACGAGTCGCCACCTCACGGGCCGTCAGCGGCCGTGAGGAGCCCAGCAGGTCAAGGATCCGGTCGGCCAGTTCACCGAGTTCGGGACGATCGGGGGTGAAGCTGCCCATCCAGGTCCGTCGTTGCCACAGCAACAGGTCGGCGTGGTGTTCGGGCCGGATGAAGCTTGCTTCGTGGGCCCAGTACTCCACCATCCGCCGTGGCGACCGGGAGGACAACCGGTCCAATGCCGCCCGATCGTAGGGCCCCAACCGGGCGAAGAGCGGCAGATAGTGGGCCCGGGTCAGGACGTTGACCGAATCAATTTGCAACAATTGCAGGCGCTCAAAGGTCCGGCCCACCTGCCGGGCGGTCGCCCGGCGGGTGGGCCGTTCCTGATGAAGTCCCTGGGCCGCCAGCGCAATGCGCCGGGCCTGGGCCAAGGTCATCGATCGGGTCATGGAGCCCTTTCGGGCCCCGGAGCCGTCATCACACGGCGGCGCCCTGCGAGCCACGGTACTTCCGGGTCTCCACCGTCTCCTCGTCGGAGTGGTTGTCGTCGAGGGTGATCACCCCGTAGTTCCATTGCCGCCGGCGGTACACCACCGAGCTGGCCCCGGTGTCGGCATCGACGAACAGGTAGAACGGGTGCCCGACCAGTTCCATGCGGTCCACCGCATCGTCCACGCTCATGGTCTCGGAGGGGAAGACCTTACGGCGGATCTCGACCGGGCTTTCCTCGGCGGCTTCGGCTGCTTCGCGTTCCTGGTCCTGTTCCTGACGGGTTTGTTCATGCAGGGGCATGGTACTGCTGACCGGTTCTAGGGTCGACGTCGCCTGGAACACCGCCTTGGGTGTCTGCCGGCCGTGGTGGACCTTTCGCCGATCGCGGGCCCGCCGCAGCCGCTCGAGCAATTTGGCGAAGGCCGTATCGAAGGCCGCGAACTTATCGGCCGCCTTGGCCTCGGCACGGATGGCCGGGCCGCTGCCCACCACGCTGATCTCCACTGTCAGCTGGGCTTCGGCCTGCCGGGCGTTGGGTTCCTTGGTGACCTTCACGTCGAGGCGCTGGACCTTGCTGGCCAACTGCTCGATCTTGCCCGTCTTCTCATCCGCGTATTCGCGGAATCGATCGGATACCGTCACATTGCGCCCGGTGATGTGCATCTCCATGGTGTCCTCCTACTGACCTCGGGTGACACGACAGCGGCTGAAAGTCTCTCCTTTCAACCGCTGAAGATGGGTTCTTCTCCTCTTGGTGAGGTGCCCATACTCAACCGTAATCCAGCGCGCAGGTTAATCAAGCCTTCCCACCGTTCATTTCGTGATCCACGTCACTCGACATGTGGTCTGGCATCGAATTCCTCAGCGTCCCGGCCGGGATCCGGTGGGCGTGTCGCTCCCGTCGGGATCCGGGGCGCCCACCGCTGACCCGTCCCCGTGCCGCGGTGCAGCGGTCGCGGCCAGCACCACGGCACCCTCGACCCGGACCCCGGCGGCCTGGAGTTGGTGATGCGCCCGGGCCAGGGTGGCCCCGGTGGTCAGCACATCATCCACCAGCAGCACCGGACGGTCGGGGATCCCCCGCGTGCGACGCAGGACCAGTTGTGCGGCACTACCCGAGCGGGCACGCCGGCCCTTGGTCTTCTGCGCGGCCCCCGCCCATGGCGGTCCGGGGCGGACCCGCAGCATGCGGGCGAGGCTGGTCGACGGCGGCAACAGGGCCCGGCGCTGGATCCAGGTCAACAGCACGTCCACCGGGGCATAGCCGCGGCGGGCCCGGGCGATGCGGGTCGAGGGGATCGGCACCAGCACCACCCCGTCGTCAAAGCCCTCCCCGGCGACCCGCAGGGCCCCTGCCAGGGCCGGGCCCAACACCCCGGCCAAGGAGACCCGTTGGCGGTTCTTGAACGCCAGGACGGCGGCCGAGACCTCCCGGGCATAGACTCCCCCGGCCACCACGGCCAACGGTTCCCCCTTCGGATCCAACGGGAGGGACTCGGCCCCGTCCTGGGCCTGGAAGGGACGGACGGTCGCGGCCCGGAAGGAGCCCCGGCAGGACCGGCACATCACCACATCGGGCCGGCGGCAGAACACACAGTCGCTGGGCGCCGCCACCGAACCGAGTTCGGCCAGGGCCGACAGCGGCCCCCGGACCGAGGAGGAGAAGGCCACCGAGTCCAGGCGACGACCCCACCGATCGGGTAATGCCGGGTACTCCATGCCTTCATGGTCCCCGGGGCGGGCCATGTCTGGAAGGTCCGGACCAGCGGCTGTGGACAGCGGGCCGCTACCCCGGGTAGGCGAGCTGGGTGGCCTTGCCCTCACGCTTCTTCCAGGTGGAGAAGACCTGCGAGTAGACCCCGTCGGGGGTTTCGGCGTAGACCGTACGCTGGTCTCCCGGGCCGGCGGAGATATTGGTCATCCCCAACAACGGTTCCAGTTCCTTGGTGCTTCCATCCAGGGAGAGTTCTTCGGCCTGGACGGCCTTGGTGTCGCTGGGTTTCATCACCACCACGGAATCCGAGGAGTTCCACACCCCCCGCTCCACCGGAACCGAGGAGTCCAGCTTCAACGGATCGGTGAACCCGCGCGGGACGCCTTCGCTGTCACGGATGATGCCGGTGATGTAGACTCCGGTCGTGCCCTTGACCTTGGCGATCACCAGGGCCCGGGCCCCATCGGGGGAAACCCGCAGGGAGGTGACATCCGCCTTGGACATCCATCCGGCATTGACCTGGCGTGAGGGGCCGTCCTTCTTCGTGTCCGAGGGGGTCGCCCTGACCCGGGTGCGTCCGTCGTTGCCGACCGTCCACGTCCAGCCGTGGACGTCGATGCTCGGACGCAACAACTTCTGCCCGGTGGTCGCCTCATGGACCACCCCGGATTCGTCCACGGTGAACAGTTGGGTGCGCTTGCCGTTCAGGAAGGCAAAACGATTGTCCGCGGGAGACATGGCCGGGTCGCGGGGCTTATGCGAGGAGATGTCCTGGACCCCTCCCACGGGGACGACGCCGTTGCCCTGGTAGAACACCAGGGAATTGTTGGCGATCGCGATCTGGGTGTTCGGCACCGAGGCCTCGACGATGGCATCGGTGAACCCCTCGGCCACGCTGCCCAGGCTCACGGCCCGTTGGGCGACCGTCATCGTGACCGTGCTGACGTTCTGGATCTGGCTCAGCGTCAATTCGAGCTGCTGTTGCATCAGTTGTCGTTGCAGCTCGTTGGCATCGGTGAACGTCGCCTCGTTCAGGTCCACCGTGGCCCGCTTGGACTCCACCGGCACGGAGGCCCGCGCCAGTTCGCTGCCTTCGGGGAAGGCACTGCTGACGGCATTGCGCAGATAAGGGGCGGGGCCGGCCAACAGTGCGGCCGTGACGGTCGCGGACAGGCCCTGCCGCGTGGCGAACCACCGGTAGTCGGCCACGGCGTAGGTGTCGGTGGAATCGTAGAAGTACAACGGGTAGGACTTGAACACGATCGCGAAGCTTCCCTCGTCCATCATCGTGCCATCCGGGACCTTCGAGAGCCGCCATTGGCCGTCGACCTGGACCAGTTCGAAGTCCACCGACTTCGTGGTCCGTTCCTTCTTGCGTGTCAGGAGCCCGTATTCGTCGATGCTGGAGGTCTCCGAGACCTCCACCGTGTAGCTGCCTTTTTCGACATTCTCCACGATGTTGGGTTCGGAGGTATAGACGGTGGTCCGGTCCGCGGCCCGCCATTCCCGGGAGACATCCCGGGCCAGGTATTCGCGGGCCACGCTGTAATCGTCCTGCGGGTCGATGCCCGCGCGCAGGAACCCCTCGATGATCTGCTGCGGGGAAGCATCCTTGGTGGGCCCGGGAGGATCGAAGGCATAGGAGAAATCGGATTGGCCGGCGGCTTCGGGGGCACTGGTGCCCACGGGCCCCGACGTCGGGATCGAGGCACAACCGGTGATGACCAACAGGACCGCGACGAGGGCCCCGAGTACCCTGGTGACCCGGGCCCCGCCGCCGTGCCATGCCCTGTGCTTAAGCATCCTGTCCTCCCTGTTTCCCGGTGCCGGGCTCGTCGTCGGCAATGCTTCCCGGGTCCTGTTCCTCCGGCCCTCCCGCGGCAGCCCGGTCATCACCGTGGGGGTCCATCCGGTCCGGGGCGGCGGGCTGCTGGTCGTCGGGGTCCGGGGAGGGGGACACCGCGGTGGCCCGCTCGGCCGGTGGAACCGCCCGCAGGATCGAGCCGGGCAAGGCGAGGTTCCCGGTGGGCAGGGTGGGCAGGGTGGGCAGCGAGGCCGTGTACGGGGCGGGCTCCCCCATGCCCAGCGACTGGCCCAGCGCCAGCTGGGTATGCGGCATCAGGGGCAACGGCGAGGAACCGAGCAATTCGCCCAGATGCCGTGGCAACGTCAGCCGGAAGCAGGCTCCTTCGCCCTTCTCACCCCAGGCCTGCAGCCACCCACCATGCAGGCGGGTGTCTTCGGTGGCGATGGATAGTCCCAACCCACTGCCTCCGGTGGTCCGGGCCCGGGCGGGATCCCCGCGCCAGAACCTGTCGAAGACGCGCGAGGCCTCTTCGGGGTCCATTCCGATCCCATGGTCGCGCACGCTGACCGCGACCGCGTATTCATCCTGGCCGACGGTGATGTCGATCGGATTCCCGTCCCCGTGTTCGACGGCGTTCATCACCAGGTTGCGGATGATCCGTTCGATGCGGCGCGGGTCCATCTCCACGGCGCACCCCTCCTCGGGGAGGTGGACGCGCAATTCGGATCCGAGGTTCTCCGCATGCAGGCTCGCGGTCTCCACGACCCGCCGAACCACCGGAACCAGATCGAGGACCTCGGCATCCAGCAGCGCGGCCCCTGCGTCGAAACGGGAGATCTCCAACAGGTCGTTGAGCAGGGTCTGGAAGCGTTCGACCTGGTTGTAGAGCAGTTCGGCGGAGCGCCGGTTGATCGGGTCGAAGTCCTCGCGGGCGTCGTGGAGGACCTCGGCGGCCATGCGGACCGTCGTGAGCGGGGTGCGCAGTTCGTGAGAGACGTCCGAGACGAAGCGCTGCTGCATCTGCGACAGGGTGGCCAGCTGGGTGATCTGGTCCTGGAGGTTGGTGGCCATCCGGTTGAACGAGATCCCCAGCCGGGCGATCTCGTCCTCGCCGTGGACCTCCAGGCGTTCCTGCAACTGTCCGGCGGCCAACTTCTCCGAGGCCGAGGCGGCGGTGGAGACCGGGCGGACCACCAGACGCGTGGTGTACCAGGCGATGCCGCCGGTGACCAGGAGCAACAGCACCCCACCGATGGCCAGCACCCGGTGGATGAAGTCCAGGGTCTGCTGTACCGAATCCAGGTCGTAGACCAGATACAGGGCATAGTCGCGCCCGGGCGGCAACTGGACCGTGGTGCCGAAGGCCAGACCGGGGGTGTCGTAGCTGGCATGCGGGAAGCTGATCGATTCCCAATAGACCCCGGGGCTGTCCTTCACGGTGGTGGACAGGGTGTCGGGGATGACGGCATTGGTCAGTCCACCACTGGCGGTGTTGGGGACATAGATGTTCTCGGAGCTGGGCAGCGGGGTCAGGATGAAGTCGCGTTGGACGCTGGCACCATCACCCTCGACCAGCTTCAACGTGTCATTGACGAAGGCCACGGTGCTGGAGCGGTCGGTGGTGGCCGCGGACTCGAAGTTGGATTTGACCTGGTTCAGGCCACGGACCGATTCCTCCTGGACCTGGTTGAAGCGTTCCTGGAACAGGCCGTCGGCGATCTGGTTCGACAGGAAGATCCCGGCCCCGAGCATCGCCAACGCGGAGAGCAGCACGGTGGTGGCCACGGCCCGCAATTGCAGCGAGCGCCGCCACGCGGTGACCATGCGTTTCCACCGGGAGCCCTCCCGGTCCGCCCGCGGGCGCAGCAGGAAGGCCCGGGAGACTGGCGGCTCCCCGTCGTCGGGTTCCGCCGCCGGGTGGTCCGCGGCGGAGGTCTCCATGCTCAGCCCTGTCCGGCCTTGTATCCGACTCCGCGCACGGTCAGGACGACTTCGGGGTTCTCCGGGTCGGTTTCGACCTTGGACCGCAGCCGCTGCACATGGACGTTCACCAACCGGGTATCGGCGGCATGCCGGTAGCCCCAAACCTGTTCGAGCAGCAGTTCACGGGTGAAGACCTGCCACGGTTTCCTGGCCAATGCCACCAGCAGATCGAATTCCAGCGGGGTCAACGAGATCGGTTCCCCACCCCGGGTCACCGAGTGCCCGGCCACGTCGATCACCAGGTCCGCGATCTTCAGCGTCTCCGGGGCATGCTTCTCCCCCGGACGCATCCGGGCCCTGACCCGGGCGATGAGTTCGGCCGGCTTGAACGGCTTCGGGACGTAGTCGTCGGCCCCCGACTCCAGTCCACGGACCACATCGGCGGTATCGGATTTGGCCGTGAGCATGACGATCGGGACATCCGCTTCGGCCCGGATCAGCCGGCAGACCTCGATGCCGTCCATGCCCGGCAGCATCAGATCCAGCAGGACCAGATCCGGTTTGACCTCGCGGAAGGTGTCCAGGGCCTGGGCCCCGTCGTAGCAGAAGACCGGGTCGAAGTCGTCGTTACGCAGCACGATGCCGATCATCTCGGCCAGCGCCTCGTCATCGTCGACCACCAAAACTCGGGCCTTCATGGCACCCCTCTTCCGTCTGAACGTCTCACTGGTGTCTCTTTGAACCTGCCCTCCACTATAGGGGTCAGCGGTGCGCCCCCTGCAGCGGCGCACCGGGCCCCGTTAGGCTGGTTCGGACACTGACGCGATGCGAGGGGCACCAACGGCATGACTGAATACCCACCCAACCCCGACGACCTGCCCGGTTCCGAGCCCGGTCAGGATGCCGGAGTGCCGGAGGGCGCCGGAATCCCGCCGGCTCCCGGGGGCTTCGAACCACCGGCGGCGCCCGGCTGGCAGAACCCACCGCAGCAGGGGTGGGGGGCCGCACCGGGCCAGGGCTGGGGCCACCCGGCCCCCGGCTCCTGGGGAGGACCACCGGGCCCCGGCGGAGGGATGCCGCCGCCCGGCCAGGGCTTCCCCCCGGCGGGCCCCTACGGATATGCCCCGCCGCCGAAGCCCGGGGTCGTCCCGTTGCGTCCACTCGGTCTCGGGGACATGCTCGACGGCGCCTTCCAGGCGGTCCGCCGCAATGCCGGTTCCACGCTGGGCCTGTCGGTGATCGTCCAGCTCTTCATCGGAACCATCAGCGCCCTGCTGGCCATCCCGTTGCTCTCCGTCATCGCCGACCCCGGCTTCGCCGACGGTGCCGAACCGGATTTCAGCGCCCTGGCCGGATCCTTGATCACCATGGTCGCGGGCAGCCTGGCGGCCGGGCTGGCCTCGGTGTTCCTGATGATCATCGTCCAGGGGGCCATCACCATCCCCGTGCTGCGGGCGACGCTGAACCGCAAGACCCGCTTCGGGCAGGCCCTGCGGATCCTGCGCCCCTCG
Source organism: Arthrobacter sp. 179 (assembly GCF_052379645.1). Taxonomy (NCBI): domain Bacteria; kingdom Bacillati; phylum Actinomycetota; class Actinomycetes; order Micrococcales; family Micrococcaceae; genus Arthrobacter; species Arthrobacter sp. 179. Next base: position 50,875 of record NZ_JBQSYU010000009.1, on the reverse strand, counting down.
ATCGGCAGGCTCCTGCTGGTCGCGTTGCTGTACCTGATCGCCGGGATCGCGGCGCTGGCCATCTGCGCAGGCATCGTGACCCTCGTGGCCTTCAACGCCGATACGGCCGCCACCTTCACCACGGCGGCCATCGTCGTGGTGCTGGCCATCCCCACCACGCTCTGGATCTCGATTAAACTGACGTTCACCGTCCACGCCGTCGTGGCGGAGAACCTGCCACCGCTGGCGGCCATGGCCCGATCCTTCGCCCTGGTGAAGTCCTCCTGGTGGCGGTGCTTCGGGATCCTGCTGCTGACCGGCATCATCGTCGCGATCATCACCAGCCTGATCACTTCCCCGCTGAGCATGATCTCCGGGTTGCTGGGCGGGATGCTGGCCCCCGAGGATCCGGCGGCCCTGGCCGGCCTCCTGGTCAAGATCGGCTTCGTCAGCACGATCCTCGGCGGTATCGCCGCGGGACTGGGCTTCGCCTACGAATGCTCGGTCACCACGCTGCTCTACACCGATCTGCGGTTCCGTCGCGACGGTTTCGACATGACCCTGCTGCGTGAATTCGACAGCGGCATCGATGCCCCGATCCCGGGCCTGCCGACCGTCCCCCCGGCGGGCAACTCCCCCGGCTACCCGGCGGGCCGCTGACCCGATGCCCTCCGCGCTGCCCCTCCTCCTGCAGGCCCCGCACTATCTTCCCGACCGGGACGAAGCCACCGGTGAGCTGACGCGGGAACTGGCCCGGCAGGAGTATGCCCAGGCGATGCCCAACCCCATCGTGGTCTTCCTGAAACAGGTCTGGGCCGATTTCGTCCAGTGGGTGGATTCCTTGAATGCGCTGGCCCCGAACCTGGGCTGGCTCGTGGTCCTGCTGGCCCTGGCCATCCTCATCACCCTGGTCGTCCTCTTCGCGCGCCCCCGGTTGCAGCGCCGGGCCCGCACGGCGCAGGAGGCCGGGGCCGAGGTGGACCTGGATGCCACCCTCGGCGCCGAGGACTACCGTCGACGGGCCGACCGCGCCTTCCTGGCGGCCGACTATGCCACCGCCGTCCTGGAGCGGTTCAGGGCCTTGCTGGCCCGGGCCGAGGAACGCACCCTGCTGGAGCCCCGGCCTGGACGGACCGCCACCGAAGTCTCCACCGCGCTCGGGCAGGCCTTCGCCGGCGAATCCCCGGCACTGCGGGAGGCGGCCAGGCTCTTCAACGCGGTGCATTACGGTCATCACGAGCCCAGCGCCGAGGACGCCCGCAACCTGACCACGCTGGAGGACCGCCTCTCCACGGCCACCCCCTCAGCCGCCCGGGCGGACCCGGCAGTGGTGGTGCCCAGATGAGTCGGATCAAGGATGGCGATCGCCTGCTGGCGGCCCCGCGTCCGGCCTCGGCCCGTTCGGTCTGGGCCGGCCGCTGGCGGGCCTGGCGGCTGTGGATCATCATCGCCGTGGTGGCCGTGCTCGCCGCCGTCTACTACGCCCTGGCCAACGGCCCCCACGACACCCGGGTCCTGAGCCCGCAGAACCCCGGCCCCGAGGGCGGGAAGGCGGTGGCACGGGTCCTGGCGGACCACGACATCTCCGTGGAACAACCCGACGGACTCGACGCCGCCCTGGCTGCCCTGCGGGCCGACGGCGGGACCACGCTGCTGCTCCACGACCAGGGCGGCTACCTGAACCAGGACCAACTCACCGAACTGGACGAGGCCGCCGGCCGGACCGTACTGGTGGAGCCGGGCTTCGATGAGCTCCGGGTCTTCGCCCCCTCCACCCGCCCGGCCGGCGTCGTCCCCGAGGAGGCCGACTCCCCGGTGGCTGCCGACTGCCCGGTTCCCGCCGTCGCCGAAACGCGTGAGGCCGCCGCCGGCGGGAAGAAGTACCGCGCCGCGAGGGGATGCTTCAACTACGGGGCCCGGGACCACGAGGCCTACGGCTACGTCGTGGAGGGGACGACGACGGTGCTGGGCAACCCGGCCTACCTCGACAACGGCCATGTCCTGGACTTCGACCATGCCCCGTTGGCCTTGCGCACCCTGGGGGCCGAACCAACGCTCGTCTGGTACCAGCCCACCGTGGCGGACCACGAGTTCACCGGCCCCGCGGCGAACCCCTTCGAACTGCTCCCGGATTGGGTTTCCCCGGCCTCCGGCTGGCTGCTGCTCCTGGGGGTCATCGCGATCCTCTGGCGGGCCCGCCGGGACGGCCCGTTGGTGAGCGAACCGCTTCCCGTCGTCGTCCCCGCCTCGGAGACCGCCGAGGGCCGGGCCCGCCTGTACCGGGACGCCCAGGCCATCGACGCGGCCGTCGCCGCCCTGCGGTCGGCGTCATTGGACCGCCTCGCCGTCCGCCTCCGGCTCGGGCACGGCAGCCGGGCCGATGACATCGTAGCCACTGCGGCCAAGGAGTCGGGCCTGCCCGGTTCCCGCCTGCGCCGCCTCTATTTCCCCGAAAAGATCACCGGCGAGGCCGGACTGGTCGAATGGGCCCAGGAATTGCATACCGTCGAAAAGGAGATCGGGATCCCGTGAGCGAACAAGTCAAAGAGGCCGATACGGTCCGCCAGGCGCTATTGGACGTGCGCCATGAGGTGTCCAAGGCCGTCGTCGGGCAGGATGCCACGGTCACCGGGCTCCTCATCGCCCTGCTGGCCCAGGGACACGTGCTGCTCGAGGGCGTGCCCGGGGTCGCGAAGACGCTGATGGTGCGCACCCTGTCGGCGGCGTTGGACCTGGATACCAAGCGGGTCCAGTTCACCCCCGACCTGATGCCCGGCGACGTGACCGGTTCGTTGGTCTACGACGCGAACACCGCCGATTTCAGTTTCCGTGAGGGCCCGGTGTTCACCAACATCATGCTGGCGGACGAAATCAACCGGACCCCGCCCAAGACGCAGGCCTCGCTCCTGGAGGCCATGGAGGAACGTCAGGTCAGCGTGGACGGGATCAGCCGGCTGCTGCCCGAACCCTTCATCGTGGCCGCGACGCAGAACCCCGTGGAATACGAAGGCACCTACCCGCTGCCCGAAGCCCAGCTGGACCGGTTCCTGCTCAAACTGACCATGGAGCTTCCCGAACGCGAGGACGAGATCGAGATCATCCGCCGCCACGGCGCAGGGTTCGATCCCCGCGACCTGGCAGCGGCGGGGGTCCGGGCGGTGGCCAGCGCCGATGACCTGGCGGCAGCCCGCCGGGCGGTGGCCGCGGTGACGGTGTCACCGGAGGTCATCGGCTACATCGTCGACATCGCGCGGGCGACCCGCAATGCCCCCAGCTTCCAGCTGGGCGTCTCCCCCCGCGGGGCGACCGCCTTGCTGAACACCTCCCGGGCCTGGGCGTGGCTCTCCGGCCGCGACTTCGTGGCCCCCGACGACGTCAAGGTCCTCACCCTGCCGTGCCTGCGCCACCGGGTATCCCTGCGGCCCGAGGCACAGATGGATGGGGTCGGGGCCGACGACGTCCTGCAGTCCATCCTGGCCACCGTGCCGGTCCCCCGCTAGGGCCCGGCATGGCCCTGTACCGCCGTTTCGTCTGGCTGGCCCTGCTCGGGCTCGTGCCGGTCGTCCTCTGGCCCGGCGTGCCCACGATCCTCATCGCCCTGGGCGTGCTGTCCGCCCTGGCGGGACTCGATGTCGCCCTGGCCGCCTCCCCCCGGGTGGTGGTCATCGAACGGGCCATCCCGCGCAGTGTGCGCCTGGGGGAACCGGCCACGGCCCAGCTGTATCTGCATAATCCAGGAACCCGCAGGTTGCGGGGTTCCGTCCGGGACGGCTGGCAGCCCTCGACGGGAGCCCGGAACACCCGTTTTCCCATTGACCTGCCCGCCGGCGAGCGCCGGGTCTTCGCGATCAACCTGCAACCGGTCCGGCGCGGGGACCTATCGGTGCACCACACCACCGTGAGGTCCTCGGGTCCAATGGGTCTGGCGGCCCGTCAACTCACCCATGCCAGCGCAGGCACCCTGCGGGTGCTTCCCCCCTTCCACGCCAAACGCCATCTGCCCTCCAAGCTCCAGCGTCTGCGCGAATTGGACGGCCGGGCCGCGATCCAGGTCAGGGGCGCGGGCACCGAATTCGATTCACTTCGAGACTACGTCCGCGGTGACGACGTGCGCTCCATCGACTGGCGGGCCACCGCCCGCCGACAGAACGTCGTCGTGCGGACCTGGCGGCCCGAACGCGACCGTCGGGTGGTCATCGTCCTGGATACCTCCCGCACCTCGGCGGCCCGGGTGGCCGACGAACCCCGGCTCGATACCGGGATCGAAGCCTCCCTGCTGTTGGCGGTGCTGGCCGAACGCGGCGGGGACCGGGTCGATTTCCTGGCTTACGACCGCAGGCCACGGGCCCGGGTCGAATCGGCGTCCAAGGCCGTCATGCTCACCCAGCTGGTCGAAGCGATGGCCCCGTTGGAGCCCGAACTCATCGAGGCGGACTTCTCCGGCCTCCCGGCACAGGTGCGGGCCATCTCCACGCACCGTTCCCTGCTGGTGCTGCTCACCGCCCTGGACTCCGGCGCCGTGGAAGAGGGGCTGCTGCCCATCCTGCCGGCGCTCACCTCCCAGCATGTGGTGGTCATCGCCGCGGTGCGGGACCCGGAGCTGGACGAACGGGCCGCCGATGTCTCCGATGCCGCGGCCGTGTACCGGGCGGCTGCCGCGGCCAGGACGTTGCAGCAGCGGGAGGCGTTGAAGACCCAACTGCGGGCCGTCGGCGCCGAGATCGTCGACGCCGCCCCGTTGGAGCTGCCTCCGCTACTGGCCGACACCTACATCCGGTTGAAGGCCACCGGGCGGCTCTAGGACACCCTGGAGTCCCCGTCCCCGTCCCCCGGGTCAGTGGGAGCCGAGGAAGGCCAGGACCCTGGCCAGCATCGTGTCCGTCGCCCCGGCGTCGTATTCGGCGGTGGAGGAGTCCGCGAACAGGTGGCCCGACCCCGGGTAGAGGAACAACTCGGCGGCCGGCGCCTCGGCGACCAGGGCGCGGGCGGCGTCGGCATCTCCTTCGTCCATGAAATAGGGATCCTCTTCCGCGGCGTGGATCTGCACGGGGACCCCGGCCGGCCAGGAGGGCGAGAATTCGGTGACCGGGACGCAGGAGGAGAAGAACAGGGCGCCGGCGGCCCCGGGACGGGTCTGCGCCAGCTTCTGGGCCGGCATCACGCCCAGGGAGAATCCTGCGTAGACCAGTTCCGGGCCCAGATCCTCCACGGCCCGGGTGCCGCGGCCCACCAGCTCCCCGAAACCGATCTTCGAGGCGTGGGCCACCCCCTCGTCCAGGGTCTCGAAGCAGTGCGCATCGAACAGGTCGGGAGTGTGCACCGTATGTCCTCCGGCCCTCAGGAGCTCGGCGAACCCCTCGATCCCGGGGGTCAGGCCCAGTGCGTGGTGGAATAGGACGACGTCGGCCATGGTGGTGCCTCTCCAGTGGTGCGTGCTCTGTCGGCGGGCCCGTGGACCCGATCCCAGAATGGTGGACTGGATGACCAATGACAAGGCCTCCGGCCCCCTGGCGGACCGGCGCCCGGACCTTGACTACACTTCCACGGCCCGGCGCGCCCGGTGGCAGGACCTCCCCGAGGAGGTCAGGGAGCTGTTGACGCGTTGGGTCGGCGGACGCCTCGACGCCGTGGACCCCGCCGGGGGTGGCTTCACCCACGGGTTCGCCGCTGTCCTTCGCGGGCCCCGTCCGCTCTTCGTCAAGGCCATCCCGGCGGATGATCCACACATCGCCCCCGCGTATGCCCGGGAGGTCGAAGTGCTGGGGGTCCTGCCCTCCGGCGCCCCGGTCCCGTCACTGCTGGAGCACGACATCCTCGCCGGGTGGCTGGTCTTCGCCACCACGGCACTGGACGGGTGGATGCCCGGCACCCCATGGACCCTGGCCGATGCCCGGGCCATCCACAACAGTTGCCTGCTCACCAACCAGGTCCTGGGCGACGCCTCCGCAAGCCTGCCCGCCACCGGACGCCTCGAACTCCAATGGGACACCCACCTCGCGGACCTCGACGGCGGACGGATGGTCCTGGAGTCCGGCCGGCGCCCCGACCATCTGCCCCCGTGGTTCATCGGTTCGGCGGGGGACGAATTGGCCGGGGACATCCTGCGGGCGGCCTCCCGCATCGACACCGCCCTGTCCGGGCCCGTGCCGCTGAACAACGACTTGCGGGCCGACAACGTGGTCATCTCCCGGGCCGCGTCCGGTGGATTCCCGGCCGGTACCGCCTGGATCTGCGATTGGAACTACCTGGCCACCGGTCCCGGCTGGGCCGATTGGGCGGTGCTCTGGCCTTCCCTGCTCGACGGCGGCCTCTCCCTCGAGGAGGTCTCCTCCTGGGAATTGACGGCCGGGGCCGCTGACGCGGATCTGGACACCTGGTTCTCCGCCCTGTTCATCTACTATGCGGAAGCCGGCAGCCGGGAACCACTGTCCACCAGCCCCGCCCTGCGCAGCCACCAGCAGCTCTGTGCCCTCCAACTGCTGGATCTGCTGGCCCTGCGCTTCGGAGCCCGCCGGGCGGTCTAGGGCAACTGGTACTTGAACCCGATATGCGAGCCCACGAACCCCAGCCGCGTGTAGAACCGGTGGGCCTCGACCCGGGAGGCATCCGAGGTCAACTGGACCAGGGAGGCTCCCAGGGCCGGGGCGGCGATCCCGGTGACCCAGCGCAGCATCGCAGATCCGAGACCGGCGGACCGGTGCCCGGTTCCGACGCGCACCGCTTCCACGAGCAGCCGGGTGCTGCCCCGGCGGCTCAACCCCGGGGTCCGGGTCAGCTGCAGCATCGCGATGGCGGTGCCGTCGGGGTCCTCGACGAGCAGCAGGTCGTTCCCCTGATCGTCCACCAGGTCCTGCAGCGCGAGCCGATAGGGTTCCGGATCGCTTCCGGGGCCATCACCGCGGGAGGCGCTGATCGAATCATCGGCCAGCAACCGCATCAGCCCCGGCAGATCCCCCTCCTGCGCCCGGCGCAGGGTCAACGGGCCGCCGCGCACCGTGAGTGTGGCGGGCAGGGGCAGGTCCTTCAGCATCGGGTCTCCAGGCCTTCCTCCACGGGGGGTGTCTCAGCCGCCCAGCCGGACCTGGTCCAGGGCGTCCGCCGTCCGGGTGAGCCGGCGCAGCACGCGGCGGGTGGTCTCTGGGGTCGTTGCTTCCAGTCCGGGGGCCGGCATGAGGGTCAGGGCCCCGAGCAGGGCATCGGGTAGTCCCATCCTGCGGAAGTGCCGGTGGACCGTCTCCACGGCGGCGGAGACACCGGGGAGTTCCTGACCCGGGTCCAGGGTTTCGAGCCAGAGCCGTCCGCCCTGGTCCAGGAGTTCGGCGCAGCGTTCCCAGGCGGCGATATCGGCCCGCCCGTGAAGGCAGATGGTGTCGAACCCCACGGCCAGGGCCTCGGTGATCAGTTCGGGCCAGGAGGGGCCTCCCCCGGAGAATCCGGTCCCCGGGGCCAGGATCACGGTTTCCGCCCCGGCCTGGTGGAGTGCCTCGACCAGGACCTTCCAGTGCCTGCCTGCTTCCTGCCGGTCCACGGCCCGCAGGCTGCGGTATCCGCTGGCGGTGGGGACCGCACCGCCCAGGACCGCGGCGGCGCCGGGTTCCTCCACGACCACGGTCAGCGCGGACGCCCCGGTGACCCGACGGACGTCCTGCAGATGCCTCGCGGCCCCCTCGGCCAGGGAATCGGCCAGATCCCGGCGGGCCCCGGCATCGGAGAGGATCTTCTCCCCCTGGTGCAACGAGATCCCTGCCGCCAGGGACAGCGGCCCCCTCAGCTGGAGCTTCAGGGCCCCGGGGTCGGTTCCGGCGGCCCCGACGACGTCGGCCATCACCCCCAGGTCGGTGCCCAAGGCGGAAACGGCGCGGCGGTGATCCAGCCCGGGGCGGTCGGTCAGACGCCAACCGTGGGGTCGGACCTCGACATAGAGTTCGGTGAGCAGGGCGGCCGTACGGCCCACGGCATCGGAGCCGACGCCCCGATCGGGCAGCTGGACCAGATGCGGCAGATGGGGCTCGCCCAGCTCACCGCAGATGATGCGGGTCGATTCGAGCGGGTCGGTGCCGGGCAACGGCCCCTGACCGGTGACGCGGACGCTGCTCAGCGGTCCTCGCCTCCCTCGGGGGCGCGGGAGGCCGAAATGGCCTGATGATGGCGGATGACCTCGTCGATCACGAAGTTCAGGAACTTCTCGGCGAAGGCCGGGTCCAGATGTGCCTCGCCGGCCAGCCGGCGCAGTCGGGCGATCTGGGCGACTTCGCGGTTCGGATCCGCCGGGGGCAGCTGGTGTTCGGCCTTGAGATGGCCGACCTTCTGCGTGGCCTTGAACCGCTCGGCCAGCAGATAGATCAGGGTGGCGTCGATATTGTCGATGCTGCCGCGCACCGACAACAGTTCCTGCATGATTTCGGGGTCCACGCTCCCGGACAGGGAGGAGGCGGTGGGGTCGTAGTCCTCGCCCGGGGCGGGCTGGGCGTGCGGCTCGTTGCTCATGGGTCCCATCCTAGTTGGGAGTGGCCCGGGGCCCGACGGTGTTACGTGGTGCGTGCCCGCTTGACCGGCAGTTTCCACAGCAGCAGGACCGCCAGGACCAGTGGAAGGATCCACCCGGTCCAACCCAGCGGCGCCACGACGAGCAGGTCCAGATCCGAGGTGGCCGCGAACACCACATACAACCCCGCCGCGGCGTTGAAGGACCCGTGGGCCAGGGCGGCCGGCCAGACGCTCCCGGAGGCCATCCGCAACCAGGCGAATACGGCGCCGAAGCTGATCGTCATCCCGGTCATCGCCAGCAGGCTCAATCCTCCGGGGACCCCCGGGTAGTTGTACCCCAACAGGATCAGCGGGGCGTGCCATAGTCCCCAGATGATCCCCGAGATGAGGACGGTGGCAGTTTTTCCCCAGGGTTCCAGCCGGGGCACCAGCCACCCCCGCCAGCCGATCTCCTCGGCCAGCGCCGGAACCATGTTGATGATCGACCCGACCAGGATGCTCACTAGTTGCGTGCCCAGCAGTACTGCGGTGGGCATGGACATGATCTCCCGGGCGGCCTGAGGGGCCTGCTGGGCCATGAGGCCACGGAGTACCGGCAGGTGGGTGACATCGGCCGGATAGAGTCCCAGGAGGGCTCCCAGGAGCAGCCCACCGACCACCAGGAGCATCGGTAGCAGCCAGCCGGCGGCCAGGAAGGCGAGGAAGGGGCCCACGGGCTTCAGCGGCCAGAGGCCCAGGCTGCGGGCGATCCCCGGCCCTCCGGGACGCTGCGCCTTCGGTTCGGCGAAGCGGGTGACCAGCAGGGCCGCCGCCGTCGGGGTGAGCATCATGACCAGCGCATAGACCGTGAACAACGGATCGCCCAGGCCCTGGCCGCCGAGCCACAGCGGCAGTGCCACCAGCCAGGCCAGCACGTAGGCGATCACGATATAGAGGACGATCGGTTTCAGGCGGACGGATCGCATGCGCGAGCACCTCGGGGGTCGGGGAGGAAAGGTCCATTCCAGCGTAGTCCCGCGACGGGACGGCCGGGGCGGATGGCCTACAGTGGAGGGGCCATGATGAGTAGACGAGACGCCGCGATTGCCCTGGACATCCCCCTCGAGATGGCCACCCGACACGGGATCCCCAGCCGGCTGGAGGAATCCGAACTCGCCGAGCTGCAGGCCGATCCCCCACCATGGCTGGTCCAGTCGATGCAGAACCGGCAGGGCAAACGACCGGTCTGGGTCCATCTGACCTGCACGGTCTGCGGCCGCTCCGAGGCCGCCCGGCCGAAGAAGTGGTGGCCGGACTTCGATTTCGTCTTCTGCGATACCCATTCCCCCCGCGAGCTACCGGCGGTTCCGGCCGGACGGGTGCGCTGTGAGTACGAGCAGGTCGCCGGACCGCTGACCGGTGTCGTCGACGAGGCCGCCCACTAGGATCCGGCCTCCACCTGCCGGTCTCCTAGGAGGAAACGCTGGCCGGATCCCAGGACAGGCTCCGGGCGGTGTCGATGGTGGCCTGCCCCAGCACCCGGGTGCCCTGGTAGATCACCATCGTCTGTCCCGGGGAGACCCCCTGGAGCGGATCGTCGACGTCGACCACGAGTTCGCGGTTGGTCCCACCGTCTTCCGCGGCGACCTCTTCCAGCCAGCCCACCGCCTCCACCGGATCGGCGTGGGCGCGGACCTGGACCATGCAGTCGAACCGTTCGCCGGCCATCGCTTCCTTCAGCGGCAAGCCGGCCCAGCTGACCTTGATGCCCCGCAACCGATCGACCGAGAGCAGTTCCTTGGGTCCGACCACGACCTGGTTGTCCTTGGGCCGGATCTCCAACACGAAGCGTGGTTTGCCGTCGGAGGCGGGACGGCCGATCTTCAGCCCCTTGCGCTGCCCGACGGTGAAGGCGTTGGCGCCGGGGTGGCTACCCACGGAGTTGCCTTCGTGGTCCAGGATCTCCCCTTCGCTCAGTTCGATGCGCTCCTCGAGCCAGCCTCGGGTGTCCCCATCGGGAATGAAGCAGATGTCGTGGCTGTCCGGCTTCTTCGCGACCGACAAACCACGGCTTTCGGCTTCGGCCCGCACCTCGGCCTTGGACGGGGTTTCGGCCAAGGGGAACAGCGAATGGCCCAGCTGCTCGTGGGTCAGCACCCCGAGCACATAGGACTGGTCCTTCGCCCAATCGGCGGCACGGTGCAGTTCCGGGTTCCCCTCGGCATCGGTGATGACCTTGGCGTAGTGGCCGGTGCATACGGCGTCGAAGCCGAGGGCGAGCGCCTTTTCAAGCAGGGCCGCGAACTTGATGCGCTCATTGCAGCGCATGCAGGGGTTCGGGGTGCGTCCTGCGGCGTATTCGGCGATGAAGTCATCGACGACGTCTTCCTTGAAACGCTCGGAAAAGTCCCAGACGTAGTACGGGATGCCCAGTTTGTCGCAGGCCCGCCAGGCGTCGTTGGAATCCTCCACCGTGCAGCAGCCCCGGCTCCCGGTGCGCAGGGTCCCCGGCATCCGCGAAAGCGCCAAATGCACCCCGACGACGTCGTGCCCGGCATCCACGGCGCGCGCTGCCGCCACCGCGGAGTCGACCCCGCCGCTCATTGCTGCCAATACCTTCATACTCTTAATCCTGTTCCTGCTGTTTGGATGCTGCTTTTCCTGGCGGCCATACCTGCCTGTTTCGCCCGTTGGTGGGCTTCGGGCAAGGCCTCCACCAGGGCCTGGACGTCGGCTTCGGTGGTGGTGTGCCCGATCGTGAACCGCTGGGCCCCGCGGGCCGCCTCCTCGGTGCGTCCCATGGCCAACAACACGTGGCTGGGTCGTGGCACCCCTGCCGTGCAGGCGGACCCGGTGGAGGATTGCACCCCGAGCATGTCCAGCACGAAGAGCAAGGAGTCCCCCTCGCAGCCTGGAAAGGTGAAGTGGGCGTTGCCCGGCAGCCGTTCCCCCGAGGCTCCATCGGCGGCCGGCCCGCAGAGTTCGGCATCGGGAACCGCATGGCGGACGCCGGCGATCAGCCGATCGCGCAGCCCGGCCAGACGCTCGGATTCGGCGGCCAGGCCGGCCACTGCCTCACCGGCGGCCGCGGCGAAGGAGGCAGCGGCTGCGGTGTTCAGGGTTCCCGAGCGGAGGGCCCGTTCGTGGCCACCACCGTGCTGGACGGCGGTCAGGACGATGTCCCGGCGCACCAGCAGGGCCCCGATGCCGACGGGCCCGCCGATCTTATGGGCGCTGATGGCCATCGTGGCCAGGCCCGACGCACGGAAGTCGACCTCGAGGGCGGTGAACGCCTGGACCGCGTCGGAATGCAGGGGGATGGAGTGGGCCGCCGCCAGCGTGGCCGCCTCGGCGACCGGTTGGACGGTACCGACCTCGTTATTGGCCCACATCAGGGTCACCAACGCGATCGATACGGGATCCCTGGCGATTTCGGCGGCGAGCTGGTCCAGGAGGATGCGTCCGGTGGAGTCCACGTCGATCCAGCTGATTTCGGCCCCTTCATGGGCGGCCAGCCATTCGACGGCATCCAGCACGGCATGGTGTTCCACGGTGCTGCACAGGATCCGGCGGCGGGCCGGGTCGGCGCCATTGCGCGCCCAGTAGAGGCCCTTGATCGCCAGGTTGTCCGATTCGGTCCCGCCGGAGGTGAAGATGACCTCGGAGGAGTGCGCCCCGGCGGCCGCGGCCAACTTCTCGCGGGCTTCCTCCACGACGGTATGGGCACGACGACCTGCACCGTGCAGGGACGACGGGTTCCCTGTACGGCTCAATTCCTGGGTCAGCACGGCGAGCGCGGACGCCGACATGGGCGTGGTCGCCGCGTGATCGAAATACACGGGCTGGGTGGCGGACACGTCACGATTCTACCGCCGGAGCCGCCGATGTCAGTACCCGTCGAGCTCCGGAACGGGGTTGATCCGGTCACCATCGGCCCCCAGATCGGTGTCCAGGGTGATGGCGCGGGCTTCGAGACGCCGGTCCCGGCAGAGCTCATCGATCAGCTCGGCCCCTCCCCCGATGATGGTCGAGTCCTCGAACAGTTCGGTGGAGAACATCCAGGAACGGTCGGCGCCCCAGGCCAGGTCCGGTGCTTGGCGTTCGGAAAAACCGGTCCCCGCCTTCCAGAGCGGCGAGGCCAGATCCTCCAGGCTGCCGGAGAAGAGGTAGTAGGAACGGTAGCCTTCGGGGCCGATCTCGAGCTTCGGGCCCTCGAGTACCCGGGCGGAGAAGGCGGGTCGTTTGAGTTCTTCCCGCAGCAGGGCCTCGCGTTGGGCCGTGGCGGGGTCGGCGGCTGCTTCGTCGGCTGCCAGGACCTCGACGGCGTCGCCTCCCCGGATGAAGGCATACCCGTCCCACAACCCCAGATACACCTCGGGCCCCGCATGCCGGGAGATGATCTCCGCCACGGCGGCCAGATCGGTGGCCGGCAGGCCGTCACCGGCGGGCGCTTCACCATCCCAGGCGTCCTCGGTCCATGCCATCCCGGTGTCGTCGATGCCCGAGACGGCGGAGAACTGGGCCCCGGCATGCAGCACGGTCCCGCGTTCGAGGGCGATATCCGCCCAGCGCACGGGGTTTCCGTCCTCGTCGGAGGCCGGATGGAAGATGCGGGCATAGGCGTCGAACCCCGCGGGGATCTGCGCGGCCGCCGTGGTGGCCGGCGGTCGGGTCGCCAGGACCCTTTCGAGTGTTTGGGCGATCCACTGTCCGGGCCCTGCCCCGGCGAACGTCATGGCCATGCCTCCACCCTACAAGCCGCCGGGCTGGTAGAACTGAAGGGACCCGTCCCGAGGAGCCAGACCCCCCGTGAGCATGTATCTCCCCCCACTCGTTCATCCGATCCACGACTTCGCGCATCGCCGCATCGATTTTTCGCAGCAGGTCGCGGTGATGGCGATCATCAACCGCACCCCCGACAGCTTCTACGACGGCGGGGCGACCTTTGCCCTGGACGCCGCGCTCGATGCCTCGCTGGCTGCCGTCCAGGCCGGCGCCGCGTGGCTGGACATCGGCGGGGTGCCGTTCGCACCGGGTCCTGAACTCCGGTGGCAGGAGGAAGCCGACCGGGTGGTCCCGGTGATCCGCTCCATCCGCGAGCAGACCGATGCCATCATCTCCGCCGACACCTTCCAGCCGCAGGTCGCCGAGGCGGCCATTGCCGCCGGCGCCGACGTCATCAACGACACCACCGGGATCTCCAACCCGGATCTGGCCCGGGTGGTGGCCGATGCCGGGGTGCATCTGGTGATCACGCATTCGCTGGCCAAACCCCGCACCGTCTACCCGCGCCCCGATTATGCGGATGTGGTCCAGGACGTCGCCGGCTTCCTGCAACGCAAGGTCGAACTGGCCCGGAGCCTGGGGATCGACGAGGGCAAGCTCATCATCGATCCCGGACACGACCTGAATAAGAACACCCGGCACACCCTGGAGGTGACCCGGAGGCTGGATGAGATCGCCGCACTGGGTCTTCCGGTGCTGGCCGCGGTGTCCAATAAGGACTTCATCGGCGAGACGTTGGACCAACCCAAATCCGAACGGCTCAGCGGGTCGTTGTCCGCCGCGGTGATCTGCCTGATGAACGGGGCCCGGATCCTGCGCATGCACAACATCCCCGAAGCCGTCTCGGCCGCACGGCTCTTCGAGTCCACGGCCGGATGGCGTGAACCCGCCTATTTGCGGCACAACATGTCCGACGTCAACGAGCCGGCCCGGCTGCCGGGACGATAGATTGGTCCCATGGTCCAGCAACTGATTCCACCGCGCCGCGATGACGGCTCCCCCGATCAGACCGATGAGCAGCTCCTGGAGCTCTATGCTCCGCAGGACCGCGCCCTGGTGCGCTTCAACTTCGTGGCTTCCGCCGACGGGGCGGCCACCACCGGCGGCACCTCCGGCGGGCTGGGAACCGACGCCGACCAGCGCCTCTTCGCCCTGCAGCGCCGCCATGCCGACGTGATCCTGGTCGGTGCCGGAACGATTCGTGCCGAGGGCTACGCCGGTAAGCTCCTCGACGCCGAGGCCCAGGCCTGGCGTCGCGACCGCGGCCTGCCCTCCCATCCGGCCATCGCCGTCGTCTCCGGATCCCTGGCCCTGGATCCGGAATCCGATTTCTTCACCTCCGCCCCGGTCCCCGTGCTCGTCTTCACGACCGGTCCCGCGGATCCGGCCCGCCGGGAGGCGATCTCCCGGGTGGCGGAGGTCATCACCGCAGGAGCGGACGACGTCGACCCGCGGCAGGTCCTGGCCGGGTTGGGCGGGCGCGGGCACCGGATGGTCCATGCCGAGGGCGGGCCGACCCTGTTCGCCTCGTTCCAGCGGGCCGACGCGGTGGATAGCCTCTGCCTGACCGTCTCCCCGGTGCTGGCCGGCGGGGAAGGCCAGCGCATCGCCACCGGGCCCACCTCCGGGAACCAGCCGGTCAGGCTGGCCCTGCTGCTCGAGGAAGCCGGCGCGTTGTTCACCGAATACCGCAGGGCCCCGGCCCACGACTCCGAGTAACACGCTGGTTCATCCGGAACCAGCTCCCGGTGCCGTTCGTTCGGCACAACAGATACACCCATCAGGCAGCCCTTCGGCGCCCACGGAAAGGTCAGGCGTGTCCCCGGCAAGAACCCATTACGAGGTCCTGGGCATCACCCGTGATGCCTCATTGGCCGAAGTGAAGACCGCCTACCGTCGGGCGGCCCGCACCACCCACCCCGACCAGGGCGGAGACGCGGCGGCGTTCCGGGTCGTCTCGCTGGCCTACCAGACCTTGCGGGACCCGGTCTCGCGGGCCGCCTATGACCGCAGCTACGGCACCTCCTCCGCCTACCAGGCCCCGGCCTCCGACGCCCGGGCGGCCGCACGGAGCACCCCCAGGACCGAGCCGGCCGGTGGGCGTCGACCGACCGCCACCGACTCCGTGCGCTATGTCCCGGCGTTCTCCAGCACCCCGACCCCGGTGCTCACCGAGACCGTCGCCTCCCGGCAGATCCATGGGGCTCCCCGGAAGCGCGGTCTGTTCACCCCGCAATCACGGTTGGCCCGCGAGGCCGGGACCGTCAGGTTGCTCTCGGGCCGGATCCTGCCCCACGTTCCTGCGGCCCGGCTGGTCAACGGCCTGCATTCACCGGCGGGCCGTGGATTCATCGACCATGTCGTGCTGTGCGGATACCGGTTGGCGCTGGTCAATTCCATGGTGTTGCCCCGCGGGGTCTACCGCTGGGACGGAACGACGTTGCACCAGGGGGGCAAGGCCATCGATCCCCCGCGGATGGCCTCCCTGGTCCGCGGGATGCAGGAGGCCTTCCCGGAGTTGAACGTCACCGGCTGGACGGTGGTCCATTCCCCCGATGACAACCTCCACGAACCGGTCATCGACTATGCCCGCGGCGCCGACCCGGCCTCCGCCTCGCTGACCCATGTGGTCAACGCCGCGAACCTGGTGCGTGAATTGAAGATGTTCCTGGGCACCGGCCCCAGCCCGAATGTCGTCGATGTCCCGCTCCTGTCCCGGTTGATCGGCGGAATGTACTGACCTGCACGCAGGGACCCCCGACCAGGCATAGGATCTAACGGTGTTCCGCATACTCTTCGTGACCCCCGAGATCCCCGGCAATACCGGCAATGCCATCCGATTGGCCGCCGTCACCGGCGCCGAACTGCATCTGGTCGAGCCCTTGGGCTTCGATCTCTCCGATGCCAAGCTCCGTCGGGCGGGCCTGGACTACCACGATCTCGCCGACGTCCATATCCACCCCGATCTCGACTCCGCCTGGCAGGCGTTGGCTCCCGGCCGGATCTTCGCCTTCACGGCCGAAGGGGAAACGACGTACACCGATATCGGGTACCGGCCCTCCGACGTGTTGATGTTCGGCCGCGAATCGGTGGGGCTCTCCCCGGAGATCAAGACCGATCCCCGCCTCGAGGCCCGGGTCCGCCTGCCCATGCTGGCTTCGAGGCGTTCGCTGAACCTGGCCAACTCGGCATCGATCGTCGTCTACGAGGCGTGGCGCCAACAAGGCTTCGCCGGGGCCTGACGCGCCCTGCCGGCCTCGCCCTATCGGTCCCCGACCCCACCTGCCCTAAGCTGGGAGGGGAGAAAACGCCAGACCATCCAGGGATGAGGATCATGCACCACGAAGAGCCCGAGGATTTCCGTTACGGGACGCCCGAAGACGCCACGGATGATCTGGGTCTGGGCCTGGTCGACGATGCCTCGCAGGAAACGGTACGACGCCGGTCGGCCCCGGTGAAGAAATGGATGCTCGTGGTCGGCGCCGCGCTGGTGGTCGTCATCGGCATCACCGCCCTGGTGCTTGCCCTGATGCCACGCAACGTCGCCGGCGAGGTCGCCGATGCCCCGGATGTCACCGAGACGTCGGCCGGGGTCACCGGTGGAGGTCAGGCCGTGCTGCGCCTTTCGGAGTCCCTTGATGCCGGTTCGTTGGAACTGAGCGACCTGCCCGGAGCCCCCGACCAGCAGACCTACCAGGTGTGGGTCGAGTCCGTCGGCGGCGGAACGGTCAGTTCCGTGGAGGTCCTGGACCCCAAGGACACCAAGGACACGGTGGGTTTCAAATCCCTCGATGACATCGAATCCGTCCTGGTCACCACGGAACCGGTCGATGGTTCCAACGAGCCCAGCGATACCAAGGTCCTCGAGATCGACCTGCCGCACTGATCCGGCGGGCCCGCGGCCTCTTCAGGAGGCCGCGGGGCTCAGAATCCGGCGATGGTATCGGCCGCGTTGACCTCCACGACGTGGAACCCCTCGGCGATCCGTCCTTGCTCGAGCCCGTGGCGTTCGGCCAACGACTCCCCGTTGGCCCGTACGAACCGCTCCATCTTCGACACGTCGGGATGCTGGCTCAAATGGGCCCGCAAGGCCTGGAGCTTCGTTTCGAAGGTGTCGGTGATGTCCACTACATGGTTTTCCCGGGCTTCGGGTCCCCCGTAGAGCCACAGCCATCGCAGTTTGAAAGCCTGAAGCCCGGCGTCCTGCAGTTCCGGGAAGGCATAGGGGTTCTCCACCGCCGGGTACACGGCACGGGTCACCGCTTCCCCGCAGGCCAGGTGGTCGGGGTGGGAACGCTGCAGGCGCGTGAAATCCCGTTCGGGATGTTGGGCCAGCACGATATCGGGGCGTACCTTCCGCGTGATCTCCACGATCTTGCGCTGTACTGCGAACGAGGGTTCGAGGAACCCATCGGATTCGCCCAGAAAGTGCACGTCATAGACGCCGACGCTGCGCGCCGCTGCGCGTTGCTCGGCATGGCGCATGGAGACGATTTCCGCGCGGTGGGCAGGATCGAAGCCTCCGGCGTCGCCGTCGGTCATGATGCAATAGTGGACCTCGACGCCGGAGGTGGTCCAGGCCGCGACGGATCCGGACGCCCCGAAATCGAGGTCATCCGGATGCGCGCCGAAGCATAAGACCCGGCGGACGGTCTCACGTCGCGGGTCGAACACGGTTCCTTCAGCCCTTCCGACGCTGGATCTCGGCGGCGGCCTGCGGCAGGACGCTACGGGCATCGCCCACGATGCCGAAGTCCGCGATCTCGAAGATCGGGGCGTCCTCGTCGCTGTTGATCGCCACGATGACCTGCGAGGTCTGCATCCCTGCCTTGTGCTGGATGGCACCGGAGATCCCGGCACAGATGTAGAGCTGCGGGGAGATCGTCTTACCGGTCTGACCGACCTGGTAGGAGTGCTCGATCCATCCGGCATCCGTGGCCGCGCGGGAGGCACCGACTGCGGCGCCGAGGGCATCGGCCAACTGTTCGACCGGGGTGAAGTCCCCGTCCAGGCCTCGTCCACCGGAAACCACGATGCGGGCATCCTGGAGTTCCGGCCGGGCCGAGACCGCCTTCTCGACGGTTTCGGTGACCCGTGCGGCGGGGCCGGCATCGGCGACCTCCAGGGTCGTGACCTCCGGGCTCGTCGCTGCTGCGTCGGTCGGCTCGACGCTATTGGGTTTGACCGTGATGACCGGGGTGCCCTGGACGGCCCGGGCGTTGACGGTGTACCCGCCGGCCAGCACCGATTTGGTCACCGTCAGGTCGGCGGTGACATCCACCGCATCGGTGATGACACCGGCGGAGAGCTTGATGCCCACCCGGGCGGCGATTTCCTTGCCATCCGCCGAGTTGGGCAGGAGCACGGCTCCGGCCGAGCAGGCGCGGGCCGCCTCGGCCACGAAAGCTGCTTCCCCGGCGATCAGGGTGCCGGCCAGCGCCCCCGCCGGGGCGTAGAGGGCCGTGGCCCCCAGGTTTGCGTAGGCGGCGACGGTTTCGTCTGCAGCCGGTGAGCCGAGGGCGACCACGGGCTCGCCGAGCCGGTGGCCCAGGGTGAGCAGTTCGCGCTGGGCCTTGCCCGGCTGTGCCGTGGGGGTGTCGATGAAAACCAGAATATTAGCCATCTGTTCGCCTCAGCTCCTAAAGAAGTTTCTTGTCTGCCAGGAAGTCGACCAGTTCCACACCGGCGTTGCCGGAGTCGGTGACAACCGTTCCGGCTTCCCGCGGCGGACGCGGGCTCGCGTCCTCGATCCTGGTCCACGATCCGGCGGCGCCGACCTGCGAGGCCTCCAGCCCGAGATCCGACAGGGACAGTGCGACGGTCTTCTTCTTCTTGGCGCCCATGATGCCCTTGAAGTTCGGGTAGCGCGCTTCCTCCCCCTGGTCGGTGACCGACACCAGGGCCGGGGTCGCGGCCTGCAGGGTCTTGGAGGTCGTGTCCGAATCGCGCCGGGCCGTGAGCACGCCGTCCTCCCCCAGTTCCAGCGAGGAGACCATCGTCAGCTGCGGCAGCGAAAGGCGTTCGGCCAGCTGCGCCGGGACCAGGGAGGTCTCGCCGTCGGTGGAGGCCATGCCGGTGATGATGACATCGAATCCGCCCAGATGGTTCACGGCCGAGGCCAGGACCAGCGAGGTGGCTGCGGCATCAGAGCCGGCCAGGGCCGGATCGTTGATGTGCACCCCGTCCGTGGCACCCATCTGCAGGGACTTCTTCACCGCGGCCGAGGCACGCTCCGGCCCCATCGTCAGCGCGGTGACGGTATGGCCGGCCTTGGCTCCTCCGCGCGCCTCCACCAACTGCAATGCCGCTTCGACCGCATATTCATCCAATTCGGACAGGATGCTCTCGGACCGGTCGATGACATGGTCGGAACCGGTCAGGTGGCGGTCGAACTGCGCGTCCGGGACGTGCTTGACCAGGACGAGCACCTTCAGGGGTGCCCCGCTTGTCACGCTCATGATTGCCTTTCACTTGACTCGTCCGGCCGTAGGCGACCGGTACCGTCGATTTCACGGGAACAACCCGCGAATTCCAGTTAATGGGTATTAACAAAGACTAACGTCACAGGGACCGTGCCGCCAGCAGGTGACACCGCGGTCCGGAGACCAGCGTAACCGGCCCCCATCGACAACTGCCGCCTGCGGCCCTTGTCGGGGCCCCAAGCGGCAGTTGGTTCGGCGTGGTTTCCGGCTAGTCGGCGGGCAGGGCGCCCACGGTGGCCTCGACCGTCTTCTCGCCGTCGCCACGGGCGAAGGTGATCTTCGCCTCGCTGCCCTTGGCGTATTCACGGATGGCTGCCGTCAACGACTGGCTATCGGAAATCTGGCGTTCTCCGACCTTGGTGATGACGTCCCCGGATTTCATCCCTGCCTTGTCGGCGGGCGAGCCCGAGGTGACCTCCTGGACTTCGGCCCCGACACTGAACTGGGTTCCCGAGTCGGCCTGCTTGGCCTTGACCGTGACCCCGAGCAGACCATGGGTGGCGCTGCCGTCCTCGATGATGTCGTTGGCGATCCGGTGGGCGTAGTCCATCGGGATGGCGAATCCGACACCGATCGAACCGCTGTCATCGCCCCCGGTGCTCCCGGAACCGCCGGCTGAGGCGATCGCGACGTTCACGCCGACGATTTCACCTTTGGTGTTCACCAGGGCCCCGCCTGAATTGCCGTGGTTGATGGCGGCATCGGTCTGGATGACATTGACGTAGATCGACCCGCTGCCCGCGCTTTGCTGCTGTTGCTTCTCCCCGGGGAATTCAAAGTTGAACTGGTTGCCTTCATCGGAGGAGTCCTTCTGTGCCGAACTATCGGGCACCGCCGAGGAGGCGACGCTGATCGTGCGGTTCAGTGTGGAGATGATCCCGTCGGTGACGGTACCGCTCAAGCCCAGAGGGGCACCGATGGCGATCGCCGAATCACCGACGTTCAGCTTCGAGGAGTCCCCGAGCTTGGCCGGCTGCAGGCCATCGGCCTCGATCTTGATCACCGCGAGATCCGACATGGGATCGGTACCGACGACGGTGGCCTGGTGGACCTGTCCGTCACTGGTGCGCACGGTGATCTTCGGATCCGAGACGGTCCCCCCGAGGGTGACCACATGCGTATTGGTCAGGATGTGGCCGTCGGTATCGAGGATGATGCCCGAACCGGAGCCTCCCTGCTTCTGACCATCGACTTCGATGGTCACGACGCTGGGCGAGGCCTTGGCGGCCGCGGCGCTGACTGCCGTGACGTTCTCCGGGTTGTTGATGACCACGGCATCGCTCTTCTGCGAGGAACTGGCCGTGGGCTGCTCGGAGCCGTCCATCAGATAGTTGGCGCCCACCGCACTGCCCCCGCCGATGAGGGCGGCGATGACCATGCCGGAAATCAGCGTGGCGGTCCCGAAACGCTTGGGTTGGCGGCGCGGGGCCGGGGAGAAGGCCGCTCCCGGAGGGAAGTGGCCGCCACCGGTCGGAGGGGGCGTCGCCCCGGGGCTGCCGCCGGCCGGGAAGGTCCCGGTCCGGGGTTCACCGGTGACGGAGCGGTACTGTTCCGTGGTCGGTTCCGCCGGGGCCTGGGGCGGGGTCTGCGGGCGAGGCGGGACCACGGGGCCGCCAGTGGACGTCCCGGATCCATCCTCCGGTTCGCCTGTCGATCCTTGGGAGAAGGTGTTCCGTTCCTCGCTCATGACGTGGTGTCCTTTCTGGGAGTTCCTTGACTCCAACTATGACAACGTGCGCTGTGTCCTGGAGAAGCTTTACCTGAGCGAAACCTGTGAGAACACGGACGGGTTCCCGTGAGCCGGCCATCGCCGCCGCGTCGCTGTGGACGGCCCCAAATCATACCAATAGACTCAAAGACGACGGTCGAAGGCCATCGTGCGCCGGGAGCAGCCTTCCGGCGTGTGCCCCCAGCGGTGCTGGCCAGCCGTCACCGACGTCGAAGGGTGATCCATGCGATCCATTTCCAGACGCGTTCCGGCGGCCGCCGGATTCGCGTTGCTGTCCATGCTGCTCTTGGCGGGACCAGCGTCCGCCGAACCGCCGGTGACGATCCCCCCGGGCCAATACGTGGTGGACGACGCCGGGGTCCTGGGTTCGGAAGCATCCCGGGTCGACCAGGCGGTCACCCAGTTGCAGGACAGCGAGGGGCTGAACCTCTACGTCATCTACGTCGACGAGTTCTCCGACCCTTCGGACATGGATGCCTGGGTCCAGGACGTGGCCCGGAAGAAGGGCCTGGGCACCACGGACAGCGTGCTGGCCATTGCCACCGACGCGCGGCAGCTTCGCTTGAAGTCCAGCGACAACGGAGAAATCGCCGCCCATGATGCGGACATCGTGACCGAGTACATCACCCCGGACCTGCGCTCGAACACGCTCACGGCCGACGACTGGGCCTCCGCGGCCGAGAATGCCGTCACCGGCATCGAAGCCGCCGCCTCCGGCGAACTCCAGGGTGCGTCCGGGAACGGCGCCTCCGCGTCCTCCGGCGGCTCGGCCGCGCCGTGGATCATCGGCGGGGTCATCGTGGTCGGCGGCGGAACCCTCTGGGTCCTGGGACGCCGGAAGAAATCCCTCCGGGAATCCCGTCGCCCCCGCTCGGCAGACACGGCACCACAGGACCCGCTGGCGTCGTTGAGCATCGAGGAGCTCCGGCACCAGGCCGGCCCACTCCTGATCGCCGCGGACGACGCCATCCGTTCCAGCGAGCAGGAATTGAATTTCGCCCTGGCCGAGTTCGGCGAGGAAGCCATCAAGCCATTCGCGGCGGATCTGGCCAAAGCCAAGGAACATCTGGGCGAATCCTTCAAACTCCAGCAGCAGCTCGACGATTCCATCCCCGATTCCGAAGCCGATCAGCGTCAGTGGCTGGGCACCATCATCCACCGGTGCGAAGCGGTCAACGACTCGCTCGAGGAGCACCGTGAGGACTTTGCCTCCCTGCGTGAGCTCGAACGCAAGCTACCCCAGGCCACCGCGTCCCTGAGGAGCCACCTGGAGGTGCTGCGCACGGATCTGCAGACGGCGAAGTCCTCGTTGACGGGGTTGGCCCAGCGGTATGCGGATTCGGCGCTGCTCCAGGTCAGGGACAACGTCGAACAGGCCGACGAACTCATTGATTTCATCGAGGACTCCCTGAAGACCGCTGCCGAGTCCTCCTCAGACTCCTCCGAGGCCGAGGCAGCCGTCGCGATCCGCGCCGGGGAGGAAGCCGTGGACCAGACCCGGGTGCTCATCGCAGCCATCGGCAAGACCGGGACCAGCCTGGGCCAGGCGAGCGAGGACGTGGAATCCCAACTGGCCGAGGCGCACCAGGACCTCACGCAGGCCCAATCGCTGGTCGATGCGGGCCAGCACCAGGAGCTGGCGGCGCCTGCTGCCGTCCTGAAGGAAACCATCGGCCGGATCGAGGAAGCCCGTCACCAGGGACGCGTGGATCCCGGCGACCTGCTGTCCCGACTGGCCCGCGCCCGGGAAGGCCTCGACGGCCCGCTGGGTGCGATCCGGGACCGCCGGGAACAAACCCGACGGGCTGCGGCTTCATTGCAGTCCGCCCTGCAGACCGCCCGGGGAAAGATCGACGGCACCGACGACTTCATCCGGGCCCGTCGCGGTGGCGTCGGCGCCACGGCCAGGACCCGGCTGGCCGAAGCCCAACGGTATTTCAACGAAGCACTCCAACTCACCGAACAAGACCCCGTCAAGGCGCTGCAAAGCGCCCAGCAGGCCGCCTCGCTCGCGGATCAGGCGGCTCGGCAGGCCGAGTCCGACGTCGATGGCTTCGGCGGCGGTTTCGGCGGCGGCCGGGGCGGCTACGGCCGCGGGAACGGCATGGGCGGAGCCATCCTCGGCGGCATCCTCATCGATTCGATCCTCCGCGGGGGCGGCGGGCGCGGCAGAGGCGGCGACGGCATGTTCGGAGGCGGCGGATTCGGTGGCTTCGGCGGCGGCGGAGGTGGAGGCGGCTTCGGCGGAGGCGGCTTCGGCGGTGGAGGCGGGGGCGGCAATTTCTGAGCCGCCGCCCGGGCTCCCAGAGGATTCCGGCGGTTCGGCCGCCGGTTGCAGGACCAGACCAGTTAAACCCCAGTGGAAGGTGACATCGTGATCAAGCAGTCAATCTTTGGGCGCATCGCCCAACTGGCCAAGGCCAACATCAACTCCATGATCGATTCGGCCGAGGACCCGCAGAAGATGTTGGACCAGATGGTGCGCGACTACACCAACAACATCGCCGAGGCGGAAACGGCGGTCGCGCAGACCATCGGCAACCTGCGCATGCTCCAACAGGACCATCAGGAAGACCAGGAGAATGCCCGCGACTGGGGCAACAAGGCCCTCGCCGCATCGCGGAAGGCCGATGAGTTCCGGGCCGCCGGCAAGGACGAGAACGCCAAGAAGTTCGACAATCTGGCCAAGGTCGCCATCCAGCGTCAGATGCAGTCCGAGGACGAAGCCAAATCCGTCGAGCCGACTATCGCCTCGCAGGAGGAGATCGTCGAGAAGCTCAAAAGCGGCTTGAACGCCATGAACACCAAACGTCAGGAATTGGTGGCCAAACGGGATTCGCTCGTCGCACGGGCCAAGTCCACGCAGGCGCAGTCCCAGGTCCAGGATGCCCTGAAGAGCATCGACATCATGGACCCCAACAGCGAGGTCTCGCGTTTCGAGGAGAAGGTCAGGCGCGAGGAAGCCCGCGTCCAGGGCGCCGCAGAGCTTTCGGCCTCCAGCCTCGACGCCCAGTTCGAGTCCCTCGAGGACCTCGGCGAGCAGACCGAGGTGGAGGCCCGCCTGGCGGCCCTGAAGGCCGGAGGCAGCCCGACGCCCGAGCTGGGCTAGGGACCACGAAGCCCGGCACCTCCCGCTCCACCCGGTGGTCCGTGACCGGTCGGTCACGGACGACCGGGGACACGAAAAGAACCCCGATCCGGCGTCATGCCGAATCGGGGTTCTTCATCTCGTTGCGGGGGCAAGATTTGAACTTGCGACCTCCGGGTTATGAGCCCGGCGAGCTACCGAACTGCTCCACCCCGCGCTGCGAGATATGACTCTACACGAAAGTGGATACCGCCCAAAATCGAGGTGTCCGATCCCCTATTCCTGGGCGATCATCCGGCCGATGATCAGGCGCATGATCTCGTTACTCCCCTCGAGGATCTGGTGAACCCGCAAGTCACGGGCGATTTTCTCCAAACCATATTCACTCAGGTATCCGTATCCGCCATGGAGCTGGATGGCGGCGTTAGCGGTTTCGAAACCGGCATCGGTGGCCACGCGCTTGGCCATGGCACAGAGTTTCAGCGCGTCGTCGGCACCTTCATCCAGGGCCGCCGCGGCCCGCCACAACAGGGTCCTGGCCGTGAAGATCTTCGTTTCCATGTCGGCCAGTTCGAATAGCAGCGCCTGCTGTTTGATCAGCGGTCCGCCGAAGGCCTGCCGTTCCTTGAGGTAGGCGACGGACTTCTCCAACGCGGCCTGTCCCCCGCCCAAGGAGCAGGCGCCGATGTTCAGCCGGCCCCCGTTCAGGCCCTTCATCGCAATGCCGAATCCGTCGCCCTCCTCGCCGAGGCGATTGGCCACCGGGACCCGGACGTTGTTGAAGATGACCTGGCGGGTGGGTTGGGCATTCCAGCCCATCTTCTTCTCCAGGCCGCCGAACCCCAGCCCTTCGGTCCCTGCGGGGACCACGATCGCCGAGATCCCCCGGCTACCGGTATCCGCAGTGCGGGCCATCACCAGGTAGTAGGTCGAGGCCCCGGCACCGGAAATGAACTGCTTGACTCCGTTCAGGACGTACTCGTCCCCCTCACGCACGGCCCGGGTGGTCAGGGCCGCGGCGTCGGAGCCCGCTCCGGGCTCGGTGAGGCAGTAGCTGCCCAGCTCCTCCATGGTCGCCATCCCGGGGATCCACGCGGCCCGCTGCTCGGCGGTGCCGAACCGGTCGATCATCCACGCCACCATGTTGTGGATGGAGATGTAGGCGGAGATCGTCGGGCAGGCCCGGGCCAGTTCCTCGAAGATCAGCACCGCATCACTGCGGGTCAGTCCCGAGCCGCCGTACTCTTCGTCGGCATAGATGGCCCCCATGCCCAGGTCTCCGGCCTGACGCAGCACGTCGACCGGGAAATGGTGTTCCTGGTCCCAGGTGTCGGCGAACGGGGCGATCTGCTCCGTCGCGAAATCGCGCACCATGTCGACCATGGCCTGTTGCTCGTCGTTGAGCTCGAACATGTGTGTCCTTTCGGCCCGGGGGCCAGATGGGGACGTCCGGCACTTTCGACCGGACGGGTGGTCAGCGGCTCACTTTGCCCATCAGTGAGGCAATCGGGCCGACGAAGATGGGTCGTGCCAGCAATGCCGCACCGACGATGACGACCAATGAGATGGCGAAGAAGATGAATCCGAGCCAGCCTCCGTCGTCCCGCGCGGCGAACATGTGGTTCAGGTTGCGCAAGGCCCCGGTGCTGAGCACCAGGGTCACGTGCACGACCACGAAGAGCACGAAGTAGAGCATGACTGGGAAGTGCAACGCGCGGGCCGCTTCGATCGGGTAGAGGCGGTTGAGCCTCTTCGCCTTCGTCGGCCATATCGAGGACATCCGCAGACCGGTGATGATGGCCAACGGGGCCGCCACGAAGACGGTCAGGAAGTAGGTCAGCAGTTGCAGGCTGTTGTAGTTCACCCAGCCGTCATCCAGCGGCCAGTTCAGCGACACGTATTGCAGGCCGGCCGAAACGGCATTGGGGATGATGTCCCAACTGGTCGGGACGATGCGCCGCCATTGGCCGGTGGAGAAGAGCAGGACGATGAAGATGGTCCCGTTCAGGACCCACAACACGTCGAGGCTCAGGTGCATCCAGAGGTCAAGGCTGATGCGCTTGGGCGCCTTCTTGGTCTTGATCAGCCCCTTGTTGTTGCGCACCCAGTGGGCTGCGGGCCGTTGCGTGGTCCGCACCCTCCACCCGGTGAGCACCAGCAGGACGATGAAGAAGGCGTTGAGGAAGTGCTGCCACCCCAACCATGCCGGCAGCCCTACCGGGGCCACGGCGGGCAGCGGAACCTGCCCGGGGTAGGTGGTCATGAATTCCGAGACCGGTGCGGTGCCGGTCAACCACCTGGCACCCAGGACGACCAGCGCCAGGATGACGACGGCACCTCCTGCATAGATGCCGAAGCGTCCCCAACGGCTTCCGGTCACAGCAGATGGTGTGCGGGTTTGCTGATTCACCAATTGTTCCTCTCGGCGCGGTTTGCTGGACTCGATGATACTAGGTCTTGCAACCATTTAGTAGGAGGTCAAAGCTTTTTTCGAGTTTCCGGGCACACAAAAGGTCCCGGCCGATGTTTCCATCGACCGGGACCTTTTCTCCGTTGCGGGGGCAAGATTTGAACTTGCGACCTCCGGGTTATGAGCCCGGCGAGCTACCGAACTGCTCCACCCCGCGGCGTGCTTAAAGCATCCCATCTTCGGGCCCCAACCTCAAATCGAAAGGCGGTGGTGTCACGCAGATCACTACGTGGCACCACCGCCTTCGACGGGGACGGGTCATCGATGGCCGGACTACCGGCCCACCGAGGCCCGCCCTGTGCGGCTAGCCCTTCGAATCCTTGGCCGGAGCCGACCCGTCCTGACCCGGGATCGGGTTGTCCGAGGACTTCTCCTTATCGGTTTCGACCGGCTCACCGGAGATCTTCCCTTCGAGCTCCAGTGCCTTGTCCAGTGCGTCGCCGAGCTTCTTCTGCTCGTTGCCGTACGTGGCGAAGTCACCATCGGACAGGGCCTTCTGGCCAGCCTTGATGGCCGAGTTGGCGTCCGCCAGCGCTTCCTTGAGCTGCTGCTGCTCGTTCGCCGGAGCCTCTTCAGCACCTGCTCCGCCCTCGTCGTCGTCGTGCTTCTTGCTCCCGTCGCCCTCACTCGTCTCGGCACCCGAGGAACCTTCGAAAAGCTGGTCCAGGGATTCGGACAAGGTATCGGCGAAGCCGACCTTGTCGCCGAAGGAGGTCAGCACCTTGCGCAACGTCGGGTAGGACGTCTCGCCGGTGGACTGGACGTATACCGGCTGCACGTACAGCACGCCACCGCCGACCGGCAGCGAGAGCAGGTTGCCGTTGATGACCTTCGAGGCACCGGAACGCAGCAGGTTCAACTGGGTCGACACCGTGGTGTTGGAGTCGAAGTTCTGCTGTGCCTGGCCCGGCCCGGGGACCACGGTGGAACGCGGCAGTTCGAGCAACCGCAGCGTGCCGTAGCCATCGGACTTCTTCCCCTTCTTGTCCCCGGCGTCGGCCTCGGCCGAGAGGAAGCCATAGAGCACGTTGCGCTGCTGGCTTCCGGCGCTGGTCTTGGGGATGAACGTGCTGGTGAGGGAGAACGTCTCCTTCTTCTGGTCCGGCATGCGCAGCGAGAGGTAGTACGGCGGCTGCGGTACCGGGTTGTCCGGTGTGGTCGGGTCGTTGGGGACCGACCAGGCGTCGTTGGACTCGTAGAAGTCGTCGGGATCGGTCACGTGGTAGTCGCCGAGCAGGGTCCGCTGGACCTTGAACAGGTCCTCCGGGTACCTCACGTGGCTCATCAGGTCCCCGGAGATCTCCGAAATCGGCTTCACCGTGGTGGGGAAGACCTTCTGCCAGGCCTTCAGCAGCGGCTCGTCGGGCTCCCAGGCATACAGGTCGACCGAACCGTCATAGGCATCGACGGTGGCCTTGACGGAGTTGCGGATGTAGTTCACCTTGCCCGAGAGCGTCGCGGTCCGGTTCTCACCGGTCAGCGAATCGCGCACGGCGGTGTCGAGCTGCTGCTCGGTGGAGTACGGGAAGGAACTGTTGGTCGTATAGGCGTCCACGATCCACTTCACGCGGCCGTCGACGATGGCCGGGTAGGTATTCGAGTCGGTCGTCAGATACGGGGCGACCTTCTGCACCCGGTCCTTCGGGGACCGGTCGTAGAGGATCTGCGATTCGTTGTTGATGGCGTCCGAAAGCAGCAGGTCCGTGGAGCTGAACTTCAGCGAGTAGACCAGTCGGTTGAACAAATTGCCCACGATGGGCCCGCCGTCTCCTTCGAACGTGGTCTTGGCGTCGCCCTCTCCGGACTGGTCCGAGGGGTGGTCCAGTTCGCGGGCGGTCCAGTCGTCGGGGCCACCGACCACCGAGTATTCCGGAGAGAATTCACCGAAGTAGATCCGGGGCTCGTAGGTGGAATCGTCGGCCAGCACGCCGGTGGTCGGGATCCCGGAGAGCATGAAGTCGGGGCGCCCACCGGCCGCGACCTTGGCGCCGTAGGCGGCCACGGCACCGTAGCCGTGGGTGTAGGTCACGTGCTGGTTGACCCAGCTGTCGGTCGGATCGACGTTGACCTCGCGGACGGCGATGACCGTATCCTCCGTCTTGCCGTCCACCTCATAGCGGTCGACGTTCAGGGTCGGGGCGAATTTGTAGTACGTACGGAACTGCTGGAGCTGGGCAAAGGCATCGGAGACCAGATCGGGGTCCAGCAGGCGGATGTTCGTCGTGGTGGCCTTGTCCTTGGACAGGGCGTTCTTGGCCGTGTCGATGGTGGCATCGTAGTTGCTCGACTCCACGTCGGAGAGGCCGTAGGCCTGACGGGTCATCTCGATGTTCTTCTTGATGTAGGGCTGTTCGAGCGTCTTCTCGGAGGGGACGACCTGGAATTGCTGCACCAGCATCGGGTAGACCCCGCCGGCGACCAGGGCGGTCACCACGAGCATGGCCGTGCCGATCAGCGGCAGCTTCCACCGGCCCATGATGGCGCCGACCACGAACAACACGGCCACCAGGACCGCGGCGACGACCAGGATCGTCTTGGTGGGGATGACGGCATGCACATCGGTGTACAGCGCGCCGGCGACGCGTCCGCCCTGGTCCTCCAGCGTGGAGTAGCGGTCAAGCCAGAAGTTGGCGCCCTGGAGCAGCAGGAACAAGGCGGCGGCGATGGAGACATGCAGCCGGGCCGAGCGGGAGATGGTGACTCCACCGCGTTCCTGGATGCGGATGCCCCCATAGAGGTAGTGGGTCAGCAGCCCGGCAATGCCGGCGATCAACACGACGCTGATCAGGAAGCCGACGAGCAGCCCGTAGAAGGGCAGCGAGTTCATGTAGAAGGAGAGGTCCAGGTTGAACTGGGGGTCCACTTCCCCGTAGGGAACCCGGTTGATGTACAACAACACGGTCTGCCACTGGGAGGCCAGGGCGGTGGCGGCGAAGGCGCCGATCACCAGCGGGATCCCCCACATCAGCAGGCGGCGGATCGGCTCCAGCTGGGCCTGGTAGCGGGAGATGTTGTCCTGCATCTGCATGTCAGGGGCGTACACCGGACGGGTTTTGAAAGCGATCTGCAGACTGGCCCGGATGGCTGCGGCCATGATCAGGAAGGCCACCACGAAAATGGCCACCTTGGTGAGCAGTTCGGTCCAGAACACCTGCCCGTAGCCGACCTGGTTGTACCAGAGGACGTCGGCGTAGATATTCGCGAAGAAGATGAACGCGGCCACCAGGATGCCGATGGCCACGATGGTGGGCACCAGCGGCGATGGCTTCTTATTGGTGGGCGCGGGGCGTTGCTGGCCGCCGCCTTCGTCATCGCCGGAACCCTGGGGTCGTCGGCCGAACGGGTTGTCAGGACCAAAACTCACTTATTGAACCTCATCGTTGGTACGAGCTACCGCGCACCCACAGTAGGCAGGAGCACACTCGCCCATTCTGCCTTGAGTCAGGTCAACTCGCTAACCCCCCGGGGGGTGTTGCGTGGGTTTCACAGCAGAAACATTCACGAACCACAGGTCGACAGGGTCTCCGGGTCGGCTCCAGAGGCGATGGATTCCACCGACTGGCGCGCCTGTTCGAGGGTGGAGACCTTGACGACGGTCAGCCCGTCCGGCACGCGTCCGTCGATATCGCCACAGTTGCCGGCGGGGGCCAGGAAGTAATCCGCGCCTCCGCCCCTGGCACCTACCAGCTTCTGGGCGATGCCTCCGATGCGGCCCACCTTCCCGTCTGCGTCGATGGTCCCCGTTCCGGCGATGTTGTTGCCTCCGGTGAGATCCTCGGGGGTGAGCGTATCGATGATTCCCAGGGCGAACATCATCCCGGCGCTGGGCCCGCCGATATCGGACAGGGTGAACTTCACATCAAAGGGGAAGGTGTACCGGGTGCCCAGGTAGACGCCGAGTTGGTGTTTCCCGTCGTCGGAGACCGTGGTCTTCGCGGTGAGCTTTTTTTCCTGGCCGGCCCGTTCGATCTCCAACCGGGGTTTCCCCTCGGAGGAATCCTGCAGCGCGGACCGGAGCATGTCCAGATCGGTGATGGGGCGGCCGTCGATCCGCCGCAGGACGTCGTCGGTCTGCAGCAGGCCCTTATTCGTGGTGTTGGCCAGCCCGGCCACCGTGAGTTCCTGTTCGTAGTCGATCCCCAGGTCCCCCAGGGCCGCGGCTACCGAGCTCTGCTGGGAATCGTCCATCTCGGCGGCGTTGTTGTCACTGATCTGCTCGCTGGTGGCGGTGCGCGGGTACAGCGCTTCCTCCGGATAGACGTCCTCGCTCGGATCCGCCCAGGCCTGGAGCACCCTGAAGAAGGAGGTCTTCCCCTGCGCCCCGCCCAGGACGTAGACGGTCGTCAGGTCCAGGGAACCACTAGTGGGGTAGGTCTTGTGTCCGGAGACCTCGATGAGTTGTTTGCCGTGTTCCTTGCCCAACGTGTTGACGGCCGGACCCGGGGCCTCCACGACATAGGGAGTGGGCAGGGCCAGCGCCACGAACGCGAGCACGACGGCCAGGCAGGTCGCCGTGATCAGCCGCCGCTGGCTCCGGCGCGGGCGGACGGGGGGCGGTTCGTTTTCCGGCGCCGGCTCGTGGGTGGCGCGCTCCTGGGGGTCCTGCGGCTGGGTCACCGTGGTTGTCTTTCCTTCCGGCTTTTCGCCGACCCGCAGGCCGGTGCGCATTAGATCCCCCCAAGGCTACAAGGTAAGTCCTTGTTTTCGCTGTGCCGACAGCGAACCTGCCGTTTCATCCCTCGTGGCCGTCCACGGTCCGGGGGTACCGTGGGTGCATGGCTGAGAACCCCCCGAACAACCGCCCAGACGGCTCTGACGACCCGGATGATTCCGGCAGCAACGACCCCTTTTCGGAGATGCTCTCCAACCTTTTCGGTGGCCAGCTTCCTCCGGGCATGGACCCCGCCGATCTGCAGAAGCAGTTCGGTGCCATGGGCATGCCCTCGGATCCGGCCGCCATGCAGGCGATGATGGCCCAGATGCAGGCCATGATGGGTGCCATGTCCTCCGGCGACGGAAGCCCCGTGAATTGGAAGCTGGCCCAGGACACCGCCCGCCAGGCAGCCTCCGGGGACGACCCCAGCGTGACCACGGCGCGGGCCGCAGCCATCACCGAAGCGGGTCGACTGGCCGATCTGTGGCTCGATCAGGCCACCACCTTCGAGGCCTCGGCCTCGGGTTTCTCCTCCTATTCGCGGGCCCAGTGGGTCGAGAAGACCCTGCCACGGTGGAAGAAACTCACCGAACCCGTGGCGATCAGCGTTTCGCAGGCGATCAGTACCGCCATGCGCGATCAGGTCCCCGAGGAAATGAAGTCCATGCTCGGCTCCGCCCAGGGCATGTTCCAGAACCTCGGCGGCGCCATGTTCGGCATGCAGCTGGGTACGGCCGTCGGCGGCCTGGCCAAGGACGTGCTCGGATCCACTGATATCGGGATTCCGCTCACCACGGATGCGCCGGCCCTGGTGCCCACCAACGTGGCGGCCTTCGGCGAGGGTCTGGACATCCCCGAACAAGAGGTCATGCTCTTTGCCGCGTTGCGCGAATCAGCCCACGCCCGACTCTTCCAGCGGGTCCCCTGGTTGCAGGCCCATGTGCTAGGAGCCATCGAGGATTACGCCCGCGGAATCCACATCGACATGTCCAGGGTCGAGGAAGCCATCCGCGACATCGACCCGTCCAATCCCGAATCCATCCAAGGGGCCGTGACGGAGGGGCTCTTCATGCCCCAGCGCACCGGGGCCCAGGAGGCGGCACTGGCCAAGCTCGAAACGGCATTGGCCTTGATCGAAGGCTGGGTCGATGAGGTCGTGGCCGAGGCGGCAGCCAATCTGCCCTCCGCACCCGCCCTGCGTGAGACGGTCCGGCGGCGCCGGGCCACCGGCGGGCCCGCCGAGCAGGCCTTCGCCTCCCTGGTTGGCCTCGAATTGCGTCCACGTCGGCTGCGCGATGCCGCCACGCTGTGGTCGATCCTCAAGGATGAGCGTGGAATGGAAGGTCGGGACGCCGTCTGGCAGCATCCGGATCTGATGCCGGCCGCCGAGGATCTCGACGATCCCGAGGGATTCTCCTCGCGGCGGGCCCTGGCTGAAGCCTCGGCTGGCGAGATGGATGAGGCCCTGAACCGGTTGCTCGACGGCGGCTACGACGAACCCGAGCAGACGCCCGGGGCCTCCGATGAAGATCATTCCTCCGACGACGGGGACCCCGACTCCCCCGAGGATGGGTCGGACCCCGGGCAGGGCCCCGAGACGCCCCGCTGACCTTCAGCCCGTGCTATCCCCCCGCCTCACACCCAGCCGGGTGTGAGGACTGAAACGGCCGGTGTCGTCCCTGCGGACGCCACCGGCCGTTTCAGTCGGTCCAATCATCGGACGGCTCCTCATCCCACCCTCCGGCCCCGTCGGCTCCTTCACGATCTCCGGGGCCGCTACCGGCCCGGGGAGGCCCCCGATGGGTCCCCTCCGTTTCCTGCTCCTGCGCCATGCCGAAACTGACGCCCCAGAGGTAGGCCTTGGCCTCGTCAAGCCGTTCGAAGCGGGCTTCGAGGGCCTTGAACTGGGGGCCGTGACCGTCCTCGGCGATGAGATGGGCGAGTTCATGGACGAGGATGTAGTCCTGCACCCAGGACGGCATCTGCTGCAACCGATGGTTCAGCCGTATCGCCCCCGAGCCGGTGGAGGTCGACCCCCATCTGGTGTTCTGGTTGGTCACCCATTTCACCGACAACGGTTCGGCCCGTGACTGCAGGTACTTCCGGTTCAGGCGCTGGGCCCGCTGCATCAGTTCCGTATCCGCGTTTTCGCCGAACTTCCCCAGGGCCTTCGCCCGCCGGGCCAGGATGTCAGGGACCATCCGGTCGACCCAGTCGTTTTCCTGCCGCAGGCTCAGGGTGGCCGGGATGGAAATCACCGCGGCCCCGTCCTTCCAGACACCGGAGACCGTGCGGCGCCGCCGGGCCGAACGCAGCACGCGCACATTCACCCCGTCGGCGGTGACCAGTTCGCGTTCGGTCGGTCGCTGGACCATGGTGGTTCCTCGTTTCTCGTCGTCGTATGCCGCGGTGGCCACTCGCCCACCAGAAGCTGTGGAAACCCGGATTCCAGCGCACCGGACCTGTCAGGATATCCCCACCGGAACCCTTCCGGCAGAATCGCTGGAGGCGAACATGCGCATCATCCCCGGACTTCAGATCGTCAGCGTAACCGAGACCTCACTTCGGATTGGAGCCCCAGGCGACGGACTGTGGATGACCGGGCTGACCCCCGTCGACCAGCAGTACATCCACTGGCTGGCCACCGAGGACGGAAGTACCGTCGAGCCACCGCCGCACGGCTCGCTCAGCCCCGATCCGGGCCCGCGCCGGCGCCGCGAACTCCTCGACTTGCTGGCTCCGGTCCTGGAGGATTCCTACCGGCTGCCCGGCGCCCTGGGGGCCAGTCTGGTCCCTGACGTCAATGCATATTCGGTGGCCTATACGGCACCGGCCGGGGAACTGGTCCGGCAACGGTCCCGCTCCGCCGCCCGGATCCACGGCCTGGGCCGCTGCGGTCAGACCATCGCCTCGTTGCTGGCAGCCAGCGGGATCGGTGGGCTCTACCTGAACGACGAGCATCCGGTCCTCGCCGGTGACATCGGCATCGGTCCGTTGCGGATGGCCGATCTGGGTAAATCGCGCACCGTCGCCCTGGCCCACCGGCTGGGCCAGCAATGGCCCCGTACCCGGCTCTCCGGATGGGCTCCGGGCCCCGATTCCTCCGGGGTGGGAGCCCGGATCACGGTGGTGACCGCTTGCGACGCCCTGCCCGAATCATGGGCCGCCCATCTGGCGGGGACCCGCATGCCCCACCTGCCGGTGGTGTTCGGTCCGGCCTGGGCACGCGTCGGACCGCTGGTCATCCCCGGGCTGACGACCTGTCTGGATTGCGCCCAACCACCTGTCGGGGCCCCGATGGCGGGCCCCCGGGCCGCAGGGACGCCCCGACCGGGGAGTTCGACCGCCGAGTTGGCGCTCTCCTGCACCGCCGCCGGGCTGGCTGCCGTACAGATCCTGATGTTGCTGGACGGGGTCAATGTCCCCTCCACCGCCGACGCCATGCTGACCATCGATCTGGCGACCGGTGGCGTGCAGCGGGTCCCGGTCCAGCCGCGTTCCGACTGCACCTGCATGGTTCCCGCCGCCTGACCGGTGGTCTCAGGCCGGGGCGGACCCCGTGCCCAGGATGTCCAGGACGTCCTGGCCGTAGCGTTCCAGCTTGGCCGACCCGACCCCGGATACCTTGGACAGTGCCGAGGGATCGGAGGGCATGGCTTCGGCAATGGCCATCAGCGTTGCGTCGGTGAACACGACGAAGGCGGGCACCTCGGCCTCCTTGGAGGTCTTCAACCTCCATTCGCGCAGGGCCTCGTACACCGCCTCGTCGTAGCTCGAGGGGCAGTCGAGGCACCGACCGAGTTTGCGCTCGGCAGGGCTGCCCAACAAGGTTCCACAGACCCGGCAGGTCGGCGGGGTGGCCGCCTTGCGTCGTTTAGAACCGCCGCCCGCGGGCCGGGCCGCGGCCCGGGAGGAGGAGGCCGGACGCAGCCCGTCCAAAAAACGCGAGGGCCGTCGACTGGCCCGCCCTCCCGGGGTCCGCGCCGTGGACCAGGTCAGCGACAACTGCTTCCTGGCCCGGGTGATGCCCACATAGAGCAACCGGCGCTCCTCGTCATAGTCGCCCTGGTCCTCGGCGAAGGAGATCGGCATCAGCCCCTCGCTGAGCCCGACCAGGAACACGGCATCCCACTCCAGCCCCTTGGCCGAGTGCAACGACGCCAGGGTGACCCCCTGGACAGTCGGCGCGTGTTGGGTGGTCGCCCGTTCATCAAGTTCGGCCACGAACTCCAACAAGGTGAATGGTGTTTCGCGGTCGGCCCGGGCTGCGGAGAGCTCGTCGGCGAGCGCGACCAGCGCGGAGAGCGATTCCCAGCGTTCACGCACTGCCCCGCCACTGGTGGGAGCCTGCGGGGAATAACCCAGCGAAGCCAGCACATCACGGCAGAGCTGGGGTACGGCGTCGTCCGCCGGCTGACGCGAGGCGGCACGCAGGGCCAGTACCGCGTCACGGACCTCCCTACGTTGGAAGAAACGCTCCCCGCCCCGCAGCTGGTAGCCGATCCCCGCCCCCGAGAGGGCTTGTTCGTAGGCCTCGGACTGTCCATTCGTCCGGAACAGCACGGCGATCTGCGCCGGTTCCACGCCGTCCTGGATCAATGTGCCGATGGTGCGGGCCACATGGGCGGCCTCCGCCTCGTCGTCGCTGCATTCGGTGAACGCCGGTTCGGGGCCCGGCTCTCGTTGGGCGAGCAGTTCCAGCGGCGTCGCCCACTGCACGTCGCGGCCGGCGACCCCATGTTCGAGGCGGCGGGAGGCCAGCAGACTGTTGGCCAGGTTCACGACCTGGGGGGTGGAGCGGTAGTCGCGGACCAGGCGGACCACCGGGGCCTGCGGATACTCGAGGGTGAAGTCGAGCAGATGGGAGGGGGTGGCCCCGGTGAAGGAGTAGATGGTCTGGCTGGCATCGCCGACCACGCACAGTTCGTCCCGCCCACCGAGCCAGAGCTTGAGCAACCGCTGTTGCAGCGGTGAGACGTCCTGGTACTCGTCGACGACGAAATGCCGGTACTGCTCCCGCACCGAGGCAGCCACCCGGGGGTCCTCGTCCAGGATCCCCACGGTCAACAGCAGCACGTCCTCGAAGTCGATCACATGGCGATCGGATTTCACGTCCTCATAGGACTGGAAGAGCCGGGCCACGGTACGCGGGTCCAAGCCGGCGGCCTCGGCCCGTCCCGAGGCCGCCGCGACGTACCCCTCGGGGGTGTGCATCGAGACCTTGGCCCATTCGATTTCGGCGGCCATGTCGCGGATGGAGGCCCGGTCGGTGGAGATGCGTAGCCGGCGGGCTGCTTCAGCCACGAGCTGGGCCTTATGCCCCACGATCGACGGCAGCTGCCCGCCGATGGCCTGCGGCCAGAAGTATTGCAGTTGGCGCAAGGCCGCGGCGTGGAAGGTCCGGGCCTGGACGCCGCCGGCTTCGAGGTCACGCAGCCGGGTGCGCATCTCGCTGGCGGCCCTGGAGGTGAAGGTCACGGCCAGGACCTGGTTGGGCTTGTACACCGAGGTGTGCACGCCGTAGGCGATGCGGTGGGTGATGGCACGGGTCTTGCCGGTTCCGGCCCCGGCCAGGACGCAGAGCGGCCCGTTGAGCGTGGTCGCCACGCTGCGCTGCTCCTCGTCAAGGCCGCCAAGGATGCGCTCTTCCAATGTGGTCATGCGTTTAGTTCTCCATCCGGCGCGGTTCGGGCAGCGGCCCACCGTACCAATGTTCGATGAGGGCACTGGAGATCGAGACGCCCGAAGGGACGCCGATGGTGCCGTCGGTGACCTCCCTGGCCAGTTCCTCCCGGGTGAACCAGCGCAGGTCGATGATCTCTTCGCCGTCGGGGGCGACCGTCGCGGTCTCGGCCCTCGCCGTGA
Organism: Arthrobacter sp. 179; assembly: GCF_052379645.1. NCBI lineage: Bacteria > Bacillati > Actinomycetota > Actinomycetes > Micrococcales > Micrococcaceae > Arthrobacter > Arthrobacter sp. 179. Next base: position 13,357 of record NZ_JBQSYU010000009.1, on the reverse strand, counting down.
ATCCGAGCATGAGTGAGCACGGGAACGGCCAGGGTTGTGAACCGGCGTACCGGATCGAGTGGACCCGGACGTCGGCCTCCTCCCCGATCTCGCGTTCCACGGCTTCCTCCAGGGACTCCCCCGGTTCCACGAATCCAGCCAGGGTCGAATACCGCCGGCCGCCCCATTGGGCGTTCGCCCCCAGCAGGAGCCGGTCCTCGGCGTCGGTGATGGCGACGATGACCGCCGGATCGGTCCGGGGAAAATGTTGTGAACCATCCTGCGGGCAGATCCTGACCCAGCCGCTGTGCACGACGTCGGTCGGTGTTCCGCAGCGCGGGCAATGGGTGTGGCTGGCATGCCAGTTGGCGATGGCCACCGCCTCGACGAACAGCCCGGCATCGCGGGCACCCAGTCCGGCGGCGACATCGCGCAGCCCCAACCAGTCGGCATCGACGGGAGCCTGCGCTGGGGCCTTGTCGAGGTCGGCCAGCACGATCTCCCGCCCGTCCGAACGCCCCAGGTACACCCAACGGCAGTCCTCCGGCAGGCCCTCGGTTCCCACGAGGGCCAATTCACCGTCGCGGACCGGGGTCCGGCCGTTGACCAGGAGGAGGGCCTTGGTCCCTCCGTCCTCCAGCAAGGAATCGAGCCAGCCTTCTTCCTGCCGGCGTTCACACCCCCGGTCCACTTCGGTCCGGGCCAATGGAAGTCGCCCCAGGAGCGGGAGATCGGGAGCGGCCTCGGCAACGGGATCGTGGGAAGAAGTCATGGTCCTACCGTACTGAGGTTGGCCCCCGGCCCGCATATCCGCAGGTCACCGCTGTGGACGCCGCTGCCCTGCCGGAAGCGGACCACGGGGTGTGCTGGATCACGAGCGCACCCATTGGTTGTGTAATAACTGTGTAGTGGCCGTCATTCAGGCGACTCGCCGTCGACGAGGCGTGGCCGCGGGGCACTTCGCGGCATACGGTTGTGTACGTGAAACGTTCTCCCATGGAACTGGCCGCCATCGCGACCGCAGCGGTGCCGGGGTTGACTCCTGCCCGCGTCGCCGGCATCGCGGATGATCCCGATGACTTCGATTCGGCGCTGGTCATCGACGCGCAGAAGAACCGCTGGAGGGTGCGTTCACCCCGTCACCAGGAATCCAGCATGCGGTTGGAGACCGAGCTCACCGCACTGCGTTCCTTCACCCCCGGCATCCGCGCCTCGTTGCCCTTCAGGCTGCCCTCCGTGGCCGGGACCGTGCGTCAGGGAAGCCTGCGCACCTTCGTCTACAACCACCTGCCCGGCCAAGTGATGGACCTCGACGAACTGGTGGCCGCCGGTGGCTCCACCGCAGCGGATATCGGCCGCATCATCGCCGCCATCCACGCGTTGCCCGAGGAACTGGTCGATCGGGCCGACCTACCGGTCTATACCGCCGAGGAATTCCGTCAACGCAAGCTCAACGAGCTCGATCAGGCCGCCATGACGGGGCGAATCCCCCCGCGGCTGCTCCGCCGTTGGGAGCACGCCTTGGAGGATGTGGCGTTGTGGCGCTTCAACCCGCGCGTGGTCCACGGGGATGTCCACGAGGACAACCTGCTGATCGAACACGGCAAGGTGGCCGCCGTGATCGGCTGGACCGATGTGCGCATCGGGGACCCGGCCGATGACTTCGCCTGGCTCGCAGCCGCCCACGAACAGTCCTTCACCGACACCGTCGTCGAGGCCTACACCGCCGCACGCGGCGAACTGGCCGACCCGCACATCATGCGCCGTGCCGCTCTGGCGGCCGAATTCGCGTTGGCCCAATGGCTTTCCCGCGGACTGGCGACCAACGATGCCGAACGCATTGCCGAAGGCGAACAGATGCTGCGCGATCTCGACGAAGACATCTCCGAGTACGGCGGCCAGCCGATCAGCATCGTGGACCCGCCCCGCATGGATATCAACGGGCAGCCGATTCCCGAGGACGACGACGAATCGAACGGGACTGATGCCCCGGACCTCGACGCTGCCCTTCAGGACCAGGAGGCCACCGATCTCCCGTCAACTCCCGCCGACGAAGGGCCCCCGGGAGTCCCTGCGCCTCCGAATGTGCCGCCGAAACCACGGGTCGCCCCCGCCTCCCCCGAGGGCCTGCCCACGGACGAAGACTCCGACGCCCCCTCCACCAGCGATCCCGCCGAGGTCTCCAACACGGACTCCGGTGATCCCGTTGCGGATCCCTCCGGCGCCGCAGAGGATGACGCTGCGCCCGTCCAGGATGAGGAGGAGCCGGCCTTCCTGCGCGATGCCGATATCGACGACGAGGACTCCCCCGCACCAACGGATGCCGGCAGCGATGCCCAGCAAACTCCGCCGTCCGACACCGTTGCCTCCGGGCTGGAGACCGATGCGATGCCGATGATCGTCATCGAGTCCTCGGAGAAGTCCGGCCCTTCCACGGATTCGAAGTAATCCTCAGCTCGGGTCGAGGTCGGCCATCGAGGTCGTGATCAGTTCTTCGAGCTCCTCCGCATCCGCCAACCGGGCGGGCCGGATCGTCCGCCCCTGGCCGACGTAGTAGAACGCTGCCTCGACGTCCTCCAACGGGACGTCGTGCAGGCGCGACCAGCCCAGGCGGTAGACCGCCAACTGCAGGGATTTGATCTCCAGATCCCGCCCGGTGGGTACCCGCCCGGTCTTCCAATCCACGAGTGTCCATACCGTTCTGCCGTCGGCGTCGAGCTCCTTGAACACCGCGTCGATCCGACCGCGTACGCTGACCGGTCCGACGCGGGTCTCCAACGGGACCTCGACGTAGGCCGGCTGCCGGGTCGCCCATTCCGAGGCCAGGAATTCGGTTTTCATCTCCTCCAGCCCGTACATGTCCTCCACATAGGCATCGGCCGCCCCGGGGAACTCCCCCAGGTCAAGCATCCCGGTGGAGCCGTAGTGGTCCTCGATCCAGGCGTGGAACGCGGTGCCCTTCCGGGCGGCAACACCGGGGCGTCGCGGGACCGGTCGACGCATCTGGCCCAGGACCTGTCCGGCATCGGTGGCCAGATCGACGAAAAGCGAGGCGCGCACATGCTCGGGCACCGCCGCGGTTTCCCGCGAGGCCTCCCGTTCCCGGCGGGCCGCCAACAACAACGAGGCCTCGTGGTTCCACGCTGCCCCGTCTTCGGTGGTCACCGGGGTCTCGTCGTCGGCTCCGGGGACGGCCCGTAGTTCGAGCTGCTCGTGCACCAGGGCCGCGGCGGCCTCGAGTGGGCCGCGCCGTCCCCGCGGCTTGGGCTGGGCCACCCCGGCCCGGAAGACGACGGGGCCTTCGAGCGGGTCGTAGGGCCAGCTGGATTCGAGCGGATCCTCCCGGAAGGGGTTCTGCCCGGGTGCTTGGTCGTCCTCGCACCAGACGGGGACGGTGGCCCGCGGCGTGGGGGCCTGGGCCAACGGGAGCAGCTCGTTCAGGAACACGGAGGGCCCGGTCGGTTTGGACCGCGATCCGGTCCAGACCGTACTCGAACACAGCAGCAGGTCCTTGGCCCGGGTCAGTGCGACGTAGGCCAGCCGTCGTTCCTCGTTTTCCCCGTGGGCCAGGACGTCATCACGGAATATCGCTTCGGCGACGACGGCTTCGAAGAGGCTGGGCTGATCGGTATCCCATTGGGGCAGGTCGTGCCGGTCACCGCGCAGCGGCCAGGGCAGGGAGCCGTCTTCCTTGGTCCATCGGGAGTCGGTCGAGGAGGGGAAGATGCCCTCGTTCATTCCCGGGATCGCCACGACATCCCATTCCAATCCCTTGGAAGCGTGGATGGTCAATAGTTGCACGGCTTCGCTACTGGCTTCCTGCTGGACGATCTCCAGACCGCCTTCCTTGGCTGCGGCAGCATCCAGCCAGACCAGGAATCCGCTCAGATCGGCTCCCAGGTCAGTATCGGAATATCCGGCGGCGACCTCGGCGAACGCGTCGAGGTGGCGTCGTGCCGTATGGATACCGACGCCGGGTTTGGCGGCGACCTCGATGTCGAGCAACAAGGTGCGTTCGACCTCATGCAGCAGGGACGGCAGATCGTCGTCGGCGAAGCTGCGCAGATAGCGGATCTCGGCTTGGAGTGTGTGCAGCCGGTCCAGGGCGGTGGAGGTCAGGCTCCGTCCGGCCGAGGACGTCCACTCCGGTGGGGGGAGCCGATCGAGCGCTTCGACGAGACTGGCTTCCTCGGCCAGCTCGCTGCGGGCTTCGGTTTGGCTGTCCACCGCGGCACTGTCCGCGGTGGTGGTATCGATGTCGCGGGCCTCGCGGATGGCTGCTTCACGGCGTCGGGCCAGGAACCGGGACCAATCGGCAAAGGCCATCAGGTCGGCGGGGCCCAGCCTCCAGCGGGCACCGGCGAGCAACCGCAACAGGGCATCGGAGCGCAGCGGGTCCACCAGGACCCGCAGCGTCGAGACGAGATCGACGATTTCCGGCATGGCCAGCAGCCCGCCCAACCCGACGATCTCGTAGGGGATGTCGCGCTGGGTCAGGGCCTCGGCGATGCCCGCCAGGGCGGCCCGGGTCCGGCACAGGACGGCCATGGTCGGATGGCGCCCGAACGCCGAGGTGAACGCCCCGCGTTCGCTCAGGAGGCGGCCTGCGAGAGCAGTTGCCTCCTCGGCACTCGTGGCAAAGCGGGCGAGTTCGACCCGGCCGGTTCCGGCGAAGGGGCTGTGGACCAGCGCGGGGACGGCGATGGAACCCGAGGCCCGGTTCGGGTCTTCACGGTTCAGCGGGGCCGATACGGCGTTGGCGGCTTCGAGGACGTTCACCGAGTTGCGCCAGGCGGTGGTCAGGAACGCCACCGCCGAGGGGGTGGGCCTGCCGTCGGGACCGGTGGCCGGGAACTCCTGGGGGAAGCGGAAGAGTTGGCCGGCCGAGGCCCCCCGGAAACCATAGATCGACTGGTTGGGGTCCCCGACGGCCGTGACCGCATGGCCTCCGGTGAACAGTTGTGAGAACAGCACCATCTGGGCGTGGGACGTGTCCTGGAACTCGTCCAGGAGCACGACCTTGAACCGGTCTCGTTCAACCTCCCCCGCCGTGGGTACGGTTCTGGCTATACGGGCGGCCAGGGCCACCAGGTCCCCATAGTCCAGGACATTGCGTTCGGCCTTCGCCCGGGCATACCGCACGGCAAGATCCGCCACCGTGGCCCGGGTCCTGAGCTTGTCCAGGAGCTTGAGGGCGGGTTGGGAGGGCTTGGCTTCCTTGCCGACGCGGTAGGGAAGCGCGGACAGATGGTCGACTTCGGCGAGTACATGGTCGCGGGCTTGGAGGGGATCCACCAGATGTTCGGCACATTCCCCGGCGAACTGCACGACCGCATCGACCAGGGTGGACTTCGCCACGCGCAGGTGTTCGTGGTCGCCGTCGTACTCCTGGACGACCTTCAGGGACAATTGCCAGGCCTGGGCGCTGCCCAGCAGCGCGGTGTCCGATTCGACCCCGATGCGCAGGCCATGATCCTGCACCAGGGCGTTGGCGTAGGAATGGTAGGTCGAGACCTCCGGTTCCAGCGGGGCATCGTCATCTCCCGGCGGGACGATCCCGCTCTCGGCCAGACGGGCCAACTGCGCCCGGATGCGTTGGGCCAGTTCCCCTGCGGCCTTGCGGGTGAAGGTGACCCCGAGGATCTCATCCGGCCTGACCAGCCCATTGGCCACGAGCCAGACCACCCGGTCGGCCATGGTCGCCGTTTTTCCGGATCCGGCGCCGGCGATCACAAGCATCGGAGCCAGTTCGGAGGAGATGATGGCCGCCTGTTCGGCGGTCGGCTGGTGCTGGCCCAGCAGTTCGGCCAGCTCCTCCGGGGTGTAGCGGCGGCCGGCAGCGGATTCCTGCTGCGGGAGTGCCAGGTCGTGCTCGTGGTTCATTCGGTGACCTGCCGTCCTTCATCACATAAGGGACACACGGCCGGCAGCCGGCAGCCGCTGCCGCTGCGCCCCGCCTTGGAGGGGTCGTGCCGGGTGTGGAATTCGTTGCCGGCCATCAACCGGGCGGCGCTCAGTACCAGTGGGGTGGCCCAGTCCTCGGCGCCGACGGGGTCCTGGGCTTGCTCCCCCGGGCTCTTGGTCGTGGTACCCAACTGGACCAGGGCGGCGCCGCCGGGCTGCTGGGGCAGCTCCGCGCCCAACCCCCCGGCCAACACGGCGGCCTGGTAGCTGCCCAGTTGGGGGTTGCGTTCGACGTCGGCCTTCGTCGGCGCGGATTTCCCGGTTTTGAGGTCGATCACGTAGGCGCGGCCGTCCGCGTCGACCTCCAGCCGATCGATGACCCCGCGCAGCCGGACGGTGATCTCTGCATCGGCGATTTCGACGTCGAAGGACTGCTCCCTGGCCAGCAGCGTGCGGTCATGGCTCCGCATGAGGATCGCGTATTGGGCGAGTTTGCGCAGCATCGTTTCGGCCCGCTCGTGGTCCTTCGCGGTTTCCCAGTTCGAGGGCAGATCCAGATCCGGCCAGCGGCGATCCAGTTCCTCCAGGTATTCGTTCCCGGTGGCGGCCGGCAGGTCCTCGGCGATCGCATGCACCAGGGTCCCCAGACTGCGGGCCAGATCCGTCGCCGGTTCCCCGCCCGCGGCCTGGACGAACCAGTCGAGCGGGGATTCCAAGGCAGCCTGGACCCGCGAGGGTGAGACCCGGACCGGCTCGCCCTCGGGGTTCACCGGGGCGTCGGTGCTCGCCGGCTTGAGCCCCCACCACTGGGCGGGGGCTGCTCCGCGGACGTGTTCGGGCTGATCCGCCAATCGGGCCAGGACGGCTGCCGCGTCGATGGCTGCCGGTCCCGGGTCCGTGGCGGTGCTGCCGGCTTCCAGACGCTGGCGCAACAAGGCGACCAGGGAGGCCAACGTGCGTTCACGCGGCACCGCGGTGATCGGTCGCGGGGTTTCCTGGGAGGTCCAGGGCAGGACCAGATCCAGGAACTGGGAGGGTTGCTGGTCCTCGGAAGCGACCCCGAGGCACACCAATCCGTCCCGGGCGCGGGATAGCGCACTGGCGAAGGTGCGCAGTTCGTCGGCCCGGGTGGCCTTCAATCGGGTGGCAGGGTCACGCTGGCGCAGGATGGCCGGTCCGTGTTCGATGACATCGGCCAGGGCGCTGCTGCCCAGCAGTTCCCCCCGAAGGCGCGTATTGGGCCAGATCCCCTCCTGAAGTCCGGGCACCAGTACCAGATCCCATTCGTGGCCGACCGCACCGGCGGGGGTGGTCACCGCGACGGAGGCGCCGTTGCCCCCGCGGGAGGCCAGGGTGTCCATCGGCAGTTCCTGGCTGAGCACGTGATCGGCGAACTGGCCAACCGTCGAGCCGGGAAGCTGGTCCACGAAACGTTCCGCGGCCTGGAACAGCGCCATCAACGCGTCGAGATCATGATCGGCCCGGGCCCCCGCGGCCCCGCCATCCAGGGCGGCCTGACGCCAGGTGTTTTCCATTCCGGAGGCCGACCACAGGGCCCAGAGGGCGGTCTCGGCGTTGGCGGTGGGTACCGCGAGTTCGGCGACCAGCGCGGTGAGCATCCGTCCCAGTCGTTCGGCGCCGCGACCTTCCCGGCCCAGGCCGCCGAGGGCCTGCGGATCGGTGAAGATCCCGCGCAGTAGTTCGGTGCTGGAGCGTCGTCCTCCGGCCACGCGTTCGCGGCGGCGCAGGACTTGTCGGAGCCGACGGATGTCCAAGGCGGTGGAGGCCCCGTAGCGCGAGGAGAGCAGGGCCTCGACGACCCCGGCATCCGGAAGGTATGCCGCCGGTTCCGGGGCCGGCTCCCCGGTTCCTTCGCTCCCGTCGGGACCCCCCGCCGTGTCCAAGGCCACGCGCAGGAGGGTCAGCAACGGGCGCACCGCCGGTTCCTCCCGCAACGGCACCTCCGCCTGCGGGACGTCCACGGCAATGCCCTGGCTCGCCAGATGACGGGAAACCTCGGCGACCAGACCACCATTGCGGACGATGACGGCCATCGAGTCCAGGGACCGGCCGCGCATCAGGTGTTCTTCCAGGAGCCGCTGGGTCACCAGCCGTAGCTCGTGGACGGGTGATTCGACCAGATGGACTTCCACCGCTTCCCGCTCGTCGTCTCCGGTCGGCGCCTGCGGGCGCTCCACGAGTCGGCGCCCCGAGTGGCCCGTGGTGACCGGGATGCGTCCGGCCACCCGCGTCCAGGCCTCGGCGATCGCCGGGTTCATCCTCCATGAGGTCCCCAGTTCGATCCGCTCGGCGGGGTTCCTATCGGTTCCGTAATCGCCTTCGAACCGGCCCAGCAAGTCGGGACGCGCGCCCCGGAACCCCAGGACGGCATTATCCGGGGCGGCGAAGGCCAGCAGGTCACGCCCGGCGGCCAGCAACCGCAGCAGCCGGTGCTGGGCGGGGTTGGCCTCCTGCAGGTCGTCCACCACGATCAAGGACAGGCGCTGGCATTCCTCCTCGAGGAGTTCCTCATGGTCCTCGAGCAGGTCGGCGGCGGCGGTGATCAGCCCTGCCGGGTCGAAGGCCTCGCTGGAGCCGAGGTCGAGCAGGTCACGGTATTCCTGGTAGAGCGCGGCGGAGGCGGTCCATTCGGGCCGCAGGCAGCGTTCCCCCAGTTCCTCCAGGTCCCCGGCCTCCACCCCGTATTCGGCCAGCCGGTCGAAGAGTTCACGGATCTCCTTGCGGAATCCGCGGGTCCCGATGGCTTCGCCCAGCGACTCCGGCCAGGCGGGGCCCGCGGTGATGCCGTCGGCATGCCCCGCCAGCAACTGGGCGATCAGGGTGTCCTGTTCGGGGCCGGAGAGCAGCCGTGGGGGGCGCTCGACGGCGGGCAGGTACCCCAGCAGCCGGGCCCTGCGGATGAGATCGAAGGCGTAGGCCGCCCAGGTGCGTACCGCAGGTTCGGAAAACGTCGTATCCGTCGCTGCCGAGAGCCGATCGCGCAGATCGGCTGCCGCGGACCGGGACGGGGCGATGGCCAGGAGGTGTTCGGGCCGGTGCCCGGCGGCGAGCCTGCGCACGACGACGTCGAGCAACGCCGTGCTCTTCCCGGTCCCCGGTGCTCCCAGGACAAGCACCGGGCCGTGGCCGGGGACCAGCTCACGGAGGCGTTGCCGGGAACTTTCTGCGGTGTCCTCGACGGTTTCCATGGACTCCATCAGAGCATGCGCCCCCGTCGCTTTGGCGCGGCCTCCTCCACGACGGTCGCCGACGCCAGGACCGCGGCGACTTCGTCGAGGAGCGCGAAGGCCTCCTCGTCGGGTTGCCAGCGGGCCACCGGGACGCGGACCCGTCCGTGGCGAAGCGGGATCGATTCGTCGATCCAGTGCGGGATGGCCCTGGCCTGCAGATCGGCCGGCAGGGTTCCGTCGGCGCGCAGCACCCGCCACCAGGGCAGGGCGCCGTCGGACCGGGCCATCGCGGCGCCGACCTGACGGGGGCCACCGGCGCCGAGCAGCTCGGCAATGTCCCCGTAGGTCAGCACGGCCCCCGCAGGGATGTGACAGGCCAGCCGATGGACGGCCCGGGCATATTCGGCTGACATGGTTCCAGTTTAGGCGGGCCGGCGCCATATCGTCGGCAGCTGACGATACCGTGGGGACATGGATAACTGGCATGAGCTCCCCCGCGCAGCATTCGACCTCGAGACCACCGGCAAGGATCCGCAGGAGGCACGCATCGTGACCGCCTCCGTCGTGATCGTCAATGGCCGGCAGGAGATCATCAACCACCGGGAGTGGCTCGTGAACCCCGGAGTGCCGATCCCCGAGGAGGCCGCCGCAGTGCACGGGGTGAGCACGGAGCAGGCCGTTGCCTCCGGGCAGGATCCCGCCACTGCCATCGCCGAGATTTCCGCTCATCTGCGCGACTTGTTCCAGACCATGCCGGTGCTGGCCTTCAATGCCGGATATGACTTCACCGTCCTGGCCCGGGAATCGGAACGCCAGGGGGTTCCCGCCCTGGAGCCGGCCCCGGTGATCGATCCGTTCATCATCGACAAGCATGTCGATAAGTACCGTCGGGGCAAGCGCACGCTCACGGCGATGTGCGAGCACTATGGCATCCCGTTGAACAACGCCCACTCCTCGGCCGCCGACGCGGCGGCGACCGTTGGGGTGGCCGATGCCCAGGTCGCGAAGTACGCACGGGTCCTGTCCGTGGATCCCGCCGAGCTGCACCGGTTGCTGATCGGATGGGCTGCCGAGCAGGCCGCGAGCCTGCAGGAATTCTTCCGCCGCAAGGATCCGACGGCGGTCGTGGACGGCACCTGGCCGGTCCGCTGACCCCCAGTCAGGGGGTCGGTGGCCGGACCAGCGGGGCCGGCGCACGATCCCATAGTGGGACATATCACTTAATTTTCCGGAAGTGGGCGTCGCCGGACGGATGGGGCCGTTCTTAGAGCGCGTCGGGTTCATATCGCATGGGCTCGGACCAAAACCGCATTCTCGTGAAGTTTCTTCGCCAGGACCCAATATTTCGATATGTGAATTCGATTTCGTGAAGCACGCAGGGGTTGATCAAATGGATTCATTCGATTGTTGGTGTCCATTTCGGGACACCGTTCACTTCCAGCCGGAAAGAACCCCTGTATGCCTAAATTCCAGTTGCCCCTTGCGAAATTTGCAGCCCTCGCGGCGGTGACCGCCCTCGGGTTGAGCGCCTGCGGCGGAACCTCCGAAGCATCGTCCAGTCTGCCGGATGACATCACGACGGTGACCATCGGTGTGGCCGACGGCGCCGAGCCCTACTGGCAGGTCTACAAGAAGGTCGTGAAGGAAGAGACTGGCGTGGACGTCGAGTTCAAGAACTTCTCCGACTACAACCAGCCCAACCCGGCCTTGGACCAGAAACAACTGGATCTCAACGAGTTCCAGCATCTGCAGTACCTGGCCACCTACAACACGAAGAACGACAAGGATCTGCAGCCCATCGGGGGCACTGCCGTCTACCCGCTGCCGTTGTACTCCACGCAGTACTCCTCCACCGAGGAGATCCCGAAGGGATCGGAGATCGCCATTCCGAACGACCCGGTGAACCTGGCCCGTTCGCTGATCGTGTTGGAGGCCGCGGGACTCGTGGAGGTCGAGGGCGGCGCCGATTCCACGTCGACCCCGACCGATGTGGACACGGCAGCCTCCAAGGTCAAGGTGGTCACCGTCGATGCCAAGATGACCGCACAGAACCTGGACTCGTTGGCCGGTGCCGTCGTGAACAACAACTACGCTGCGGCAGCGGACCTCAGCGATGACGACATCATCGCCCAGGACGATCCGGAGGCGGACTCGACGAAGCCGTACATCAATGCGTTCGTCGCCCGCGATGCCGACAAGACGAACCCCACGCTGCTCGAGGTCGCCAAGCTCTACCACGACCCCGAGGTCGTCGAGGCGATCAAGAAGGATCTGGGCACCGGTGGCGTATTCAGGGAGAACAGCGGTGAGGACCTGCAGTCCGCCCTGGCGACCATCGAGGAGAACATGAAGGCCGATTCCCAGTAGTCCCCCGGCCCCCCTTCGAACCGAGTCAGCACGGCTGCGGCACCGGACACCCCGGGGCCGCAGCCGGCATGGCTTCGAGGGCCCCGCCATCATCCTCCGCGAGAAAGGACCTGCGATGCCATCCATCGTCAGTTTCCGCCAGGTCTCCAAGGCCTACCCGGGCCGCGGCGCCGCCAAGGGTACCCCCGTCCACGCGCTCCGAGACATCACCTTCGATATCCAGCAGGGCTCCATCACCGGGGTCATCGGCTACTCCGGGGCGGGAAAAAGCACCCTGGTCCGTCTGATCAACGCCCTGGAGCTGCCCACCGGAGGCAGCCTGGACGTCAACGGACGAGAACTCACCGGCATGAACGAGAAGGATCTGCGGGGGTTGCGCGGCGGCATCGGCATGATCTTCCAGCAGTTCAACCTCTTCACCTCGCGCTCGGTGGCCAAGAACGTCGAGTACCCGCTCATCGTCGCCGGCTGGCCGAAGGAGCAACGCGTGGCCCGGGTCGCCGAATTATTGGAATTCGTCGGGATCTCCGAGAAGGCCAGGCAGTTCCCCAGCCAGCTCTCCGGCGGTCAGAAGCAGCGCGTGGGCATTGCCCGGGCCCTGGCCACCAACCCGGAGCTCCTGCTGGCCGACGAGGCCACCAGTGCGCTGGACCCCGAAACAACCACCGAGGTGTTGGCCCTGCTCAAACGGGTCAACGAGGAGTTCGGCACCACCATCGTGGTCATCACCCATGAAATGCACGTCGTCCGCTCGATCTGCGACCACGTGGCCGTCATGGAACAAGGCGCCCTGCTCGAACACGGCCCCGTCTACGACGTCTTCGCCTTCCCGGAGAACCCGGCCACGCAGAAGTTCATCAGCAGCACCATCGCCGACCGGCCCAGCCCAGAAACCGTGGCCCGCCTGCAGGTGCTGCATCCGGGACGCCTGGTCAGCATCACGATCTCCGAGGCCCCCGGGGCCGGGGCCGGAACCAACCAACGGGAGATCTCCTCGCTCCTGGCCTCCTATCCGGCGGTCCATGATTCGGTGGTCTACGGTTCCGTCACCGAAATCGCCCAACGCCCCTTCGGGTCCCTGACGTACGTCCTGGAAGGACCCGAGGCCGATGTCGATGCCGTCGTCGAAGGCCTGTCGAAGATCACCACCGTCCAGCAATGGCCCGCGTCGACCCCGGCCGGCCCCGAGGCCGAAGGAGCGAAGCAATGATCGAATGGGGCACCCTCGGACCGCTATTGGTCTCATCCATCGAACAGACCCTCTACATGGTCATCATCACCATGGTCCTCGGCGGGATCCTGGGGCTGCTGATCGGCATCCTGCTCTACGCCACCCGGCCGGGGAACATCCTGGCCAACACCGTGGTGTTCAACGTGCTGAACTTCGTGATCAACCTGGTCCGGCCGATCCCGTTCATCATCTTCATCTCCCTGGTCGGTCCGTGGACCCTACAGGTCATCGGCACCTCCATCGGCACCAATGCGGCGATCTTCCCCATGACCCTGATGACCGCCGTGGTCCTGGGGCGCATCGTGGAACAGAACCTCGTCGGGGTCGATCCCGGAGTCGTCGAGGCGGCCCGGGCCATGGGTTCCAGCCGTAGCAGGGTGCTCTTCGACGTCGTCCTGCGCGAATCGATCGCGCCGCTGGTGCTGGGCTATACGTTCATCTTCATCGGGGTCGTGGACATGTCCGCCGTGGCCGGATACATCGGCGGCGGTGGCCTGGGCGACCTGGCCATCACCTACGGCTACCAGCAGTTCAACTATGCGGTCACCCTGCTGGCCGTGGGCGTCATCGTCGTGATCGTCCAACTGGCCCAGCTGTTGGGCAATGCCCTGGCCAAGCGCATGCTGCACCGCTGAGCACTCCCGGCGCACACACAGGCGGGGGGGGGGGGTGCGCCACGCGCGGG